>CAXBHG010000007.1:0-38419 GCA_963975385.1 uncultured Brevundimonas sp.
CCTGTGTGAAGCGGACTATGTGCACGGTTTGTTCCGGTTGCCAATATGTTCTTTTCGACATCGGGGAAGATGCGTCCGATTCAGACGTATCTGCTGTCCGCTCTAGCCGTCCAGCGGGTCGAGGCCGTCCATGATGGCGGTCAGGGCGATGACCGTCTGGGCTTCGAGGGCGCTATGTCCGGCGTTGGTCCTGACGAAAGTCCGGACCGGTGACCCGGCGGCCTCGAGCGCCGCGACCAACGCCGACGCCTGGGTGAGCGGCGTGACCTGATCGAAACGGCCGTGGACGATGTGGACGGCGATGCCGGCCAGTCGTTCGACATGGTTCAGCACATAGCCCGGTTCGATGAAGAGGTCGTTGGCGAAATAGTGGGCCTCGATCTGGGCGAAGCTCAGGGCGAAGTCTGCTTCGGCGTTCTTTCCGGGGTCGGCGGCGGGCGGTTCCGTATAGGAGATCGTGCCCTCCCAGACCGACCAGGCGACCGCCGCGGCCTGTTGCGCCGCGCGATCAGCCTCGCCGGTGGCGTGCCGGTCGAAGATCGCCTTGTAGGCCGCCATCATGTCCGTCCGCTCCCCGGGCGGGACGATCTCCACGAAGGCCTTCCACTCATCGGGATAGGCGACATAGCTGCCGGGGCGCGTGAGGGCGTAGGGATGGTCCGCCCAGGTCCCGGCATTACCCTGGTACATGTAGAGCAGGTCATCCCGCTCGCCGAGGAAGATGCCCCGCAGGATCAGGGACGCCACGGCATCGGGGTGACGGATGGCATAGACGAGGGCGAGGGTACTGCCCCAGCTGCCGCCGAAGAGATGCATCTTTCCGGTGATGTCCAGGGCGTGGCGCAGGCGATTGATGTCGGCGACGAGGTCGTCCGTCGTGTTCTTCAGCAGGGCGATTTCCGGGCCTGCGCCGGCGACGGTCGGCCGGCTCTTGCCGCATCCGCGCTGGTCGAACAGGATCACACGATATCGCGCCGGATCGAAAAACCGCGAGAGAACGGGTGAGCAGGTGCCGCCCGGCCCCCCGTGCAGAAACAGCACCGGCTCGCCGTCCGGATTGCCGTATTCCTCCCAGTACAGGGTGTGGTCCGGCGCGCGATCGACCGGCAGCATGCCCGAAGCGCGCGCGGCCTGCTGGGGGTAGGACCATTCGTCGGAAACCTTGCTGGTCGTCTGCAGTCGGGAGAAATCCATGGCGTCGTCCTCTGAATGGGCAGTCGGCGGGCGGTTGGTACCTTCACGCTAGCATCTGAACGTCGATCCGGCAGGAAGACCGGCCCGGCAAGCCGCTTCGGTATTGATCCCCAAGCGCCGCTGTGCGTTCAGAGGCTATGACCAAAACAGCCAAGCCTGCCGTCCTGACCATCCGCAACGCCCGTTTGACGGATGTGAAGGCCATCAATGACCTTGTGATCAAGGTCTACAAGGACATACCGCCCTATACCCAGGGCATGTTGCGCGGCCAGATCGCCGCCTTCCACGACGGTCAGTTCGTGGTCGAGTATGAGGGCGAGATCGTCGGCTATGCCGCCGGGTTCCGCATCGACGAGAAGACGGCCATGTCGCCGCACACCTGGAACGAGATCACCGGCGGCGGCTATGCCGCGCGACACGATCCGGTGGGGGAATGGTTCTATGGTATGGAGGTCTGTGTCGACCCCGACCGTCGCCGGCTGCGCATCGGCCAGCGCCTGTATGACGCGCGTCGCGACCTGTGCGAGGCCCAGAACCTGAAGGGGATCGTGTTCGGCGGCCGGATGCCGGGCCGGGCGCGGCGCAAGGGCTCCTATCCGTCGGCGGAGGCCTATCTGGACGCGGTGACGGCGCGCAAGCTGAACGATCCGGTGATCGGTTTCCACCTGCGCTCGGGCTTCGAACCGATCGGCATTCTGGAGGGCTATCTGAAGTCCGATGCGGCCTCGATGGGTACGGCGGCCCATATGGTCTGGCGCAACCCCTATTATGTCGAGAGCCACGGCAAGGGCGCGGCCTTCGCCACCAAGGAGACGGTGCGGGTGGCGACGGTGCAGCTGCAGGCGCGCAAGGTGACGAGCTTTGAGGAGTTCATCTCCAACGTCGAATATTTCGTGGATGTGACCTCGGACTATCGTTCGGACTTCGTGGTCTTCCCCGAACTGTTCACCCTGCAGCTGCTGTCGCTGGAGCCGAAGAAGCTGACGCCGGCGGAATCGATCGAACACCTGACCCGCTACACGCCACGCTTCGTCGAGGCGATGCAGAAGATGGCGGTCGAGTACAACATCAACATCATCGGCGGGTCGCACCCGACGCGGGCCGAGGACGGCGACATCCAGAATGTCGCCTATGTCTTCCTGCGCGACGGGTCGGTTCACGCCCAGGAGAAGATCCATCCGACGCCGAACGAGCGCCACTGGTGGAACATCAAGGGCGGCGACGCCGTCCATGCCATCCCGACCGACTGCGGCCCGATCGGGGTGCTGATCTGCTACGACTCCGAATTCCCGGAACTGGCGCGGCGGCTGGTCGACGAGGGCGCGCGGATGCTGTTCGTGCCGTTCTGCACCGACAACCGGCAGGGCTATCTGCGGGTGCGATATTGCTCGCAGGCGCGGGCGATCGAGAACCAGTGCTACGTCGTGCTGTCGGGCAATGTCGGCAATCTGCCCAACGTCGAAAACATGGACATCCAGTATGCCCAGTCCTGCATCCTGACGCCGTGCGACTTTCCGTTCGCGCGCGACGGGGTGGCGGCCGAGGCGAGCGAGAACGTCGAGACGGTGACGGTGGCCGACCTGGACCTGTCGGACCTGGCCTGGGCCAAGTCGCAGGGCACGGTGCGTAACCTGCGTGACCGTCGCTTCGACCTGTACAAGACGGTCTGGGCCGACGGGGGCTGAGGCCGCCTTAGCCGGTGGCGGTCCGGGGCGCGGTCACGGCCGTCGGCTCGGCCCAGCGGGCCGCCCCCGACAGGCCGCAGGCCAGCAACAGACAGGCGGCGGCCCCAATCAACACGGGTCGGGCCAGGCTTGTGGCCGGGGCCAGCGGGCGCACCAGCATCAGGACCAGCAGGCCGATCAGGGCCAGGGCTCCGGGCAGGTCGATGCCGACCCCGAGGAAGACGAAATGCGCCATGCCGACCAGCCAGGCACCGCCGAGGACGCCGGCAAGGGCTGACGGGGCCAGGCCCGCGGGCCGGTCCAGCGCGGGGCCGGTGAAGGCGGTGACCGCCGCCGCCGCCGCCGCCAGCAGCCCCGGCCAGACGAAGATCAGGGCCGCTTCGGGGGCGAGGGTCTGGAGGATCAGGCCCAGGCCGAGGGTCAGGCCGATCAGCCCCAGCCAGCCCCCCCAGACCGTACGGGACGCCAGGCCGGGGAACAGGCTGAGCCCCAGCGCCGGCAGGGCCATGGCGAGGACCACCAGATCGAGGCCGCCAAAGACCTGGACCGCGATCGTGGTCACGGCAACCCCGGCGGCCATCACGCGCCGGTCGACCCGGTTCCGGCCGGCCACCAGCAGCAGGGCGACGGCAAGGACGGTCAGGGCCGTTGCGGCCTCCATCCACGGCAGCCGGGCCAGCAGCGTATAGTAGGCGTCGGGGGAGGTGGCCCGGGCGGTCATCGGTCCGGCGAGCAGGCGTACGGCCTGGCTGAGGATGACGGCGGTGGCCAGAAACCACAGACCATCCAGCGCGCCGCGCCCGATGTCGGCCGGGCTCAACACGCTGCGCCGGCCGACACGCCAGGCGGCGAGACCGCCGAGTCCCGCGGTCAGGGCCAGCAGCAACCAGCCGGTCGCCGGTGTGTGCATCAGCACGAACCAGCCGAGGATGTCCGAAAACACGAGATTGCGACCGGCGACCGGCAGGTCGGGCGCGCGCAGCAGGGCGTCGGTCATTTCGAGCGCCTGGGACCCGATATGCTGGACGCTGCCCGGGTCGAGGGCGGCCGGAACAGCGGCGGCCGAGTGATACTGTTCGGGCCGGCCGATGAAGGCGAAATTGACGCCGGGAATGCCCCGCGCGCGGGGGATGGTGAAGTCGGTGCCGTTCGGCATCAATTCGTAGACGAAGACGCCCAGGGAACTGCTGGCCGGACCACCGGTGGCGCGCCCGGCGGCGCGCGCGAACAGGGCGACGGTTCCGGCATTGCCGGGTCCGGTCTCGAACATCATGGCGCGACCGCCGCCGCCGCGTGCCTCGAGGTTGACGACCGCGCCGATGCGGTCGCGCAAAGGGTGACCCCCGAAGAAGATGCGGGCACCGTCCAGACCCAGTTCCTCTGCGTCTGTGAACAGGACCACCAGGGTGCGTTCGGCGAGGCCGCGCGCGCGGACGGCGCGGACGGTCTGAAGCACGGCGGCGACGCCGGCGCTGTCGTCGGCGGCACCGGGCGATCCGGGCACGGTGTCATAGTGGGCCATGATCAGGACGGCCGGGGCCGTGGCGTCGCGACCAGGCAGGACGCCGACCAGATTGACGGCGGTGTAGCCGACACCGGCGGGGTCCTGGCCCCACCGCTCGGACCGGCGAATCGACTCGGGTGACAGGGGCCCCGCGAACGGGGTGGGGGACAGGCCCAGGGCCGTCATGCGCGCGAACAGATGATCGCGCACGCGCGCATGTTCGGCCGAACCCAGCGGGTGGGGGTGCCGGGCGATCTCGTGCACATCGCCCATGGCCCGGGCGGTGGAGAAGGCGGTGGCGGGCGCATCGGCCCCGGCCGGGCGCGGCGTCTGCAAGGTGATCACAGCCAGCAGAAGGGCGAGTGCCAGTGAGGTAAAAAGCCAGACGAGGCGCATGGTGGTCCCTCCCGATCCGTCGGTCACACTAGGGCGTAAGCCTTCACCTTGTTCAAGGGTGTGTCCGTTCAGGCGGCGCGGCGCAGGCTGGCCGGGGATTTGACGAACAGACCCTTGCGGCCATGGACCGGGCGGAAGGCGAGGGTGTCGCCGTCGAGCGTTTCGTCGGGACCGAGGAACAGGCAGCCGTCGTCGACGAGCTGGCGTTCGAGACCGTCGATCACCTGGGCGCGGCGGGCGGGCTCGATGTCAGTGAGGATGTGGCGGCAGAGGATGACGTCAAACCGGGCTTCCTCGCTCGGCTCGTCCAGAAGGTTGGCCCGCGAGAACTGCACGGCGGCACGGAGTTCGGGGCGGGCGACCCAGGCGTCCTCCCGGGGCTCGAACCAGCGCAGCATGGTGTGGGCGCGCAGGCCCCGCTGGATCTCGAACCCGGTGTAGGTGCCGGAACGGGCCTTATCCAGCGCCTTCTGCGACAGGTCCGTGGCCACGATCTCGACCGAGGCCCCGGCCTCAAGGGCGTCCATGGCGAGGGAATAGGGCTCCTGGCCGCTGGCGCAGCCCGCCGACCACAGGCGCACATGGCCGCCTGGCCGGGCCTTGGACAGGGCGGGCAGAAGTTCGTCGGCGAAGATGTTGAAGGTGGTGCGATCGCGCCGGAACCAGGTCTCGGAATTGAGCAGGGCCTCGATCACGGCCCAGCCGAGTGAGGCGACCGGCTTCTCCCAGAGGGCCGCAAGCATGATGTCGACGGAATCGAACCCCTCACGACGGGCGACCGGGCCGAGGCGATGCTCGGCCAGATGCAGCCGGTCACGGGACAGCCGGAAGCCGGCCCGTGAGGCCATCAGGGACTGCAGGCGTTCGAAATCGTCCGACGTCATCGGTTCAAACGGCCCCCACCTCGGCGAATTTGGACTGGAGGATCTCGCCGTCGAACGGTTTCATCACATAGTCGTCGGCCCCGGCGGACAGGGCTTCGGCGATGCGGGCCGGGCGGGTCTCGATGGTGCAGAACAGCACCTTGGGCGCAGCGCCGCCGCTCAGGGCGCGCAGGCGGCGCAGGAAGGTCAGGCCGTCCATCACCGGCATGCTCCAGTCCAGCAGGACCACGTCCGGCATGATGCTGTTGCAGAAGGCCAGCGCCTCGGATCCGTCAGCGGCCTCGTCGACCTCGAAACCGAGGCCCTCGACGATCCGGCGGGCCACCTTGCGGATGATCCGGCTGTCATCGACGATGAGGCAGGTCTTGAGGGGCAAGGCGGGTTTCCATGTGGCGAGACAGGCGTGCGCGGTTCGGCTGCATGATCGCCGATGGGCGGTTAACGAGGTGTTGGGAAAGCCCGTTAAGCTCTCTTAGCCATGACGGTCAGACGGGCATCCGGGCCAGCAGGCGAACACTGCCTTCGCCGACCTCGACGGACAGGCTGCCGCCGGCCCCTGTGACCGTCAGCCACAGCCAGTAGGGCTGGATCCACTGGCCGGCGAGGCCCTCGCTGAGCCGTTCGCCGGCGAGGCCGGTGGTGGCCTCGGGCTTGAGGCGGGCGCGGTTGCCCACGGCGGTGCCTTCCATGATGATGACCTCACCCTCGCGTCGCGTGGTGATCGTGGCCACGCCGCCCGACGGCAGGGCACCGACGGTCAGATAGGCCAGATTGACCAGGGCGCGCGCCGCCGGCTTGCCGAAGGTGCCGGCGTCGACCTGCCAGTCCATCGTCGCCCGCCCCCCCTCGATCATCCCGGCCACGAGCTTGTGCAGCTCAGGCTCGGAGAAGCGCTCGCTGGTGGTGGCGGCTCCGAAGGCGACGCGGGCGAAATGGACCAGATTGACCAGCTTCCCGGCGCTCTGGGCGATCAGGCCCATGGCGTCCTCGCGCATGTCCTGGGCTGACGGGTCGGCCAGCAGGTCGAGACCGGAGGCGATGGCACCGGCGGGACTGATGAAGTCGTGGCACAGTTTGGCGGCGACATAGGTCGCCAGTTCCTGGCCGTCGACGGGAAGGTCAGTGGCGGTGTCGGTTACGGTCATCAGGATTTCTGCACCAGCAAGGAAAGCGTCTGCGCAGGCTGACGTGATTTGCGGGTTCGTGAAACCGGCCGGATCGGCTATCGAGGCCACAGATGACGAAAACCCTGCAAGCCGACCTCGCCTCCGGTGCCCTGGCCGAGGCGATCTCCGACATCGCCGAGGATGCGGCCCGCCTGATCCTGCCCTACTGGCGCAGCGCCCCGGTCGTCGAGACCAAGGCCGATGCCAGCCCGGTGACGGCGGCCGACCGCGCGGCGGAGGCCCTGATCCTGACCCGGCTGGCGGCCCTGTATCCCGGACTCCAGGCCGTGGCCGAGGAGGCCGTGGCGGCCGACGGCGCACCGGAGCAGGTCGAGGCCTGGTTCTGGCTGATCGATCCGCTGGACGGAACGCGCGGTTTCGTTGATGGGCGCGAGAGCTTTACCGTCAATATCGCCCTGATCCATGACGGTGCGCCGGTGGCCGGTGTGGTGGTGGCTCCGGCCACCGGGACGACCTGGTGCACGGCGGCGGGCAGGGATGCGGGCGTGCTGCGCCGGCGCTTTGGCGAGCCGTGGCAGACGGTGCGGGTGCGCGACCGGCCGGCGACGCCGACCGCCCTGCTGAGCCACAGTATGACCGACGACGAGGCCGAACGGCTGGCGGCGCGGCATGGCTGTCCGCAATGGCAGGGGATGGATTCCTCCCTGAAATTCTGCCTGATCGCTGAAGGCCGGTTCGACGCCTATCCCCGCACCGGGCCGACGTCGGAATGGGATACGGCGGCGGGGCAGGCGGTGCTGGAAGCCGCCGGCGGCCGGGTGCTGGCTGGCGACGGTCTGCCGTTGCGCTACGGCAAGCCGAATTTCCTGAATGGGCCGTTCGTCGCCCTGGGCGGCTGAGACGCGGTCAGACCCGAACGGCGCGGGCGGCGATCAGGGCGTCGGCGCGGGCGGCCAGAACGGCGACGCCCAGCTCGCGGGCGGTGGCCGCCGCCTCGACCAGGGTCATGTCCAGACCTGCGGCGTCGCGACCGGTCAGGCGACCCAGCGCCAGATTGATCCGGGCAATGGCAATCTGGTCGGCGGCCCAGTCGAGCGGTGTCTGGCGGTGGGACCGGTCCGCGAGCCGGCCGCACAGACGGACGCGCAGGTCCGACAGGGTCTTGAGATCACCATCGGCCTCGGCCGCGACGGTCTCGCGGGCGTAGCGGGCTTCCCGGGCCAGGGCCCCAAGGACGAGGCCCCCGCCCTCGGTCAGGGCCTGGGCCTGGGCCAGGGCCACCAGCGGCGACCGGTCGTCTGCCCGGACCACCTGGATCGCGACCCAGTCCAGCGGACTGTGATCGACGGTAAATTGGTCGGCCGCGGCCTCGAACATCGCCTGACCCTGGCGCATGACGGCGGTGTCGCCGGCCATGGCCGCCAGAAGCTTCATCCCGAGGCCGCACAGCGACAGGGCCCGTGCCCGGGTCAGGGGGCGGTATTCGGGGGCGGCGTGTTCGACAAGGTCACGCAAATCCCGGCCGGCCTGATCCAGAAGCCGCGGGTCGCACCGGGCAACCCCGGCCTCGAGGGCAAGTGTCGCGCGGTCGAGCCGGACCTCGTCGGCGGCGGGGCCGGGTCCGGGCCCGAGGTCGTGAAGGGCCGCATCCAGCAGGGCCGCTGCATCCAGCAGGGCGGTGGTGTCGGTCGAGAGCCGGGCCTGCCGGGCCTTCAGCCGGGCATGGATGACCGCCGCGGCGCGGGCTGTCTCCGGGCGGTTCACGCGGCCGAGGGCATCGATGCCGGCGACCGCGCGCTCCAGTCGCGGGATTCCGCCGCACAGATCGAATTCCAGCATCAGGACATGGGCGGTCTCGATGGCCGCGCGCGCGGACTGGTCTTCCCCGACAGCGATTCTGACGGCTTCGGACGCGGCCTTGCCGGCCCGCTCCAGACTGTCGCCGAATCCTGTGCGGCGGGCGTGTTCCCGCCACAGGGCCGATGACCGCAGACCGGCGTCGAAGGGATGGCTGCACGACACCCGCCCGACATCGATCGACTGTTGCCGCGCCTCGGCCCGGACCAGATCGGCACCGATCAGTTCGACCCAGCCCAGGTCGTCGCTCTCACGCGCCTGGGCAAACAGTTTTCTCAGATCCCTGCCGAATTCGAACATGCGGCCAATGACTCCGTCGTCCCGCTCCGGGACCGACCACACGATCCCGGGCCCTGCGGAGCAAACGCGGGGCCGCGCACGAGGTTCGAGCAAATTGTAAACTCACGCCCCGGCGTCTTCGGCGTCGTCCCCGGCCTCGTCCCAGTCGTCGGTATCCCCGGCAGCCGCAGCGCGCCTTCGCGCGATTTCCTGCAGCAGATTGCGACTCCACTCCACACCCGAGCCACCATGCGGATCGTTGACAAGCGGGGCCAGTATGGCGACGGCGTCATCGTACCGACCACCTTCCATCATCGCGATGGCGGCATTCGCCCGGACCGACATGACCTGGGGCGCGAACTGCAGGGCAAGTTCCCAGGTCAGCAGGTCATTGTCGTTGGGATAGTCCGGCGCGCCACTCCGGATGCGGGCGAGGGCGGCGTAGATCCTGTAATCCGTGGGATCGGCGTCCAGTGCCCGCCGCAGGAAGCCTTGCGCGGTGCGGTGGTTGCTGACGGTGTCGGCCTGGTCTGGCGCGATATCGCCGCGCTCCTCGAAGATCGTCGCCATGAGCAGAAGGCCGTCGAGGTTGTCGCCCTGAAGGTCGAGCGCCCGGGTCAGGGCCGCTTCCGCCGCAGGCTCGTCGCCCCACAGCTTTTCCGCGTGGGCGAGTCCGACGAGCGCGAGGGGATCATCCGGGAAGCGACCGGCCGCCGACCGGAGCGTACCGAGCAGGGCCGGTCCGTCGACGCTGCTCGGGTCGGGTGCACGCGCGTTGATCATCGGCAGGAGCACGGCATCCGCCGCGGGTGAAAGGACCGAGACCGTGATTGTGGGCGCAATGGGCTGGATGGTGAGTTCGGCGTATCTGAGGGGCCCCTGGGCGTAGGCGCGCAACTGGGCGGTCAGTTGTGCCTGGGTCATCCCAAAGGTCGCCTGCCACGCCTCTACAGGGTCCTGGCCGCGACTGACGGCCGTCTGAAAGGCCGCCAGGCTTCGCACGCGGTTCGCATTGCTCAGCGTCCAGTGCGTCAAGGCCCAGGCCTGGGCGTAGTACATGCCGCGCGCCGTGGTGCCCTCGATGTCGAGCGAGCCCTTTGCCCGCAGCAACTCGTCCATGGGCAACCAGCGGTTCTGCTGCAATGCATACTGGCGCCCGGGATCCGGAAGGCCGAAGGTTGCCCGCCCGCTTTCGGAGACCGTCGCCGTTGCGAAATATTCCGCGAACCCTTCGCTCAGCCAGCCCGGGTTCCGGCTGTCGCCGTTCCGGGCCATGAAGTGGTGGACGTATTCGTGCAGCAGGATGTCGTCACTCCTGCCACGCACCAGAATGGCGAAGGTGTCGTTGTCGCTGGATGAATAGTAGCCGTCGATGCCGTCCGGAAGTTGCGGCACGGCAACGCGCAGGGCCCGGCCGTCGTTGACCAGATAGACCGGCAATTTACGAATCTCGGTCTGGGGGCCGGCACCCAGCGCGCGTCTCATCAAGCCGTCGAACCGCTCCAGCTTGGCGGTATATTCCCGAAGCGTCCGTTCCGATCCGTCACTGTAGACGATGAAGTTCGGACTTTCCGCGCGTCGCCATTCCGCGAGGGCCGACGCCGGGGTCAGCGCGAGCAGCGCCATGGCAAGAAGCAGGGGGCGAACGACTGACGGCAAGTTGAAACTCCCATGGTGTCCGCCATGTAAGCCTCGTTTACCGGGCCGGGTCCAGCCTCAGGTTGATCGGGCGGTGCACGCTACGGGTGAGGTGCCAGACCATTTGCTTCAGGTCGAACCGACGTGACTTCGGAAAGGGGGCCGGATTCAGACTGGAGCGAAATCCGGGCCGGGTTGGACGGCGTCCAACTCAACCGGGTTCGCTCTAGCCCCGCTCCTTCGTCCTGGTGAAGGCCAGTTTGGGGAAGCGTTCGGAGACATAGCCGGTCTCCCAGCTCGACTTGGCCAGGAAGACCGGGTCATCGTCGATGTCACGGGCCATCTGCGGGCGGTATTTGCCCATGAAGTCCTCGAGGTCGGCGCGATCGCCGCCCAGCCAGCGGGCCTCGGCCCAGGGCGAGGGTTCGAACACGACGTCGAGGCCGTATTCCTCGCCCAGCCGGTCGGCCATGACCTCGAACTGCAGCTGGCCGACGGCCCCGACGATGAAGTCCGCGCCCATTTCGGGGCGGAACAGCTGGGTCACGCCCTCCTCGGCCAGGCCGTCCAGCGCCTTCTTCAGGTGTTTGGCCTTGAGCGGATCCTTGACCCGCACGCGCTGCAGGATCTCGGGGGCGAAATTGGGCAGGCCGGCGAAGCGGACGAGGCCGCTTTCCGACAGGCTGTCGCCGACCCTCAGCACGCCGTGGTTGGGGATGCCGATGACGTCGCCGGCAAAGGCGTCCTCGGCCAGTTCGCGGTCACTGGCGAAGAACATGATCGGGGCGTTGACCGACAGCTGTTTGCCGGTGTTCTGGACCTTCAGCTTCATGCCGCGCTGGAATTTGCCGGAGGCCATGCGGAACATGGCGATGCGGTCGCGGTGGTTGGGGTCCATATTGGCCTGGACCTTGAAGACGAAGCCGGTGACCTCGGGCGCGCCGGGTTCAACCACGACCTCGACCGGTTCGGGGGCGTTGCGGGCCCCGGCCAGGGCCCCGTATTTGCGGGCCTTCATCGCCTTGGGGGGCGGGGCCCAGTCGCCGATCGCGGCCAGCAGTTCGTCGATGCCGAAATGGCGCAGGGCCGACCCCCACAGCACGGGGGTCATGTGACCCTCGAGGAAGGACTGGCGATTGAAGGCCGGATAGCCGCCCTCGACCAATTCTGCGGCGTCCAGCATTTCCTGATGCTCGCCCGGTTCGAAATACTGTTCGGCCTCGGCGAGCGGCAGGGCGTCGGGGTGGGGTTCGTCCACGACCGCGCCGGGCACCTTGCGGGCATAGGGCTGGAACCGGCCGGTGCCCATCTCGACCATGCCGCGCAGGCGGTTGCCGCTCTGGGCGGGCCACCAGATCGGGGCCGGGTCCAGCTGCAGCCTGGAGGCGATCTCGTCCAGCAGGGCCATCGGGTCCTGGGCCTCGCGGTCCAGCTTGTTGATGAAGGTGATGATCGGAATGTCGCGCAGGCGGCAGACCTCGAACAGTTTCAGCGTCTGGGGCTCGATGCCCTTGGCCGCGTCCAGCACCATGATGGCGCAGTCGGCGGCGGTCAGGGTGCGGTAGGTGTCTTCAGAGAAGTCCTCGTGCCCGGGCGTGTCGAGCAGGTTGAACATCTTGCCGTCGTGCTCGAACGTCATGACCGAGGCCGAGACGGAGATGCCGCGTTCCTTCTCGATCTTCATCCAGTCGGACTGGGTGCGGCGGTTCTCGCCCCGGGCGCGCACGGCCCCGGCGGCACGGATGGCCCCGCCCGCGAGCAGGATATGCTCGGTCAGGGTGGTCTTGCCCGCATCGGGGTGGGCGATGATGGCGAAGGTCCGGCGACGGCCGGCCTCCTCGGCGAGCGTGAGTTTCGACATGGCGGCGGGAGGTAGCGCGTCAGGCGACGGAAGTCACTCGCCGGTGTTGGCGGGGTAACCCGGTCGCCCCGCCAATCCGGGTTTACCCCCCGTCGTCGTCCGCAGGGTCTGTCTGGTCCGGCTCCGGTCCGGGGTCTTCCGCGTCCCCCTGGTTGACGGCCTCGATATCGGCCGCGTCCAGGGTCCTTTCGCCGGCCCGGATCCGTTCGAGCATATTCTGGGCGGCCTCGGCGGCCCCCCCGCCGTGGGGCGCATTGGCCAGCGGGGCCAGCAGGGCCTCGGCCCGGGCGGATTCGCCCGACATGAGCAGCACCTGGGCGTAGCCGAGCCGGGTCTGGGACAGCTGCGGGGCAATCTGGAAGGCGAGCTGCCAGGTGGCCACGTCGTTTTCGGACGGGCCGTCCTGACCATAGGACTGCATCTCGCCCAGCATGATGTAGGTCAGATAGCTCGTCTCATCCGCCCGGAAAGCGCGGGCCAGGTAGCCGCGCGCGACACCCTCGTAGGGCACGGGGTCGTCGTCGGTTTCGCGGGCTTTTCGCTGTTCGTCGGAGGCCAGCAGGTGGAGCGCCTCGACGTTGTCGGGTTCTCGCTCAAGCAGGCGGGTCAGGATGGGCGCGCCCACGGCGGGATCGCCAAAATGCAGTTCGGCATGACCGAGCTGAAGCTGGGCGAAGCTGTCATCCGGGTAATTCGCCGCCGCCCGGCGGACATCCTCGGCGGTGGCGGCACGTTCGTCCTCATCCACGCCGACCTTCAGCCGCTGGCCCAGCAAGAGCAGGTCGTCGGCGGACCGGGGCAGGACGGTGATGTCCACATTGGTCCGGGCGAATTCCTGTCGGTACCGGGTCATGGGCACGCGACCGTTGAAATAGCTCCGCAGCGTCCGGGTCAGTTCTGCCAGCGATTGCCCCGTCGCCCGTTCCATCGCTTCGACCGGATCCCCGCCTTCAGCGATGTCCGACAGATAGGCCGCCATGATGGTCCGCCGTTCGGGCGTGCCCATCAACCAGTGGGTGAGCAGCCAGGCGACCGGATAGTAGGTCTCCTTATGGTTGCTTCGGCGGACTTCATGCGGGCGGTTGGACAGCAGTTCCTGCAGCGGGATCCAGCTTGAACTCTGGAGCCAGTACACGCGGTTCTCATTGTAGCCGCCGATGACGACCTGATCTGACCGGATATCCGCGGTCATGAAATATTCTGCGAAACCCTCGGTCAGCCAGCCCGGATAGACGGCATGGGAATTCTGAAACATGAAATGGTGGGCATATTCGTGCAGCAGGGTGTCGTCGCCTTCGCCCATGATGGCTACGGCGAAGATATCCTCTTCCCTCGGGAAGTAGGTGCCCGCGACATTGGCTCCGCTGGCGGGATGAACCCGCAGAAGATCGCGCCGCCCGTTGACCAGATAGATCGGGAATTTCCGGTCCGGCAACGCATCGATCGGCAGGCCCAGACGAACCCGCATGATGTAGTCATAGGTCTCGAGCTTCTGCACATACTCCCGCAGGGCTGCCTCACGACCATTCGAATAGACGATAAATTTGGGGCTCTCAGCCCGTCGCCATTCCGCCAGGGCGGATGATCCGCCCGACAGGGCAAGGACCATGGCGGCCGCAATGCAAACGAAAATGCGGTGATGCACCGGCATGAATCAGACCCCCCAAGGAACACTTATGGGTTGCAGCGTCGCACGTGCCCCCGGGTCTGACCATGGGGAATGCGGCAGTCAGGCCGCCATGCGGTTCCAGACCACGCGGTCGGCCGCGACGGCGTCGAGTTTGCCGCGGGCGTCGCGCTGGCTGAGCTGGCGCAGGATGGCTTTCGGCAGGGCGCAGAAACGCGGCTCGACCAGTTCCGGCGCGCAGTTCTGCGCGGGGGCGGCGAACATGGCGGCGTTCACCTCGGGACTGCGGTCGGCGATCATCCAGGCCAGGCGACGGGCCCGGACCGGATCATTGCGGTGCAGCAGGGGGTCTTCGGAGAACAGTTCGCAGCCGAGTTCCAGGACATAGTCCAGTCCCAGCTTCTCGAACCGACGCGCGTCCCTGGCCGTGACCGGGCAGGTCTCGTCGAGGTCGAATACAGCGTCGTTCAACAGAAACAGCATAGAGCAAACTCACCATCACCGGACGTGTTTCCATCCGTTGATCCAACCCTAGGCGCGGACCACTTGCGGCCCGGTTCACGAACGCGGTTAAGCCTTTACGACCAGGGCGACCGGTCGTTCATGTCTGGTCAGCGACTGTCTCGGTGATGAAATGGCGACCGTCGCGATCCTCGATCTCGACCACCCAGAGGTCGCTGTCATAGGTGATCTGGCGCTGGATATAGGCATCCAGTTCGGACTCGCTCTCGCTGACCACCGGCTGGATCCAGAGTCGATCGCCGTCGGGACCGAACGCTTCCGTATAGAGGCGGGCGCGACGGGTGCGGGTGTCGAAGGCCTTGACCACGACCGTACCGGCCCGCTCGTCGCCGCGGCGGACCACGGAGGCGAAGGCCCCGCCCAGTTCGGCACGGCGGATCAGGGCGGAGACCCAGAGGTCACTGGACAGTAGCAAATCGATAACCCTGCTCGGAAACCAGACCGGAACGCGTTGGGCATAGGGTCGGACGCATGAAGATAGGCCTTCGACACCCAACCGCCAAAGCCGCAATGCTGGGGATCGCCCTGCTTGCAGGTCCGGGCGTCGCCACGGCGCAGCCGACCGCCCCCTATTACGAACGCAGCTTCGTGCTGGCCGCCGATGCCCGTTGCGACCTGTTCCGGCCGGATGTCGCCGCCGCCCTGTCCGCCGCGACCCAGCAGGCCCGGAGCGCCGCCCTGCGGGCCGGGACGAGTGAGGCCGAGGTGCGGGCCGCGGCTGCACGGGCCCTGAGCCGGGCGCGCACCGTGGCGTGCGCCGATCCGCAGCTGGCGACGGTCCGGCAGAGGGTCGAGCATGCGTTCGCGGGCTGGGCCCGGATGCCGCGGATGGAGTTTCCCGGCGTGCGCGCCAGCTGGATCGCCAATCGCGTGCCCGCGGCCGGTGCCAGCTGGACCCTGACCCAGGCCTCGGTGACGGGCGCGTCGCCCGTGACCCTGGGCTATACTGCCGGTGAGGTCAGTGACCGGCTGACGGCGGTCGTGTCCTTCGTCGGACGGCCCCGACCCTATGCGGCCCGGATCGTCATGCGGGATCCCAGGCGGTCGCCGCGTGCCTGGCTGGGTGGGGCGAACGCCCTGCCGCCGGCCTCGGTGCGCCGCGGCTTCTGGGCCGTGTCGTTCGCCAATGCGGATACGGCGCTGCTCAAATCCGGCAAGCAGTCGGGGGAGGCGTGGCGTTTTCCCGCCGAGGCCGCGCTGGCGCTGGAGCAGCTGGACCCGCGCGAGGCCTTTGCCGTCGAATTCCTGTTTCGTGACGACAGCGTCGCCAGCGCCACCTTCGAGGCCGGAGATTTCGCGGCCGGACGGGCCTTCCTGTCGCTGGGCCCGTTGCGTGGACTGGCCGCGTGAGGCCGGTCGACCGCTGATCAGGCGTCGACGGTCCGCGCCGGATCGCTGTCGGCCAGGTTGATGATTTCAGCCCCGCCGGGCGGCACCGGATTCCGGCCGGCGACGATGATGGGCAGGCGGACAGTGACCGCCGTGCCTTCGCCGAGGGTGCTGTCGATCGTCATCCGGCCCCCGTGCAACTCGGCCAGGGCCCGAACGAGTGACAGGCCCAGGCCCGTGCCCTGGGCGCGCTGGTCGGCATCGCCGGCCTGTTCGAACGGGCGTCCCAGCCGCTTCAGATCGGCGGGGGCGACGCCGACGCCGGTGTCGGACACGATGATCTCCAGATAGGGGCCGATCGCCTCGAGGGTGACCGTCACCGATCCCTGGGCGGGTGTGAATTTGATCGCGTTCGACAGCAGGTTGAGCATGATCTGCTTCAGGGCCCGGCGGTCGGCGGAGATTTCAACCGGCTCATCCGGCAGGACCCCTGCCAGTTCGACCGCCTTGTCATTGGCGGACAGTCGCACGAGGGCAATCCCGGCCGAGACGACCTCGCGGGCGTCGAACCGCTCGATCGACAGCGGATAGCGGTGCGCCTCGATCTTGGACACATCCAGCACATCGTTGATCAGGTCGAGCAGGTGACCGCCGGCCTCATGGATGGAGTCGGCGTATTCGGCGTATTTGTCCGGCAGGGGGCCGAACAGCCGCTGACGCATGATGTCCGAAAAGCCGATCACGGCGTTCAGCGGCGTGCGCAGTTCGTGGCTCATATTGGCCAGAAAGCGGCTCTTGCCGGCGTTCTGGCTCTCGGCCTCGTTGCGCGCCGCCTCAAGCCCCAGTTCGCGGGCGAACTGGTTGGTGGCGTCGAAGGCCTGGACGATCAGGCGGGGCGTCGCCTCCGCGGGCAGGGTACCGGGATCGTCAAACCGGCGCAGGATCAGGGCCACGCGCCGGTCCAGGGCGAGCCGTGGGGCGAACCGTATGGCGGTTTCCGTCCCGGCCAGGGCGCTTTCGATCGCCGACAGCACGGTCGGGCGATCGGGTGCGTGGACCGCCGCGATCAGGCCCTGGCCGAACAGGGGGTCGACGGGCAGGGCGGGTGGGGGGGCACCATAGGCCGCCAGAACACGACCCGACCGCTCAAGCACCAGGGTCAGGCCGGGCTGGCGCGCCAACAGGGCCTCGACCCGGGTTACGGCGGTCTCGGCCGCGACCAGACGGGCTTCGCTCGCCCGCCATGACAGGCGCAGGCCCAGAGCGGCGGCGGCGGCGGTCATCAGGGCGGACAGGGCGGCGACCACAGGGGCGGGCGTCCAGGGGCCGCCAAACCGGGCCGCGAGCGCGCCCACTCCGGTGGCCAGGACAACGCCAGCCAGGCCGGCCTGGGCCCGCTTCTGGCCACCCAGGGCGAGGCCGACGGCCAGCGGCATGAAGATGAAGCCGGCGAGCGCTCCGGACAGGCCGCCCGACAGGGCCGCGACCATGGCGCTGGCCACACTCCACACGACGAGGGCGGCGAGCCGCGCGCGGTCGCCGTCGCGGACCAGCAGGCCGAGGCCGGCGATTCCGGGTATGACCATGACCACGATGGCGTAGAAGGCCGAGCCGTCCAGCCCGCCGAACCAGCGGGCCCCGAGCGCCAGCAGCGCCGCGGCCACGGCCCAGGCGGCATGCCAGGCGGCCAGGGCCGGCAGGTCCCTCGCGACCGAGGGAGCGCGGGGCGATCCGTCATGATGGTCGGGAGGCGTCAAACGGGGTCCGGAATTGAGGGCGGCAAGACACCGCGGGGCGGAGGCAGGGTCTCGCCAGACTAGCTCCCCCGGTGATTCACCTAAAGGCCGCACCCGTTACAGGCGACTGCCGGCCGTGCATGATCGCAATTGTCTGGGGACCACTGGCGAGGTTGTCGTTAACGCCTCGTCAGCCTATCTGGCGGCGATGACCGACCCCAGCCCCCCGATCGACGATACCCTGGCCGAGCTGGTCGAGTCGTTTGACCTGCTCGGCGACTGGGAGGGGCGGATCGGCTATGTCATCGACCTGGGCAAGGACCTGGAGCCGCTGCCGGATGCCGAGCGGATCGAGGCCAACAAGGTGCCCGGATGTGCCGCGCAGGTGTGGCTGAGCCACAGGCGTGAGGATGGACGGCTGGCATTTCGCGCCGATTCCGACAGTGCGCTGTCCAAGGGCAATATCGCCCTGCTGCTGCTGCTGTACTCCGGGCGGACGCCGGAGCAGATTCTGGCCTTCGACGCCCGGGCGGCGCTGGACCGCCTTGGTCTGCCGCAGGCCCTGACGCCTCAGCGGGCCAACGGCCTGAACAACATGGTCGGGCGGATCCGCGAGGCCGCCCTGGCCGCCTCGGCTAGCGATTGAGCGGCGTGCCGGGGCTTGCGAGCCCGTAGTGAACGGCCAGGGCCTGCAGGCCCTGCTTCAGGAGGGTCTTGCCCTGACGCCGGCGCAGGCTGAGTTCGGCCTCGGCAGTCTGCAGCCCCAGTTCCCGGACGCAGACGCGCTCGACGATGCCCCTGCAGCGGGGGTCACAGGCCTGCAACGCAGCCTCGACGCGACGTGCGGCGGCAAGGGCGCGATCCGGAGGTTCCGCGCGGGCGGCGCTGCCGCCGCCGGAACGTGGCAGGGCGTCCCATCGCATCGTCAGGGACGGGCCGCGCAGCGCCTGCTCGGCCTCGGCGCGCAGGCGCTCACCGGCGGCATACTCGGCCGGGCTCAGGAACGGATCGCCCGAGGCATCCTTGCGACGGGCCAGCCAGGCAAGGGCGGACTCGCCGAGATTGGCCCGGTGCCGTGTCAGGCCCCCATCCGGCCGCATGAGGGTTCGCTCGCCCTCGATCCAGCCCGGGCGACCCGGGGCGGGGAGTGGATCGGGATCAGATGTCTGGCGAGCGCACCAGCCGCCACCCTGGCGTCGTCGCAGGCCCGGGTCGGCGATCAGGGCGCGAAAACCGGCCTCGTCCAGCCGCAGGACGACGTGGGCCCGCCGGTCCCGTCCGAGGCGCAGGGCGTAGGCGCCACGTTCGGCGTCAATCCAGCCGCCGCCGCGTATCATCAGCTTTCGTGCCCTCTCCAGCCGGCCGGTCATGTCGGCAACTCGCACGCCGGGGCGTTGCAAATGTCGCGGGCGCAGAGCTCCAGACGGTCGAGCCAGACGTCCAGCGCCGGACGATTGCGTTCGTCCTCGACCCAGCGGCAGGCGGCGGCCACCGTGGTCCGGTTCAGACCGAAGGCGTGGCCGACCCGCTCAAGTGGCCAGCCGAACGCGATATGGGCCAGGTAAACGGCCAGCCAGCGGGCCCGGCAGGCCCGGCTGCCCCGATGCCGGGGCGCGGTCATCCGTTCTGCCGATACGCCGGTCGCCGCGGCGATCAGCTGGATCGCGAGGCTGGCCCTGATCCGGTCAGCCTCAGCGACCGGCACCCTGTAGTCTTCCGTCACCGTCCGAGCTCCATTGCGATTGTTCGGCCCCGCCGTTCCGGTCGGGCCCCTCCTGCAATGGGAATATAGTCCTACATCGCGACACCTTCGGTCGCAGGAGAGGTTCGGTCGCTATGGGCATGCCGGCCCCGGGATCGACTGCCCGGGCGGGCCGGACCGAAAAAACACCGTTGCCTTGACTCGGGGGCCTCGACGCCGATTCGCAAATCAGCCTACGATTCGCCTCAATGGGGTGACGTTAACCCTTCTTAAGGTTTTGGTCGGTTAACTCCCGAACAAGGTTACCGCAACTGCGGGTGCCTGAACCATTCTCAAGCTTTGCCTGGAGGGGCACGAATGCGCGTTCTGCTTATCGAAGACGATCACGCAACGGCCCAAAGCATCGAATTGATGCTCAAGTCGGAAGGGTTCAACGTCTACACGACGGACCTCGGCGAAGAGGGCATCGATCTGGGCAAGATCTATGATTACGATCTGATCCTGCTTGACCTCAATCTCCCCGACATGAACGGCCTCGAGGTTCTGCGCCAGCTGCGCGTCGGCAAGGTCAATACGCCGGTGATGATCCTGTCGGGCTCGAGCGAGATCGAGACCAAGGTCAAGACCTTCGGCGGCGGGGCCGACGACTATATGACCAAGCCGTTCCACAAGGACGAGCTGATCGCACGCACCCACGCCGTGGTCCGTCGCTCCAAGGGTCACGCCCAGGCCATCATCCACACCGGCGAGATCGCCGTGAACCTGGACGGCAAGACGGTCGAGGTGCACGGTCACCGCGTCCATCTGACGGGCAAGGAATACCAGATGCTGGAGCTGCTCTCGCTCCGCAAGGGCACGACCCTGACCAAGGAAATGTTCCTCAACCACCTGTACGGCGGCATGGACGAGCCCGAGCTGAAGATCATCGACGTCTTCATCTGCAAGCTGCGCAAGAAGCTGGCCACGGCGGCCGGCGGCAAGCACTACATCGAGACCGTCTGGGGCCGCGGCTATGTGCTGCGTGATCCGGCCGAAGGGTCCGCCCCGGCGCCGGCCAGCGAAGCCGCCTGATCCGGTCTTCCCAACGGAATACAAAACGCCCGCCGGATCGCTCCGGCGGGCGTTTTGCATTGCCGGCGGGGCGGTTCTAGCGCGACGGCATATAGGTCATCGGCTCGACCAGGGTCACGCCGTCGGTGCCGACAGTGAATTTCAGCCCCTCGAAGGTCGGCATGCCCATCAGGGGCTGGCCCTTGTTGGAAAAGGCGAAGCCTTCATCCGGCATGCCGGACGGACCCATGTCGAAACGGCCATTGCCGTTGGCATCGTGCATGACCATCAGCGCGTACTCGCCCGGGGCCACGTCCCGGAAGGTCAGGACCACATCTCCGGAGGTGTCGCCGGAGGTACTGGCGACATAGTCGGCACCGCGCATGAAGGTGGCGGCTGTGTTGAGGACGGCTGAGACCTCGCCGCCGCGCGGCTGGACGCCTTTCAGGGTGACGGTGACATCTCCGGCAAGGGCGGGGGCGGCGGTGGCGCACAGGGCCAGGCAGGCGAGAGAGAGGCGGATCATCGGACAGCTCCATTTGAGTACGTGAAGTACTTTATAAAATGAAGTCGAATGATGTCAAGCCTGGGCGGGGGGCGGTCCGACTAGCCTTGAAAGGCAGATGCCAGGGCGATGGCCATCGGGTTCGGCTGGCCGGCGGCGTCGAACGGCAGGGGGCGGTCCTTGCCGTCGTCCTTGTCACCGCGGCGGAACAAGCTGTCGGTGTCCCGCAGGCCCCAGGTGGTGAAGGCGAACTGCCGGGCCGGGGGCAGGCCCATATAGGCGTCGGCCAGTTCGGTGACCCGGGCGGTCTGGCGGGCCAGACGTTCCTGCTGACCGCGCAGGTCCAGCCGGTCGTCGGTGCGCAGGGTCACGTCCAGTTCCGAGACATGGATGGGCAGGCCGAACTGCGAGAGTTCATGGATGAAGGCGGCGATCTGGCCGTCGGGGATGTCGATCCAGAGGTGGGACTGGGTGCCGAGGCCCTGAAGCGGGCAGCCGGCCTTCAGCAGCCGCTCGACCAGACGCAGGAACTGGCTCCCCTTGGCCGGAATGCCTTCCAGATTGTATTCGTTCAGGAACAGGACCGCGTCGGGGTCGGCGAGACGCGCCTTTTCGAAGGCCCTCAGAATATAGCCGTCCTGGCCGTAGCGGCGGCTCCAGTGGCAGTCGCGCAGACCGGAGCCGTCGTCGAGGATCGGCTCGTTGACCACGTCCCAGCTTCGGACCTTGCCGCGGTAACGGCCGGCGAGCGTGGCGATATAGCCGTCGAAGGCGCGGTCGAAGGCGGCATCGTCCAGACCGGTGAAAACCTCCTCGCCCTGGGCGTACCAGATCAGGGTGTGGCCGTGCAGGGCCATGCCGTTGTCCCGGGCAAAGCCGGCGATGCGGTCGGCGCGATCCAGACGGGGGCGATCCAGACCGTCGGCCAGGATGTATTCCATCTTCATCTCCCACTCGGGCGTGAGCTGGGAGACGTGGGTGCGGGCCAGGTCCAGCCAGCCGGGGTCGGTCAGATTGGCGGCCTGGACGCAGGTGCCGAAGGCCCCCGGCGTGATGGTTTTGAGCGGGGGCAGGCGGGCCGGGAGCGTCCCGGCGGTGGCGGAGCGCCGGCATCCGGCGAAGACCGGGGCCAGGGCCAGGGATGTCAGCAGGGCCCGCCGGTTCATGTCAGCCCGCGCGACGCCTCAGGCCCAGTTCGTCAAAGGCGGCCGTTTCACGCTTGCCGGCGGCGAGGACGGCATTCAGCCGGGTGGTTTCGGCGACGTGTTCGAACTTCTTCAGCTCCTCGAAGGCTCCGGTCAGGGCGTCACGGGCCCCTTCCTCCTCGAGTTCGAGGGCCTGGACATCGGTCTGGGCGGCGCTACGGCGCAATTTCCAGCCGTTGAGATAGGCCTGGAGCAGCATGGCGGCGTCAGCGTCGCCACGCGACTGTTCCCGCTCGATCTCGACCTCGGCGTCCAGCACGGCGATGCGCATTTCGGCGGAGGCGCGTCGGGCCGTGATCTCGGCCAGCCGTTTCTGCAGGGTCTCGACCTCATAGTTCGAGATACGGATCAGCGAATGGGCCCAGGCAGTCATTGGTATACTCCGGTCACTCAACCATTCCTTGGTTCAGAATAGTTTCCAGACGGTCAAAGGAATCGGACATTCGTGTCGTCTCGTCCTTGTCCTGACCCAAAAACGCCTCAAGGGCGGGGTTCAGGGCGATGGCGCGGTCGACGATGGGATCCGCACCGCTGCGGTAGGCCCCGATGCGGATCAGCTCTTCCATATTGGCGTAGCTGCTCAGGCACTGGCGGGCACGCGTGTTGAGTTCGCGCTCCGGCGGGGTCTGGCAGGCGGGCAGGGTACGACTGACGGACTTCAGCACGTCGATGGCCGGGAAACGGCCGCGTTCGGCGATCTTGCGGTCCATGACGATGTGCCCGTCCAGGATTCCGCGTACGGCGTCGGCAATCGGCTCGTCATGGTCACCGCCGTCGACCAGGACGGTGAACATGGCGGTGATCGGCGCGGCGGTGGTGCCGTCCGGGCGGATCGGGCCGGGACCGGCCCGCTCCAGCAATTTGGGCAGTTCCGAAAAGACCGTCGGCGTGTAGCCCTTGGTCGTCGGCGGCTCGCCCGCAGCGAGACCGATCTCGCGCTGGGCCATGGCGAACCGGGTCACGGAATCCATCAGACACAGGACCTCGAGGTCCTGGTCGCGCAGGAACTCCGCGACCGCCATGGTCATATAGGCGGCCTGGCGACGCTTGAGCGCCGGTTCGTCCGAGGTGGCGACGACGACGATGGCCCGGCGCAGCCCCTCCTCGCCGAGGGTCTCCTCGATGAATTCCCGAACCTCCCGGCCCCGTTCGCCGATCAGGCCAACCACGACGGCGTCACAACTGGCCTGGCGCGCGAGCATCGACAGCAGCACTGACTTGCCCACCCCGGAGCCGGCGAAGATGCCCAGGCGCTGGCCACGGCAGGTGGTGGTGAAGACGTCCATGGACCGGACGCCGAGATCCAGTCGCTCGCCGACGCGGCCGCGGGCGTGGGCGGGGGGCGGGGGCGCACGCAGGGGATAGGCGGCCGGACCGACGGGCAGCGGGCCCTTGCCGTCGATCGGGTTGCCGAAGGCGTCGATGATCCGGCCCAGCCAGGCTGTGGTCGGACGGACCGAGGCGGCCTGGTCGATGATATGTATGTCGGCCCCGGGGGCCACGCCCTCGACCGGGCCGAACGGCATCAGCAGGGCCTTGGAGTCGCGGAAACCCACCACCTCGGCGGGCAGCGGGGACTGGCCGCGGCGCCCGATTTCGGCCCGGGCCCCGACCGCGAGGCGCGACAGGCCACCGCGGGACTCGATCAGCAGGCCGCTGACGCCGGCGACCTTGCCGGTGACGACCAGCGGGTCGATCGCTTCGATGGCGGCAACAAGATTACGCAAAGACCAGGCCCCGGATCAGCCCGTTAACGTTTGCGCCATCGTGGTTAATGGGCGGTGAAGGCGGGGGTGCCGCGGACGTCAGGCCATGCAAAACATGGCCAGACCGCCCGATGGGACCGGGTTCGGGCGACGCCAACGGGAAAAAATCCGGACCATGCTCCCGCGAGGGCGGCACAGAACCTATCTGTAGCTCTGAAACGTCCGTCCGGAGAGCTTCCCATGCCCGCTGCCAAGTCCGATCCCGCCTATGATGCCGGCCGACTGGCCACCAGGGGGCGGGGGCGGGTGTATGACTCGATCCTCGACACGATCGGCGACACGCCGCTGGTCGGTTTGCCGCGGCTGACCGCCGATTTGCAGCCGAAGGCGAGGGTTCTGGCCAAGCTGGAGTTCTTCAATCCGATCGCGTCGGTCAAGGATCGCATCGGCGTGGCCATGGTCGATGCACTGGAACAGGCCGGCCAGCTGAAGCCGGGCGCGGTGCTGATCGAGCCGACCAGCGGCAATACCGGTATCGCCCTGGCGTTCGTGGCGGCGGCCAAGGGGTATCGCCTGATCCTGACCATGCCCGAAAGCATGTCGATCGAACGGCGCAAGATGCTGGCCCTGATGGGGGCAGAACTGGTGCTGACGCCGGCCGAGCAGGGGATGAAGGGGGCCATCGCCAGGGCGCAGGAACTGCTGGCCCGGACGCCGGGCTCGGTCAGTCCCTCGCAGTTCGAGAATCCGGCCAATCCGGCCGTCCATCGAGTCACGACCGCCGAGGAGATCTGGAACGATACCGCAGGTGCGGTCGATATCGTCGTCTCCGGCGTCGGCACGGGCGGGACGATCACCGGCGTCGGCCAGGCCCTGAAGACCCGCAAGCCGTCCGTGCGGATGATCGCGGTCGAGCCGACGGCCTCGCCGGTCCTGTCCGGGGGGGAGCCGGGGCCGCACAGGATCCAGGGCATAGGGCCGGGCTTCATTCCGGCAATCGTCGACCGGTCGGTGATCGACGGCGTCGAGCAGGTCAGCAACGAGGACGCCTTCGACATGGCCCGCAGGGTCGCGCGCGTCGAGGGCATTCCGGTCGGCATCAGTTCGGGCGCGGCCCTGACCGCCGCATTCCGTGTGGCGGCGCGGGACGGGAATGCGGGCAAGACTGTTGTCGTCATCGTTCCGAGTTTCGCCGAACGCTACCTGTCGACAGCCCTGTTCGAGGGTCTTTAGGGGCGTCATTCGCGGTTAACTGAACCGCGTCTATCGTCGACCGGATATGTCCGATCCGGCGACCCTTCCAGAAGAGGACGCACCCCCGTCGGGGCTGCGCGCCCGCCATGCGCTGTTGAAGCGGCTGGCGGATGTCGTGTCGCTGCCCGGCAGTCGGATCAACGCCTTCGAGCGGTCCGTGACCGGCGATCTACTGGTCGAGATGCTTCGGCTGGCCGCCCCGGGGGAACGCAAGCGGGTCGCGACGCGACTGGCCCCCCTGGCCGAGTTGCCGAACAATCTGACGCGGCTGCTGCTGCGCGACGAACCTGAAATTGCCGGTCAGTTGATCGACCTGTGCGGTTCGCTGAGCGACGCCGATCTGGTGTCCTGTGCCCGCGATGCCGGTCATGACCACCGCCTCATGATCGCCCAGCGCCGCGGCCTGTCCGAGGTGGTGACCGAAACCCTGCTGACGTTCGGAGAAGCCGCAGTCACGGAGGCGGCCCTGCGCAATGCGACGGCCAGGCTGAGCCAGACCGCAGTTGAAACCATCGTCAGCCAGAGTCGCCACGCCCCTGAATTCTGCAGTCTGCTGCTGAAGCGCCCCGAGCTGAGGCCGGCGGGGGCCTATGTGATGTTCTGGTGGTGTGGTCCGGAGGACCGGCGCACCATCCTGCAGCGCTTCGCGGTGTCACGCGAAGTCATGCAGGAGGTTTCCGAAGACGTCTTCGCCATGGCGGCGGCGGAAGGCTGGAATGATCCGGTCTCACGCAAGGCCCTGCAGTTCATCGAGCGGCGGCAACGCAACCGCTCCGCAATCGACAGGAGTCCCTACGACAGCCTCGAACACGCCATAGCGGCTGCGGAGACCGGCGGACTCAAACCGGATATCGCGTCGGAAATCGCCTATCTGGCCGGAATCAAGCCACTGACCGGGGCCAAGATCATAGGCGACGCCGGGGGAGAACCCCTGGCCATCCTGTGCAAGGCGACCGGCCTGGGACGGACGGATCTTCAGTCGCTGTGGCGTTCGATGCGAAGGCCGGAGGTCGGAGCAGACGGTGCGGTTGCCCCGGATTGGGATCGTGTGCAGACGACCTTCGAGATGCTGGCGGTCGATCGCGCCCAGACTGTTCTGCGCTACTGGAACTGGTCCCTGTCGTCAGCCCTGACGCCAGCCCTGATGCGGGCGATTCGGGATGGCGAGGACGATGCCATCGATGAATATTCGGCCCCTGAGCGGGCCGCCATGATGGCGCTTGCCGAAAACTTCGGACGATAAACACCCACAACACCCGGTAGAGTGGGGTGTGAGGATGTGCGCTCTAACGTTACGTATTTCGGTTGGATTGCCATTATTGACGAACATCATTATTGAAGCCGAGGGCGACGGGTCGATGTTGATCAGTCAAGAACATAATCAATCGGGTGAGGCTGAGCTTATGGAAGAGAATTCCCAACTGCTGGAAATGACAGCAGACATTGTGTCGGCCTACGTCGGCAACAACAACGTCCAGGCTACCGAGCTGCCGTCACTGATCGCCAACATCCATGCGGCATTGACCCAGGTTTCCGGCGGTGCGCCCGAGCCTGAGCCTGAACTCAAGGAGCCGGCTGTACCGGTTCGCAAGTCGATCACACCCGATTTCCTGATCTGCCTTGAGGATGGTCGCAAATTCAAGTCGCTGAAGCGCCACCTGCGGACCAAATACAATATCAGTCCGGAAGAGTACCGCGCCAAATGGGGGCTGCCGAAAGACTATCCGATGGTCGCGCCCAACTATGCGAAGGCCCGGTCTGATCTGGCCAAGCAGATGGGCCTGGGCCAGGGCGGCCGCAAGCCGGCCCGCGCCCCGGCGCGCGCCAAGAAATAGGCGACAGCCCGCGATAATCGAGTGCGCCCGTCTCCGCAGGGAGGCGGGCGTTTTCACGATGAAGACGGGTCAGGCGGCCTGGGCTGTGCGTCGCATACGCCAGAAGCGAAGCGTGCGCTGGGCGGCCTCGGGTGCCAGTTCGGCATACATCCGCGCATAGGCATGGGCCTTGCCCATCGCGTCGCCATCGTCATTGAGCAGAACCACGGCGTAGGTCAGGAACAGGGCGCGATCCAGTTCGGCCGATCGGCAGACGACGGCAAGGGCATCGAGGTCGCGACGTTCAACGATCTGGCTGGCCGTATGAAAGTCAATGTCGGCGAGTTGCGACAGGGCGATCAGAAAGGACGTCTGGCCGCCCGAGCGGAGGAAGCGGGCCAGCATCTGTGGCGTGAGTTGTCCGGCCGCCCTGAGTTCTTCGACATAGGCGAGACTCTCGTTGTAGTCGGCGGGCAGGGTACCGTCGCTGGTGGCCACACGGACGCGACCGGCGGCCAGGGCCGTTTCGAGCAGGGCGGGGTCCATGCGCGCGTTTTGCTCGAGAATCTGCTGACGGAGCCGCGCCTCGACCACGAAATACATGTCGTTGAGCAGGTCGGCCGGCAGGGCGCTGCGCGCCACTGTCGCCTCGTGAAGGGCCGGGTTGACCCGGGCCCGCTCCACGGCGGCCTCGGAGGCGGCGCGTGACAGCTGGGCCCCGTCATTGCGCAGCAGGGTGCCCAGGGTCGTGTCGTCGCCCCGCTCGACAATGACGTCGGACACGGCCTCGGACACGGTCGGCCGAATTGAGACGGCGCGCAGATGTTCCTGCCCGTGCGTGCGAACCACGGACAACAGGTCCTCGTCGGTGAGAACCGGCGAGGCCCGGAGTACGGCCCCGGCCACAGAAGCTTCGTCATGGGCGAGGCGGCGGATCAGGCTGACGGGGGCGTCTGCCGCGTCAGCGAAGCGGGTGGCCAGTTCAGCGCGGACCGCGGTCTCCATGTCAGCGGTCAGGCTGACGAGGACGGAATCGTACAGGCTGTCCTCGGCCGCCGTGCGGGTGGGCGCACCGAAGAAGCTCTCGGTGAGTTCGCGCAGCAGTTTGCGACGGTTCTCACTGGAACCGTCGGCGGCCATGGCGATCAGGTCGGGCAGGCGGGAGTTGGGCGCGTCGTCGCTCATGGCAGGTCCGGAGTGGAGGTGTCGGGCATCGCCTGCAGCCGGCCCTGGGCGTTGCGTATCAGGGCCGGCGGCTCGGGCGGCGCGGCAAGATCCTGGGAGGCCAGGGAGACGGGCAGGTCGACGGCGATGGCGTCTACATAGGTCGAGGCCGGCAGCGGCGTCGGGTCCGGCTGGCGATTGTTCTGGCGGTGCACGGAGTAATAGCGCGCGCCCTGTTCAGCGGGGCCGGCGGTTGAAGTCGCGACCGGCGTAGAGGCGGGCGTGGCGACGGGGGCTTGGGATCGGGGCTGGGGCTGGGGCTGGGGTGTCGTGGTCGGCGTACCCTGCATGCGGTAGATCAGGGCATCGCGCCGCGGAGCCATCGGATCAGCGGTGATCGACGGGGCCGGACTGGTCGAACCCGATGCCGCGAGCGGTCGGGCCACGGGCGGCGTCGGTGTCGGCGGAGTCGGAACAGTCTGTACCGGAGCGGGCGCTGCCGGGGTCATCCAGGCATTGGCTGGCGTCAGGCCATGACCGGGGGCGGACAGCGGTCCTGTCGCGGCGGGATCGGGCGCGGTGCCGTGCGGAATGATCGCGGGTGTCGGGCGTCGGGCGGGGGGCGGGACGGGGGCTGCGGTGGCGCTGCGGCGCGCAGGGCCGGTCGCGGGCCGTTCCGGCGTCGTTCGGGCGGAGGTGGTCCGGCCCGGCCAGGTCAGGTAGCGCAGGCCCAGGCTCTGGCCGTCATCGCTCGTCCGCGCCGGCGGTTGCTGGGCTGCGGCCGAAGTCGCGGCGGTGGCCGCGACGGCCAGAAGGAGAATCGACAGGGCGCGACGCACAGGCACGGCTCCCGTTGCAAGGACTGGAACCGCACGGTAGTCGCGGCGAGCTTAACCCGTCGCTAACAACCGGCGTTGAATCCGGCCGGGTCGGAAGGATCTCAGTTGCGACCCGGCAGATACTGGGTTGTGAAGGCCTCGCGCCAGTTCAGGGCGGCCGGATAGACACCGGCGGCGGACATGGCCTCAAAGAAGGCCCGCCAGCGGTCGTCGGTCATGGTGCCCAGCCCGTAGAGGGCGGCGTCACCGCCATCGACGATGCCGTTGTCCTTCAGCGCCTGCCGGGCATGGTCGAGCTCGGCTTGCGACATCTGCGGATTGTCACGGCGGATCAGGACGTCGGCAGCACGAGCATCCCCATGGATATAGTCACGCCAGCCCTCGGCCGAGGCGGCGATGAAGCTGCGCAGGGCGGTGGCATTGTCGCGGGCAAAGGCGTTCGGTGCCAGTACCGTGGCGGCGTAGGAGGGGTATTCCTCGTCGGCCAGCACGAAGGTGCGTGGCGTAAAGCGGGCCTTCTGTTCGATCGTGTAGGCGTCGCTCCCGAGAAAGCCCTGCTGCACGGCGCGTGGATCGGCGATGAAGGCGGCAGGATCGAAATCGTACGGGCGTAACTGATCGTCGCTGAAGCCGTAACGGGCCTTGAGCCAGAGCCAGAAGGTCGCGGCGGCGGTCTCGGTCAGCAGGAAGGGGCGGCCCTTGAGGTCGGCGATCGATCTCAGGGCTGGATCCGGATGGGCGATCAAAGCCCGGGAGTCCTTCTGGAAGAAGGCCGCGACGGCCTTGACCGGTGCTCCCTCGGCGACGAGATTCAACGGGATGAAGCTGTCGGACCCCATGCCCAGTTCGACGGTGCCGGAGGCCAGCAGTTTGGGCACGTCGATGTCGGGCCGGCCCTGGACGATCTGGACGTTCAGTCCGCGGCGGGCGTAGGCCCCGCCGGCGAGGGCCTGATAGAAGCCGCCATGCCCGGCGCGGGCATGCCAGTCGGTGGCGAAGCGCAGGCGCACGCGGCCCTCTTCGTCGACCGGGGCCTCCGCGCGCCCGCAGGCGGCAAGGGTCGTGGCCGCGAGGGCACCCGATAGGAGGCTGCGACGGCTGGCGAAAGAGGGGCGATTCTGGTCCCGCGACATGGGCGGGAGCCTAGGGCGACGACGCGGCCTTGGAAAGGCGATCCGACGGCAATTCGGTTGCCGGAATTGAGCGAGGGGACGCTCGCCCGGTCGAACCGTTGCTTACGTCCCCTCGCCAAGTCCGGGTTGGGACTTGGCCGTTGAGGTTCAGGGCCTTGGCGTCAGCATCAGCGGGCGAGCCCGGTGATGGTCAGCTGTTTCCTGGCGACTCCTGGTCTCCGGCGTTCCGTCGGGTTTGACCCCGTCGTCGTCCATCGATCCCGGTCTGGTTCTCCGTCGCCCCGCACCGAAGCGCTAAAGACGGGGAGCCTGGACCCTGCCCGGTCTTTCCATGTCCCCCGAAGAGGTCAGGAACCCTTGGTCAGAGAGCCGGACCGGTTCGCTTGAGCCCCGGGTCTCCCCGGTTTTCCGCGCCGCCGTGTCCCTCGGCCTGATCAAGCTCGCTCCAAATCGCCGATCCTGCAAGCGCCCGGGAGCAGCCAATTGTGGACGATTTGGTGGATGAATTTACCAATATCGCGAGCCAATCCGGGATGATCGGAAAGTTTTCACCGAAGACCAATGGTTTATGGAGCGGTGGACAACTGGGTTCCAGCAGGCCGAATTCGGTCGGTCAGGCGGTTTGCAGGGCTTCCCGTTTCGCTTCCAGCTCCAGCCATTCCTCCTCGGCGGCGGCGAGCAGGGTGCGGGCGCGGTCGGCGTTGGCGGTGGCGCGGTCGAAGGCCTTGCGGTCGCGGGCGTAGAGGTCGGGGTCGGCGAGGGTAGCCTCGTGGCGGGCGATGTCGGCGGGCAGGGAGGCGAGCAGGCCTTCGAGCTCCTTGAGGCGATGGGTGTCCTTGAACGACATCTTGGCGGGTTTTTTGGCCGGGGCAGGGGCGGCGACGGAGGCCGGGGCCGGACTGGCGGCGGCGCGGCGCGCGGCCTCGGCGTCCTGCGGGCGCTGATGGACCCCCGGCTTGAGGAAGCCGGGGTTCTGGCGGATGAAGTCGGTCCAGCCGCCGGGGGTCTCGACGATGTCGCCGCGGCCGTTCATGGCGATGGTCGAGGTGGCGAGGCGGTCGACGAAGTCACGGTCGTGGCTGACCAGGATCAGGGTGCCGTCATAGGACTCGAGCAGCTCTTCCAGCTTGTCGAGCGTGTCCATGTCGAGGTCGTTGGTCGGTTCGTCGAGGACCAGCATATTGGCCGGTTTGGCCAGGGCCCGGGCCAGCAGCAGGCGGTTGCGCTCGCCGCCGGACAGGGTGGAGATCGGCTGGCGCAGCTGGCCTTCCTGGAACAGGAAGTCCTTGGCATAGGCGGCCACGTGTTTGGACACACCGCGCACGAGGATGGAGTCACCGCCGCCGGGGGTCAGGGCGTCCCAGAGGGTCATGTCGCTGCGCAGGCCCTCGCGCGACTGGTCGAGGTAGACCGGTTCGAGATTGGCCCCGAGCTTGACCGTGCCCTCGTCCGGGGCGAGTTCACCGAGCAGGATCTTGACCAGGGTGGTCTTGCCGGCCCCGTTGGGGCCGACGATGGCCAGACGGTCGCCGCGGACGATGCGGGTGGTGAAGGGTTTGATGACCGGGCGGTCCCCGAAGCTTTTGGACACGCCCTTCAGGTCGGCGACCAGCTTGCCCGACAGGGCCCCGGAATCGACGCCGAGATGGAGGTCGCGCGGCACGTCCCTGAGGCGTTCGCTGCGGTCGGCCCGCAGGGCGTCGAGGGCGCGGGCGCGGCCTTCGTTGCGGGTGCGGCGGGCGGTGATCGAGCGGTAGAAGGTCTCGGTCTCGCGTTCGATGGTTTTGGTCAGCCGTTGCAGGGACTGGGCCTCTTCCTCGGTGACCTTGGTCGACCATTCGTCGAAGGCGTCGAAACTCTTGTTCAGGCTGCGAACGCGGCGCCCCTCCAGCCAGTGGCAGGTCTGGGTCACGCGGTTGAGGAAGGCGCGGTCGTGGCTGACGACCAGAACGGCGCAGCGGGCCGAGATCAGCTCTTCCTCGAGCAGTTCGATGGCGAGGATGTCGAGGTGGTTGGTCGGTTCGTCGAGGAGCATCAGATCCGGCTCCTCGGCGAAGGCCCTGGCCAGGGCGGCGCGGCGGATCTCGCCGCCCGAGAGATTGACCGCGGGCTTTTCCGGATCGAGGCCGAAGGTGTGGAGCCAGGCCTCGGCGGTCCAGGAGTCGGCACCGCCGGAGACGGCGTAGTCCGCCAGGGTCTCGCCGGTGATGACCGGTTCCTGCGGCACATAGGCGAAACGGATGCCGGACTGGATGGCGCGTTCGCCCGAGTCCGGTTCGATCTGGCCCATGATGATCTTCATCAGGGTCGACTTGCCGGCCCCGTTGCGGCCGACGAGACAGGCGCGGGTGCGCGGCTCGATGGCGAGATCGACGCCGTCGAACAGCGGACGTTGACCGTCCTGGAGACGGACGCCCTTGAGGGCGATGAGGGGGGGACGGGCTGCCATGGGAGGCGGCATATAGACTGCGAATGTGCCCGACGCGAGACACGGCGGTATGATCGGCGTAATGAGCCGCCCGATGACTGCGCCGTTCTGGGAAACCAAACCCCTGTCCGACATGTCCCGCGAGGAGTGGGAGAGCCTGTGTGACGGCTGTGGGCTGTGCTGCCTGATCCGGTTCGAGGACGAGGACACCGGGGCCGTCACCCCGACCCGGGTGCACTGCAAGCTGTTCGACACCAACGCCTGCAGCTGTGTCGACTATGCCAACCGGCGCGCGCAGGTGCCCGACTGTATCAAGCTGACGCCATGGAACATCGAGGCCCTGAAATGGATGCCGCTGTCGTGCGGCTATCGCCGGGTGCATGAGGGGCGCGGCCTCGCGGCCTGGCATCCGCTGGTGTCGGGCGACCCCGAGAGCGTTCATGCGGCCGGCGTGTCGATCAGAAGGCAGACGGTTTCCGAGCTGGCGCTGGCCGAGCCGGAGGATGCGCTCGATTTCGAGGCGTCGGAATGGCTGGTCGAGCGAGGCAGGGAAAACCCGTAGTCCATCGGTAACGAAGCCTTTTCCAGTCGCCGGTAACCGTTGGAAACCCTCGCCCCGGAGACTGTGCATGCGCCGCGTCGCCAAGCGCGCGATTGATCTGGACAGCCCGTTTGATCGTCTGACGGCCCTGCTCTGCAACACGTTCGACATGCCGTATGGCGTCGTGTCGGTGGTGGATGGGGATGTCACGGTATTCCGATCGCAGGTCGGTCTGGGCGAGTCGGCGATCCAGCGGAATCTCAGCGTCAGCCAGATGCTGGTCGAACAGGGGGCTGGCGCGACCCTGGTGATCGAGGATGCGGCAAGACACCCCGAGGTGCAGGCCCATCCGCTGGTTGCGGGTCCGCCCTATCTGCGCTTTTTCGCCGGCGCGACAATCTCAACCGAGGACGGACGCGCGGTCGGGGCGGTCGGGGTGATGGATGTGAAACCCCATCCCGCGCCGTCCGGGGAGCGGCTGGAGACCCTGAGACTGATTGCCCGGCTGGCGGGGGAGATGGTTGACCAGGCGGCGGCCGCGCGCATCCAGGCAGAGCAGCTGCAACTGCTGGCCATGGCCGAGTCGGTGACCGGGGTCGGTAACTGGCGACTGGACCGAGCCACCAATCGCGTCGTCTGGTCGGACGAGGTCTACCGGATCTACGGGGTCGACCGGGCGACGTTCGACCCTTCGCTGGACGACGCGCTGAAATACTATCACCCGGACGACCGGGTCAGGCTGGAGGACCTGCTGCAGAGGGCGGGCGAGACCGGCGAAGGCTTCGAGACCCGGTTGCGGCTGATCCGCGATGACGGCGAGGTCCGCCATGTGATTTCGCGCGGCGGTGCCGAACGGCTGGAGGACGGTTCCATCGGCGGGCTGTTCGGGGTGTTCCAGGACCTGACCGAGGCCGACCGGGCCCAGCAACGGCTGGTGCACAGCGAAGCCCAGTATCGCCTGCTGGCCAACCGGGTTACCGACGTGATCGTCACCTACGACCAGGACGGCCTGCTTACCTATGCGTCGCCGTCGATCGCGGCGGTGACCGGCCATTGTCCGGAGGCGCTGATCGGACAATCCGTCCTGTCGCTGATCCTGCCCGAGGATGTCCCTGACCTGACGGAACGGTTCCGGGACATGGTGGCCGGCCGACTGGACGCCGCAGCCGAGCGGCTGCGCTACCGGGTGGTGACCAGGTCCGGAGCGACCGTGTGGTTCGAGGCCCAGACGACGATCATCCGCGACGGAGACGGTCGGGCGGTCGAGTTCCAGGACGTGATCCGCGACATCTCGGAAACCAAACGGCTGGAAGATCAGCTCATCAAAGCGCGTGACCGGGCCGAGGCCGGCGCCCGGGCCAAGTCCGAGTTTCTGGCCAATATGAGCCATGAGCTGAGGACGCCGCTGACCAGTGTCATCGGCTTCTCGGGTCTGCTGCAGGCGAGCAAGCGGTTGCCGGCGGTCGAGCAGGGCCATGCCGAACGCATTCACACCGCGAGCGGTGCCCTGTTGAGCGTGATCAACGACATCCTCGACTACTCCAAGCTGGAAGCCGAGGCGGTCGATATGGAGCTGCTTGCCTTCGCGCCTCGCGGCCTGGCCGAAGGGGCGGCGGCGATCGTCGAGTCCCAGTGTCGGGACAAGGGGTTGATCCTCGCCGTCGAGATAAGTCCCGACCTGCCCGCGGCCCTGACCGGAGATGAGGGGCGGCTGCGGCAGGTGGTGCTGAATTTCCTGTCGAATGCGGTGAAATTCACACCGCGCGGTCGGGTGCATCTGTCGGTGGGCGGTCGTCCCGCAGCAGATGGACACTGGATGCTGCGGGTCGCCGTCACGGACACGGGGATCGGCCTGTCCGCCGATCAGGTCTCGACCATGTTCGACCGGTTTACCCAGGGCGACGCCTCAACGACGCGGGTGTATGGCGGCACCGGGCTGGGGCTGGCCATCTCGCGGTGCCTGGCCGAGCTGATGGGGGGCAGGGTCGGGGTCGAAAGCGTGCCGGGCGAGGGGTCGACCTTCTGGCTGGAAGTCGTCCTGCCGACGGCCGATACGATCACGCGCACGGACAGTGAAGAGGTGACGGTCGCGGGCGCGGGCCACCGTATCCTGGTGGCCGATGACGCGGCGGCCAATCGCGAACTGATCATCGCCATCCTGGCCGGCCTGGGCCTCGAGGCCGATGCCGTCTGTGACGGGGCCGAGGCCGTCGATGCGGTCCGGACCGGCGACTACGACCTGGTGCTGATGGATATGCAGATGCCGGTGATGGACGGTCTGGTCGCGACGCAGGCGATCCGGGCCATGGACGGGCCGGTCGCGCGCCTGCCGATCCTGGCCCTGAGTGCCAATGTCCAGCGCGAGCAGATCGACCGGTGCCTGGCGGCGGGCATGGACGGTCATCTGGGCAAACCGATCCAGATCGTGGAACTGGCCGAGGCGCTGGGACGATTTCTGCAACCGGTCGACTGTGACGAGCGCGCCGCCTGAGCTGACTGGCGGGCAAGAATCCTCCGAATTCTTCCAGAATTGCGCTTCCCGAACAATAGGGTGAACTTTTCTGCAGGTGATTTTCGCGCACTGGTGCGCCGCTGGCCTATGATTCAGCCATGCCGGAAAAAAGGGTTCAATACGGGCGGATGAGCCCGCGGGAGTTTGCCGAACGGTCGCAGGAGTTGCTGCGTTTGACCGGAGACATGCCGCTGGACGAGGCGGAGCGGCGCGCCCGGTTGGCGGTGGCCGTGGCCCGAGCCCTGAAGCTGATGGCTGAGGTCACACCGGCGGGGGGAGTGTTCGACGTCGATGACGATCAACTGGACGCCGCCGGGGAACAGCGGCTCAGGGACGAGCTCCTGCATCGAATTGTTGCGCTCAATGCCGATCTCGCGGCTCAGGAAGGCGCTGGCGAGTCTGGACCCGGTCCAGTTGAGGCTGATCGAGACTGACTGGGACGGCTGGTCCCACACGGCGCAAAGACCGCCCGAGAGTGAGTGGGCGACCTGGCTGTTTCTGGGTGGGCGCGGCGCGGGCAAGACCCGGGCCGGGGCCGAATGGCTGACGCGACAGGCGGTGCGGCGCGCGCGGCTGGCGTTGGTCGGACCGACCCTGCACGATGTGCGAGAGGTGATGATCGAGGGACCGTCGGGGCTGAGGGCGATCGCGCCCTGGTGCCGGAGACCGGTCTATGAAATCAGCCGGCGACGGCTGGTCTGGCCCAATGGGGCGGTGGCGCATGCCTTTTCCGCCGAGGACCCGGAGAGTCTGAGGGGGCCCCAGTTCCATGCCGGCTGGGCCGACGAATTCTGTGCCTGGAAACGGCCGGGCGAGGCCCTGGCGATGTTGCGGCTGGGGATGCGACTGGGGGGCGATCCGCGGCTGGTGATCACCACGACGCCGAAGCCGATGCCGGCCCTGACGCGGTTGATGGCCGAGCCGACCACGGAATCGACCCATGCGGCGACCCGGATGAACGCGCGCAATCTGTCGCGCGGTTTTCTGGCCGGGCTTGAGGCCCTGTACGGGGGGACGCGTCTGGAGACCCAGGAGTTGAACGGGCAAATCCTGAGCGCGGGAGAGGCCCTGTGGACCCGGGAGACGCTGGATCGTTGCCGGGGCGGAACCCCGAGACAGTTTCGCAAGGTGGTGGTCGGGCTGGACCCGACGACGACGGCCGAGGGCGACAGCTGCGGCATCGTCGTGGTCGGGCTGGCCGAGGGAAAGGCCTGGGTGCTGGCCGATGAGAGCGTCCGCGGCAAACGGCCCCGCGACTGGGCCCATGCGGTGGCGCGGACGGTGGCCCGGCATGAGGCCGACTGGGTCATCGCCGAGACCAACCAGGGCGGCCAGATGGTCGAGGACCTGCTGCGGGTCGCCAAATGCGGCGCGCGGATCAAGCCGGTGTTCGCGACCCGGTCGAAGCGGGCCCGGGCCGAGCCGGTGGCCCTGCTCTACGATCAGGGTCGGGTCATCCACTGCGGCTATTTCGAGAAGCTGGAGGAGGAGCTGATGGGGCTGGGGATCGGGACGGGTGAGGCCAGTCCCGACCGGGCCGACGCCCTGATCTGGGCCGTCAGTCATCTGCTGCTGAACACCCGGGACAGCCCGAGCATCCGGTCGCTCTGACCTTCATTGAGGACGAAGAGACATGAATGGACTGCGCTGGCTGAGAGGCCGTCGCGGGCGCATCACCGCGCCTGAAATCAAGGACAGCCGGGTCGGGGCCCTGATCGCCATGACCGGGCCGGGGCGACCGCGCTGGACGCCGCGCGACTATGGCCATCTGGCGCGCGAGGGGTTCGGGCGCAATCCGGTGGCCTATCGCTGTGTGCGGATGATCGCCGAGGCGGCGGCCTCGACCCCGCTGGCCGTGTTCAGCGACGGGGTGCGCGATGACGGCCATCCGCTGGCGCGGCTGCTGACGCGGCCCAATCCGGAACAGTCGGGGCCGGAGTGGCTGGAGGGCGTCTATGGGGCGCTGCAGACGGCGGGCAATGCCTATGTTGAGGCGGCCGGCGACGGTGACGGCGACGGGGCCCCCGATGAATTGTGGAGTCTGAGGCCGGACCGGATGGCGGTGGTGCCGGGGCGGCACGGCTGGCCCGAGGCCTATGTCTATGAGGTGGACGGGCGGCGGTTGCGGATCGGGCGCGGAGCCGACGGCTGGATGCCGGTCATGCATCTGAAGCTGTTTCACCCGTTCGACGACCACTACGGGTTTTCGCCGCTGGAGGCGGCGGCCTGTGCCGTCGATGTGCACAATGCCTCGGGGGCCTGGAACAAGGCGCTGCTGGACAATGCGGCCCGGCCCAGCGGGGCCCTGGTCAGCAGCGGGCGCGACGGGGAGCGGCTGACGAGCGAACAGTTCGAGGCGCTGAAACAGCAGCTGGGCGACGCCTATACGGGGGCGGCCAATGCCGGGCGACCGTTGTTGCTGGAGGGCGGGCTGGACTGGAAGCCGATCAGCCTGACCCCGGCCGAGATGGATTTCATCGCCGGCAAACACGCGGCGGCGCGCGAGATCGCCCTGGCCTTCGGGGTGCCGCCGCAGCTGCTGGGGATTCCGGGCGACGCCACCTATGCCAACTATCGCGAGGCCAATACGGCCTTCTGGCGATCGACCATCGCACCGCTGGTGCGCAAGACGGCGGGGGCGCTGACCGGCTGGCTGGGGCCGCGCTTTGCCGGGACGCGGATCGCGCCGGATCTGGACGGGGTGCCGGCCCTGCAGCCCGAGCGCGACGCCCTGTGGGCGCGGCTGGGGGCGGCGGGCTTCCTGACCGACGCCGAGCGACGGCGCATGGCGGGGATCGGTGAATGACCGGGCCGGGCTGGAAGGTGCCCGCCGCCCTGGTAGTAGCCCTGGCGGTGCAGACGGTCGGGGGGCTGGTCTGGGCCGGGGGGGCGGCGGCGCGGATCGCGGCGCTGGAGGAAAGGGTCGG
>CAXBHG010000008.1:0-36942 GCA_963975385.1 uncultured Brevundimonas sp.
GGCCTCGGGATCGCGCGGCGACCAGAAACACTGGGGCTCGGGCCGGACCACGGTGAAGCGGCCGTAGCGTTCCAGCTTGCGCCCGTCGCCGCTGTCCAGCAGGGCGTAGTCGGGCCAGCCCCGCGTGACGAGGGTTTCGGGCGTGGGGGAAAGAACCGGAGGCATATGCGGCTGATAGGCGCTCAGGCGGCCTGTCGTCCAGAGTCGCTGGCGGCGTCCGTGTCCACGGCCTCAACCGGATCGGCCCGGTGCCGGGTCTTGTCCCAGGCGAACGGCTCGCGGATCAGCCGCCAGGCGGCATGGACGAAGGCGAGACTGAGCAGGGACCAGTAGGCCGGGGCGGTGACCATGTCGCCGGGATGATAGGGCAGGCCGGCCCGCTTCGCCCCGACGGCGCAGGTCAGCCAGGCGGCCACGACGCCTAACCCCAGCACGGCCAGGGCCGGCAATGGTGTGGCGGGCGAAAGACCAGCGGAGGCCGCGACCAGAACCGCCGAGGCGACCCAGGCCAGGGACGCGGCATGCAGGGCGGCCGACATCAGGGCCACGCCCAGCGTCATCACCAGCGAGATCAGTCCGCGCACACCCAGTCCCAGCGGATCGCGACTGTGCACCCCCCAGGTCTGCATATAGCCCTTCAGCCATCGGGTTCGCTGCGGCAGCCAGTGTTCCAGCGGACCGGGCGGGGTTTCCCATGTCGGGCTGGCGATCAGCCCCTGCCGCCAGCCGTGCCGCCACAGGCGGAAGCCGAGGTCGGCGTCCTCGGTCACATTCCACGCATCCCAGCCCCCGACGGCGCGCAGGACGTCGGTGCGGAAATGGTTGCTGGTCCCGCCCAAGGGGAAGGGCAGGCCCAGACGCACCAGACCGGGCAGGGCGACCTCGAACAGGGCCGCATATTCGGCGGCGAACTGCCGTTCCAGAAATCCGGACCGCCCGGTGCGATTGCGGATGCGGAGCGGGGCCTGCAGACAGGCCAGCCGACCGGTCTCATCGGCGGCAAACCGCGCCGCCGCCTCGCGCAACTGTCCGGGATCGGGTTCATCCTCGGCGTCATAGACGGTGAGAAGTTCACCCGTGGCCCGGCCCAGGGCGTGGTTCAGGGCCCGCGGCTTGGTACGGGGCACACCCGCCGGCACCAGCAGCAGTTTCAGCCAGGGGGGCGGTTCGGCCGCGAGGACGGCCTGGATGGTCGGATGATCATCGGCCTCAAGAACCAGCCAGCCCTCCAGCCGCTGCCGGGGATAGTCGAGGGCGGACAGGCGGCGGATCAGTTGCGGGACAACCTCGACCTCGTCGTGCAGGGCGGCCAGCACCGTATAGCGGGGCCAGCGGTGCGGGGGTTCCGGTCGGGGCGGTCTGCGGCCACTGCACAGGACCAGCAACAGTCGCCAGATCCCGCAGGCCAGAAAGCCGATACCGATGCCGGCCACCGCGACCTGTGACGCGACGCCAGGCCAGACCACAAACCCGACGGCAGCTGCGAACAGGCCGAGGCCAACGACCGTCAGCTGGGCCGGGGTCGCCCCTGTGCGGGCCGCGCTGTCGGGCACGACCGGCCGGTAAGGCCGGGCGTGGTGCCACCCCGCATCCAGTTCGCTGACCGCCACCATTATATACCCGTATTACGGGAATAATGGTTAATCAACCGCCCAGCGTGTGACGTTGGCGGTGTGGACCGAATGCCGCTATTCAGCGATCTGGTCCATTGGAGTGCAGGTTTGTCCGGCGTCACCCGTCCCCATCGTCGCTCGGCCCGCAAGCCCAAGGGCGAGGGCCATTCCCGGCGTGCCGAGATTCTGGCGGCGGCCGAGCAGATCTTTGTCGAGCACGGCTATGAAGGCGCGACGATCCGCAAGATCGCCGACCAGGTCGGCCTGTCATCGACCGCCCTCTATATGCATTTCGCCGACAAACAGGCGATTTTGCACGAGATCTGCCGGGAGTCTTTCGAGAACCTGACGGCGCTGAACCAGGCGGTGATGGCAGAACCGGGGGAGCCCGAGGCCCGGATCCGGCGGATGATGGAAGCCTATGTCGCGTTCGGCTTCGCCAACCCCAATGCCTATCGACTGGTCTATCTGACCCGGCCGCTGGAGGCCCGGGACGGAGCCGAATCCGTCGCCCAGCAGTTGGGATTGGAACTGTTCCGGTCGTTCGAGGCCGTGGTCGAGGATGTCGAGCGGGCCGGGCGGCTGCGCGGCGAGGTTCGGGCGACGACCCAGGCCCTGTGGGCCGGCGGCCACGGCATCGTTTCCCTGATGATCACCAAACCCTATTTTGACTGGGTCGACCGCGAAGTGCTGGTGAAGACCCTTATGGACGCCCTGTTCATGGGGCTGCTCAAGTCGTGAGGACGCAAGTCCCGGGGGTGATGGCGGCCCTGGCCCTGCTGATGGCCAGTCCGGCGATGGCCGCCCCGCTGCGGGTCCTGTCGCTGGACCAGTGCGCCGATCAATATGTGCTGGCCCTGACGCCCGAGGCGGAACTGGCCCTGTCGCCCAGGGCGGACGATCCCGACTCATGGATGCGGACCGAGGCGCGCGGCCGGCGTCAGGTACGGCCCACGCTTGAGGCGGCCATCGCCTTCCGGCCCGATGTCGTGGTGCGTTACTGGGGCGGTGAACCCCGGTTGCTGGCGGCGCTGGAACGGCGCGGCGTCAAGGTCGTGCTGATCGACGACGCGACCGACATGGCCGGGGTGCAGGCGACGATCCGGTCGGTGGCGGCCGGGCTGGACCAGGTCGACCGGGGCGAGCGGCTGGTCCGGCACATGGAGGCGCAGCTGGCGACGGCTGGCCCGTCCGACGGCCCGCGGCCGGGGGCCCTGTATCTGACGGCGGGCGGATTCACCGCCGGGCGGCAGACGCTGGTGGGCGCCATCATCGCCGCCGCCGGCTTCGCCAACCTGGCCCTGGGGCCCGGCTTTGCCCCTGTCAGTGTCGAGCGGATCGCGCTGCGGCCGCCGGCGCGCTTCGTGCTGGGCTTCTTCGACCAGGTCCGGGCCGACTGGCGCGGGGCCGGTCGCCATCCGGTGGTGCGCCGCGCCGCCGCCGGACGGGTCGCCGCGCGCCTGCCGGCCGCGGCCCTGTCGTGCCCGGCCTGGTTCGCCGCCGATGCCGCGGCGATGCTGGCGAAGGCACCGTGAGGATGCCGGGGGGCCGGGCCCGACTGAACCTGCTGCTGGCGGGCCTGATCCTGATCGGTCTGGCCCTGGCCGTGATCCTGGGCGAAAGCCCGTTCGGCGCGGCCCAGTATCTTGCCGCCTTCAACCAGCCTGGATCGGGCCCGGCTGAAGTCCTGTGGCAGGTGCGGGCCCCGCGCGCGGTCTGTGCCCTGGCGGTCGGCGCGGCTCTGGGCCTGTCGGGGGCGGTGATGCAGGGCCTGTTGCGCAATCCGCTGGCCGATCCGGGGGTGCTGGGTGTCTCGGCCACGGCGGCGCTCGGTGCGGCCCTGGCCATTGTGCTGGGGGCCGCCGCCCTGCCCGGGGCGGTTGAGATCGCCGCCCTGACCGGGGCCGGACTGGCCGGTCTGGCCCTGATCGCCTTCGCCGGCCGGGTGCGTGCGCCCGAGGCCCTGATCCTGTTCGGCGTGGCCCTGTCCAGTTTCGCGGGTGCGGCGACGGCCCTGATCTTCAACCTGTCCCCGTCGCCGATCGCCACGGCCGAGGTGATGAGCTGGCTGCTGGGCTCGGTTCAGAACCGCAGCTGGATCGATGTGGCCTGGGTCGCCCCGGCGTTGGCCGTGTCGGCCCTGTTCGCCGCACTGGCGGCACCGGGCCTGAAAATGCTGTCGCTCGGCGAGGAGACGGCCGCGACCTCGGGCCTGCCGATGGCGCGGCTGCGCCTGTTCGCCCTGATCGCGGCGGCCGTGGCGGCGGGCGCAGCCGTGGCGGTGGCCGGGGTGATCGGCTTCGTCGGCCTGGCCGCGCCGCATCTGGTGCGGACGGCGATGCGCGGGGACCCGGGCCGGTTGCTGCTGCCGTCGGCGCTCGGCGGGGGGCTGATGCTGGTGCTGGCCGATCTGGCGGCGCGGATGACGCCGACCGATCAGGAACTAAAGCTTGGGGTGTTCACCGCCCTTGTCGGAGCCCCGCTGTTCGCCCTGATCGCCTGGCGGGCGGCGCGGGAGTGGCGGCTGTGAGCGCCGTCGCCCTGGATGGGGCCACGGCCGCGATCGGCGGCCGGACGGTGTTGCGCGAGGTCGACCTGACCGTCAGCCCCGGCGAGATGGTCGCCCTGTGCGGCCCCAATGGCGCGGGCAAGTCGAGCGCGATCCGCGCCGCCCTGGGCCTGCTGCCGCTGACGGACGGTCGGGCCCTGCTGGCGGGGCAGTGCCTGTCGAACCTGTCGCCCGGCCAGCGCGCCGATGGCGCGGCCTATCTGCCGCAGGAACGACGCATCGCCTGGAACCTGCCGGCGGTCGAGGTCGCCGCCCTGGGGGCCCCGTGGCTGGCGGGTGAGGCGGCGCTGGATCGGGCCCGGGCGGCGCTGGTCGAGGTCGATATCGGCCATCTGGCGGACCGGGGCGTATCGGAGATGTCGGGCGGCGAGCGGGCCCGGGTCCTGCTGGCGCGGTTGCTGACCACGCGGGCGCGGGCCCTGCTGGCCGATGAGCCGGTCGCCGGGCTGGACCCGGACGCCCAGTTGATGGTGCTGGAGCGGCTCGCCGCGCGGGCGCGGTCCGGTCAGGCGGTGCTGGTCAGCCTGCATGACCTGACGCTGGCCGCCCGCTTCGCCGACCGGGTGGTGGTGCTCGACCAGGGCCGCGTGGTGGCCGACGGGCCACCGCTGGAGGCGCTGCGCCCGGTGATCCTGCGCACGGTGTTCGGCCTGTCGGCGGTCTGGCTGGACGGGCCGGACGGGCCGCTGCTGGCGGCCAGCCGGGCGGCGACCGGCCCGGTCTCAGGTCAGGGACGGTAGGGCCGGGGACCGGCCGAAACGCCACGGGCGATATCCCTGGACGTCGTCAGGGGTGCCGAACCGCCGTTCAGCCGGGCCTTGTAGATGGCCATGTTTTCCATCACCCGCATCATATAGTTGCGCGTCTCGGTGAAGGGGGCGCATTCGATGAAATCGACCGGATCGACCGAGCCGTCGCGCGGGTCACCGCAGCGGGCGATCCATTGCGGCGGCCGGGCCGGACCGGCGTTGTAGCCGACCGTCGCCAGCAGCATCGACCCGCCGAAGCGGTTGGTCAGATCGCCCAGATGATAGCTGCCCAGGGTCATGTTGTACTCGCCGTCCCACAGCCGCTCGGCCGAGAAGGGCATGTTCAGCTGGCGCGCGACCGCTGCCCCCGTCGGCGGCAGGAACTGCATCATGCCGCGGGCATCGGCTCCGGAACGGGCCCGCGGATCGAAGCTGGATTCCTGACGGGTGATCGCCAGGGTGAATTCCAGCGGCGCGGCCCCGCTGACGACCGGGGGGATCTGGATCGGATACTGGCGCTCCGGCATCAGATAGCCCCGCTGGCTGGCCGCGCGCCCGACCATCATGGCCGTGAACCCCTCACCATAGCCGCGCGACATGTCCATCAGCAGCGCCAGATCGGCAGCCCCGGGCAGGGTGTCGTCGAGGTGATAGGTGAAGACCCTGAACAGGGAGGTCTCACCGGTCTCGCCCAGAATGCGGGTGGCGCGCACGACCTCGTCGGCCTCGAACCGGGCAATGTCGGCCCGGGTCGGCACCGGGTCAGCCGGCAGGGTCAGGGTGGTGATCCCGGCCTTTTCCGCGGCGAGCTGGCCGTAGAAGGTCTGGATATGTTCGGCCCCGGCCCGGTACTGGCGCTGCGCCGTCGCCGAATCCCCGGCGGCCTCGGCCGCGCGGCCCAGCCAGTACAGGGCGCGGCCCTGGGTGATCGGTGTCGAGGACATCTGTCGCAGGGCCTCGAAATGCCCCGCGGCGCGGACCGGATCGTTCAGCCTGGTCAGCGCGACCCAGCCGGCAAAGAACTCGGCATCGACCATCCGTTCGCCGGACGGGAAGCCGTGCCCGGCCATCGAGTCATAGGCGGCGCGCCATTCGCGGCGTTCCAGGGCGTCGAGGAAATAGTTTCTGCGCTCGCTCCACAGGGTGCTTTGGCCGTCGCTGTGCGAAGGGGCCCGGGGCAGGGCGGACAGCAGGGCGAAGCCCTCGGTCTGGCGGCCGGCCGCGCGCAGCAGACGGACCCGCTCCAGCACCACGGCCGGGTCACGCGCCTGGGCCGGGGTCAGGCCGGCGACGAGGGAATCGCCATTGTAGGCGGTGCGCAGGGCCAGGACGGCTTCGGCCACGGCGCGGCGTTCGGGCGAGACGAGGGTGGTCATCTCGCGCGTCGCCGGCCCGTGCGGCCCCAGCAGCAGGAGATCGAGCCGGGCCTCATGATCCGCCTGGGTCAGCCAGCGGCTCCAGCGCGACAGGATTCGCCCCTGGGGAGCGGCATCGAACGACTGGGTCCGCCACCAGTTGCGAATCAGCGGGCGGGCCTCGTCGCCGCGCCCCGTCTGTTCGAGCGCGCCGGCCAGGGCGATCACGCCCTGGACACTGGTCGGGGCCTGTCCGTCGAAGAAGGCCAGAACCGTGTCGGGCCCGGCATTGGCCAGGTCCAGCGCCCGCTCACCGGCCGCCTCACGCGAGTCGGCCCGGGGCCAGGCGGCGAAACGGGACTGCGCCAGGGCCAGTTCGCTGAAGGACAGTTGTTCGGCCGAGGTGTCGATCAGCGCCCATTCGACCAGCTTGCGCGCTGTCGCATCAGTGATCCTGGCCATGAGGGTCTGGGTGGTGACAACGTCGCGGGCACGCGCCGCCGTCAGGCCTTCGCGGAACAGGGCGGCGTCGGCCTCGGTCAACACCCGGCCCTGATAGGCGGGAGTGGCGACATAGGGCGTGGCCTGGGTACTGGTCAGAACGGCGGGGTCGGGGGCGAGAATCGCCAGGGCGGCGGCCAGGGTCGTCGCAAACATGATCTTTTCGATCCCCATTCATCCCGGTTGCAGCAGACCAGCGGGCAACCTACCCTCCGGCGCTTCGTAGCCGGCGACCGCCGCCAGACTTCCACGCAGGACCATCGTCTCAATGACCGCCCCTTTGTTCAAGGGCGTGATCACCGCCCTGATCACACCACTTCGTGACGGAAACGTGGACGAAAGCGCTTTCGAGCGTCTGGTTGAACGCCAGATCGCGGCGGGGGTTCACGGGCTTGTGCCGATGGGGACCACGGGCGAGAGCGCGACCCTGCATCCGGACGAACACAGGCAGGTCGTCGAACTGTGCGTGAACATCGCGGCGGGACGGGTCCGGGTCATCGCCGGAGCCGGGGCCACGGCCACCGACAAGGCGATCGACCTGGTCCGCCACGCCAAGACCGTCGGGGCCGACGGAGCCCTGGTCGTCACCCCCTATTACAACCGGCCGTCCCAGACCGGCCTGGCCCTGCATTACGAGGCCATCGCCGAGGCCGTGCAGCTGCCTGTGCTGCTCTACAATGTGCCGTCGCGCACCGGGGTGGACCTGGCCAATGAGACGGTGGCCCGGCTGGCGGCCCATCCCAATATCGTCGGCATCAAGGACGCCACCGGCGACATGGGCCGGCCCAGCTGGATGCGCGCCAATATCGACGCGGCCTTCGACCTGATTTCGGGGGATGATCCCAGCAGCCTCGGCCACATGGCCCTGGGCGGAGTCGGGGTGATCTCCGTGACCTCCAATGTCGCACCGGAAGCCATGGTTGCCCTGTACGACGCCTTCATGGCTGGAGATCTGGCTGCGGCGCGGGCCTGGCAGGAGCGGCTGATCGGCCTGCACCGCGCGCTGTTCCTGGACAATTCCCCGGCACCGGCCAAATACGCCCTGTCCCGCCTGGGTCTGTGCGACGAGTCCGTGCGCCTGCCGCTGGCGCCGACCGCCGAGGCGGTGAAGCCGGCCATTGACGCCGCCCTGTCGGCCGCGGGCGTGGTCTGATGGCCTCCGAACAGCCCAAGATGAAGCTGATCGCCGAGAACCGGCGCGCGCGGTACGACTATTTCCTCGAGGATTTCATCGAGGCCGGCATCCAGCTGCTGGGCACCGAGATCAAGTCCCTGCGCGCCGGGCGCGCCAATATCGCCGAGAGCTATGCGGCGGTGGAGGGGCGGGAGATCGTCCTGATCAATGCCGACATCCCGCCCTACCAGCAGGCCTATCGCTTCAACCACGAGCCGCGCCGTCCCCGGAAGCTGCTGCTGCACCGCAAGCAGATCGACAAATTGATCGGGGCCGTCCAGCGCGAGGGACGGACCATCATTCCGGTGAAATTGTATCTGAACGAGGCGGGCAAGGCCAAGCTGGAGATCGCCCTGGCCAAGGGCAAGAAGGTTCACGACAAGCGCGAGACCGAGGCGGCGCGCGACTGGCAGCGCGACAAGGCCCGGCTGATGCGGGACAAGGGTTAGGCGGTCGGCGTGCTCATGACGGGGCGCGCATCCAGAACGTCGGGACTGGCGGCGACGCTGTAGGCGTCGGACCCGTACGGCCCGAGCGAAGGCGGGCTCCAGCTCTGTCCGACGGTCAGGCTGAGGACGGTGACCAGAACCGTCACGACCAGGGCGACCACGGCGACGCGCCGTTCCGCGGCTGAAAACAGCTGTTCCGATCCACGCATCCTATCCTCCCGGCTCCTGTCCCGGGCAAAGAACGTGACGCCGGCCGCTCTGTTCCCGGGAATCGTTAACGACCGGCGCTGCGTGACCGGGACGACACAACCCCCTTCGGAGATCAGGCCTCGATGATGGCTCGGGCCCGCCGGAACACCGCCTCAAACATTTCGGGTGTCAGCCGCCCCGTGTTCGTGTTGAGACGCGAGCAGTGGTAGCTGTTGAGCAGGACATAGTCCCGGACCGGCGCCTCGACGCCATGGCCGGGCGCGACCGCCGAGGCCGGCAGGTTCAGCGCCTTCAGAACATTGCGGCGCGACACATCCCCCAGGGTCACGATCACCTTGAGCCGGGGCAGGGCCGCCAGCCGGGACACCAGGAAGGGCCGACAGGTCGCCTCCTCGACCGGCAATGGCTTGTTGCCGGGCGGGGCACAGCGCACGGCATTGGTGACCATACAGTCAACCAGCCGCAGGCTGTCGTCGGGCCGGGCCTCATAGTCGCCGGTGGCGAAGCCCGTCTTCTTCAGCGTGTCGTAGAGCAGCCATCCGGCGTGGTCGCCGGTAAAGGGGCGCCCGGTGCGGTTGGCACCTGTGCGGCCGGGGGCCAGACCGGCGATCAGCAGCCGTGCCTGCGGGTCACCGAACGAGGCTGCGGCGCCGTTGAACCAGTCCGGATTCTCCCGTGAATTGACTTCGCGATAGGCGACCAGGCGCGGGCACAGCGGGCAGTCCCGGGGCGCTTCGGGTGGAACGGCCCGGGTCACGAGGCCGATTCCGGCGGGAAGGTGCGGACCGACGGCGGTGTCGCCGGCGCGCGCGGCCGTCCGAACTCGGCCATGAGATCGGCCAGCTCAATGAAGTCGTCGGCCTGGCGCCGCAGTTCATCGGCGATATGTGGCGGCTGGACCTTCATCGTCGAGACGACGGTGACACGTACCCCGCGTGCCTGCACGGCCTCGACCACCCGACGGAAATCGCCATCGCCCGAAAACAGGATGGCATGGTCGATGTGCGGAGCCAGTTCCAGCATGTCGACCGCGATCTCGATGTCCATATTGCCCTTGGTCCGGGTGTGGCCCTGACCGTCGGTGAAGCGTTTGACCGGCTTGGTCACCACCCGGAAGCCGTTGTAGTCGAGAAAATCGATCAGTGGCCGGATCGGCGAGAACTCTTCGCCCTCCACCACGGCCGTGTAATAATAGGCCCGCGTCAACACCGCCCGGTCGCGGAACGACTCGACCATCTTGCGGAAGTCGAGATCGGCATTCAGGGCCCGGGCCGCGGCGTACAGATTTGCCCCGTCGATAAAGAGGGCGAGGCGATCGGTCGGATACAGGGTCATGAACACGGACGTCCCGAATATGAATGGCCCGGTGCCCGTCAATATCGACGGCGAGCTGGATCTGGATACCGCAGTCATCGTTGCGCTGGGCAGCAATGACAAGGGGGTCTGGCCCAGCTGCCGCGACGGACTCCAGGCCGCCCTGGCCCGGTTCCGGCCCGAGGGGCTGGACGTGGTGGCCCGGTCCTCATGGTGGCATTCCAGCGCCTGGCCGGACCCGTCGGACCCGCCCTTCCTCAATGGCGTGGTGATCGTCCGCACCGCCCTGGACCCACACGCCGTGATGGCCACACTCGGCCGGATCGAGGACGCTTTGGGCCGGCACAGGGGGCCGCGCAACGGCCCAAGGACGCTGGACCTGGACCTGATCGCCTACGGCCGGATCCGGGGCGATCTCAACGGCCTGATCCTGCCGCACCCCCGCGCCGCCGACCGCCTTTTTGTCATGGGCCCGCTGGCGGAGATTGCGCCGGGCTGGATGCATCCGGACGGCAGCGGCCGGGCGGCGGATCTGGCGGCCGCAGCCCCGGTCGGACGCGATGCCCGTCCGGTTCCGGACAGGGACACACCCGCGGTCTAGGCGGCCCGGGCGGCATCAATGCCTCATTCCCGCCCATGCGGCGTTGCACAAACACGCGTAACGCTCTATTTTGTGCGGTTCTCCCCGTCGCCAGAGGATTTTCATGGCCCGCGTCACTGTCGAAGACTGCATCGAGAAGGTACCGAACCGGTTCGGACTGGTTCTGCTGGCCGGTAATCGCGCCCGCGCGATCGCCAATGGCGCGCCGCTGACGCTCGATCGGGACAATGACAAGAACCCGGTCGTGGCCCTGCGTGAACTGGCCGATGATACGGTCAAGCCGGAAGACCTGCGCGAGACCATCATCGTCGCCCTGCAGCGCGTCGACGAACGTACCGAGGCCGAGGATGAGGCCGAGGTCGTGGCCCTGCTGGCCGAGCCTCAGCACATGAACATGGCCGAGGCCGAGCTGATCCGCGCGCTGCAAAGCGATCGCGACGGCGGCCAGGAGGAGCGATACTGACAGCGGAACCCGCTAACGGTATCACCATCCTGCCGGCGCGGCCGTCCAAGGTCGCGGCGTCTCCCGAGACTGCGAACCAGAACGACCCCGTGGCGGCCGACGAAGACGTCGTGCCGCGGCGCGTGCCGATCCTGCGCCAGTTCGAACTGATCGAGGCCGTCAAGGCCTACGACCCGACCGCCGATGAGGCCCTGCTGAACCGGGCCTATGTCTATGCGATGAAGATGCACGGCTCGCAGTTGCGGGCCTCGGGCGATCCCTATTTCGCCCATCCGATCCAGGTCGCGGGCATCCTGACCGACTACAAGCTGGACACCGCCAGTATCGTCACGGCCCTGCTGCACGATGTGGTCGAGGACACCTCGGCCACCCGTGACGATATCGCCGACATGTTCGGCGAGGAGGTCGCCTCTCTGGTCGAGGGGGTCACCAAACTGAGCCGGCTGGAACTCCAGGCCGAGCACACCCGCCAGGCCGAGAACCTGCGCAAATTCATCCTCGCCATTTCGAGGGACGTTCGCGTCCTGCTGGTGAAGCTGGCCGACCGTCTGCACAACATGCGGACGCTGAAATACGTCAAGCCCGAGAAGCGCGAGCGGATCAGTCGCGAGACGCTCGAGGTCTATGCGCCGCTGGGCCGGTCGATCGGCATCCATTCGATCGCCTCGGAACTGGAAGAACTGGCGTTCGAACACCTGAACCCCACGGCCCGCACCGCGATCGAGCGCCGGCTGGAGGCGCTGAAGCTTGAGCACGGCCGGGCCATCGACGGGGTCGCGCGCGAGGTCGAAAAGGTCCTGGCCGAGGCCGGGGTCAAGGCGCATGTGTTCGGTCGCCAGAAGACGCCCTATTCGATCTGGCGCAAGCTGCAGCGCAAGTCGGTCGGCTTCTCGTCCCTGTCCGACATCTACGGGTTCCGCGTCATCGTGATGGCCGAGGACGACTGTTACCGTGCGCTGGGCGTCATCCACCGCGCCTGGCCCGTGGTGCCCGAGCGGTTCAAGGATTTCATCTCGACGCCCAAGTCGAACAACTACCGCTCCCTGCACACGACCGTGGTCGGCCCGTCCGGCCTGCGCATCGAGATGCAGATCCGGACCGAGGCCATGGACCGGGTCGCCGAGGACGGTGTCGCGGCGCACTGGGCCTACAAGAACAAGAGCTACGGCTTCGACCAGGAGGCGATGGAGCGCGACGGGGGCCGCGATCCGCTGCAGAACCTGCGCCATCTGGTGCAGGTCATCGAGCATGGCGAGGGCGGCGAGGACTGGGTCGAACACGCCAAGCTGGAAATGTATCTGGATCAGGTGTTCGTCTTCACCCCCAAGGGCGCGCTGATCACCCTGCCGCGCGGCGGCATGGCCCTGGACTTCGCCTATGCCGTCCATACCGAGGTCGGTGACACCGCCGTGGGGGTCAAGGTCAACGGCGAGCTGAAGCCGATGCGGACCCAGCTCCAGAACGGGGATGTGGTCGAGATCATCCGCGGGACCAAGCGCGAGATCCCGGTCGACTGGCGCTCGCTGACGGTCACCGGGCGAGCCCGTTCGGCCATCCGGCGCCACATCCGCACCAGCGAACGCGAGGAATTCCAGAAGCTGGGCAAGGCCACACTGGAACAGACCCTGGCCCGTGGCGAAAAACTGCTGGCCGAGGTGACCCTGACGCCGGTTCTGGAAACCCTGGCCGTCGCCAGTGACGAGGATCTGTTCGAGGCGATCGGCCGGGGCCAGCTGTCGGCCGGCAAGGTGGCCGAGACCCTGTTCCCCGCCCTCAAGGGGCGGATGAAGGCCGGGCCGGGCCGGCGGCGCATTGATGACGAGCAGGCCCGCCTGTTCGTGCGGGGCGGGGGACTTACCCCGGGAGTCAGCATCCATTTCGGCGAGTGTTGTTCACCGGTGCCGGGAGACCGGATCGTCGGCATCCTGGGCGAGGATGTCGGCCTGACCGTCCACACCATCGACTGCCAGAGACTGGCCGATTACGCCGATGATGATTCGGTCTGGCAGGACCTGCAATGGACCGCCCATGCCGAGCAGGGGGCCGTCGCCGCGGCCCGGCTGCATGCGACGATGAAGAATGCACCGGGCGTCCTGGGCGAGGTGGCGACCCTGATCGGCGAGGCCGGCGGCAATATCCTCAACCTCGTTATGAGCCACCGGCAGCAGGACTTCTTCGATGTCATCATCGATGTCGAGGTCGAGGACGCCAAGCACGCCACCACCATCATGGCGGCCCTTAGAGCCAATCCGTCGGTGGATACGGTCGAGCGCGCACGGGGTTAGGCCTTGCGGCGGTGACCAGCCGCGTTATGACGGCTGCCATGACCTCTGAAGACGTATTGAACGAGTTTCGCGCCGTCGGTGCCCTGCGCGAAGGGCATTTCGTGCTGTCGTCCGGCCTGCACAGTCCGGTCTTCCTGCAGAAAAATCTGGTGTTCATGGACGGCGCGCGCTGCGAGCGGCTGTGCAGGGCGCTGGCGCACAAGATCGTCGGGGCTGTCGGTCCGGTGGATGTGGCCATTTCGCCGGCCGTGGGCGGCATCATTCCCGGCTATGAAACCGCCCGGCACCTGGGCGTGCCCTCGATGTATGTCGAACGCGAGGGCGGGACCTTCAAACTGCGTCGCGGCTTTCAGGTTGAGCCGGGCCAGAAGGTCGTGATGGTCGAGGATATCGTCACCACGGGTCTGAGCTCGCGCGAATGCATCGCCGCCATCCAGGCCGCCGGCGGCGAGGTCGTGGCCGCGGCCTGTATCGTCGACCGGTCGGGCGGGCGGGCCGATGTCGGCGTGCCGCTGATCGCCCTGGCGACCCTGGACGTGCCGGCCTATGCCGCCGACGCCCTGCCGCCGGAGCTGGCGGCCCTGCCGATCGAGGATCCCGGCAGCCGCCGGCTGGCCAAACAGGTCTGAGGCGATGGGCGAGCGGGTCCGGCTGGGCGTCAACATCGACCATGTCGCCACTGTCCGGAACGCCCGGGGCGGCAGCCACCCCGACCCGGTTCGCGCGGCGCGGATGGCCCTGGCGGCCGGCGGCGACGGCATCACCGCCCACCTGCGCGAGGATCGCCGCCACATCACCGACAGCGACATCGCGGCGCTCAGCGCCCTGTGCGCCGGGGCCGGTCGTCCGCTGAATCTGGAGATGGCCCTGACGGAGGAGATGCTGGCCATCGCCCTTCGCCACCGGCCCCACGCCGCCTGTCTGGTGCCGGAAAGGCGCGAGGAGGTCACGACCGAGGGCGGGCTGAATGTCGTCGCCCAGGCCGAGGACATGGCCCGGGCCGCCCGGACGCTGTCGGACGCCGGAATCCGGGTTTCGCTGTTCATCGACCCGGTCGCAGACCAGGTCGAGGCCTCGGCCGCCGTCGGGGCCCAGGTGATCGAGCTGCACACGGGACGGTTCTGCCACGCGACCGGCGCGGCGCGCGCGGACGAATTCCACCGCCTGGCCGAGGCGGCGCGTCTGGGGCATGCCCTCGGGCTGGAGGTGCATGCCGGACACGGGCTGGATTATGAGACCGCGGCCGAGGTGCTGGCCATTCCGGAAATCCGCGAGCTCAATATCGGCCATTTCCTGATCGGTGAGGCGGTCTTCATCGGTCTGGACGCCGCCGTCGGCCGGATGCGGGCCGTGATGGACGGGGCCACGGCGTGATCATCGGCATCGGCACCGACCTGTGCGACATTCGTCGCATCCAGACCTCGCTGGACCGGTTCGGCGACCGGTTCAAACAGCGCTGCTTCACCGACCTTGAGCGGACCCGCTCGGATCGCAAGCCGGACCCGGCCTGGAGCTATGCCAAGCGGTTCGCTGCCAAGGAGGCCTGCGCCAAGGCGCTGGGAACCGGCATGCGATCGGACGTCTACTGGCGGGATATGGGGGTCGTGAATCGCCCCGGCGGCCAGCCCACCATGGTCCTGACCGGCAATGCCGCCCGCCATCTGACACAGATGACGCCGATCGGTCATGAAATGCGGATACACCTGACGCTGAGCGACGAGCATCCGTATGCACTCGCCTTCGTGGTGATCGAAGCCTTGCCGCTGGCTTAATCACGTTATACCCGTTTCGCGGTCAAAGACCGTGCACAACGGCTGGGGGACAGGGGTCACATGAGCGACGAACACAAGACCGACGATTCGCATGCGGCGCATGACGCCCACGACGCGCACGATGCGCATGACGCCGGGCATCACGGCACGGCCCACGCACCGGCTGATGATGCGCATCCGCCCGCAACGGCCGCGGATGATCATGGCGGCCACGCCGACCCTCACCACCACGACGACCATGGCCATGCACCGCCGGCGGCGGCCGACCACGGTCACGATGACCATGCGGCGCATGACGATCATGCTGCGGACGATCATGCTGCCCCTGCAGCCCATGACGAGCCTGCCGGCCATGCAGCGCATGATGATCATGCTCCGGCTGAAGCCGCCCACCATGACCATGACACCCACGCCGCCCCGGCCGATCAGGCCGGCGATCACGGCGCGGACCATGGGCACGAGGCTCCGGTCGAGCCCGCCCATCACGAGCCCGTCCACGATGTGACCGACGCCGCGCCCCTGGCGGCGGCCGCTGTGGCCGCGACCGCGGCCGCCGGCAAGCCGCCGGTCTGGAGCGACCATGGCGACGCCCCGTTCGAGGAGTCCGAGCCCGCGCCGGCACCGGCCGCGCCGAAGAAGACCAAAAAATCCTCCGACGGCGGCAATGAGTTCGTCGAGATCGTGAAGACGATCGTCTTCGCCCTGCTGATCGCCCTGGTGCTGCGGGTGTTCCTGTTCCAGCCCTTCACCATTCCGTCGGCCTCGATGGAGCCCAACCTCTATGAGGGCGACTACATCGTCGTGACCAAATGGAGCTATGGCTATTCCAAACACTCCATTCCGGGCAGCCCGGGCCTGTTCAACGGCCGGATCCTGGAACAGGCACCGCAGCGTGGCGACATCGCCGTGTTCAAACTGCCGAGCGACAACAAGACCGACTATATCAAGCGCATCATCGGCCTGCCGGGCGACCGCATCCAGATGATCAACAACCGGCTGTACCTGAACGGCGCGATCGTGCCGGACGTGGTGCTGGGCCAGTCCGAAGAGGCCGACGCCTATGGCCCGCGCCCGGTCACCCGGCTGACCGAGACCCTGCCGGACGGCAGGGACTTCACCATCAACGATTTCGGTCCCGGCTTCCCGCTGGACAATACCGAGGTCTTCACCGTCCCGGACGGCCATTATTTCATGATGGGCGACAACCGCGACAACTCGGTCGACAGTCGTGAACACCCCGAGCGGGGCGGTGTCGGTCTGGTGCCGGCCGAGAACCTGATCGGCAAGGCCCAGATCATCCTGTTCTCCTGGTCGCCGGGTGCCTCGCTGTGGGATCCGGTCAGCTGGTTCACCAAACTGCGTCCGAGCCGGTTCTTCACCGTCCTGGACTGATGGCCAATCTGCGGGCCGAGGCGGTCGCTGAACTTACGCGCCGTCTCGGCCACGCCTTCCGCGATCCGGCCCTGCTGGAGCGCGCCCTGACCCACGCCAGCGTGGGGGAGGGGGCCGTTCGCGACGCCGCCGGTCGGCCGATCCGCGACAACCAGCGTTTCGAATTCCTGGGTGACCGGGTGCTGGGCCTGCTGGTCGCGGAAAAGCTGATGCGCGACTTTCCCGAGGCCGATGAGGGCGACATGTCCTCGCGCCTGCACAGCCTGGTCGACAAGGTCGCCTGTGCCCGGGTGGCCGAGGCCCTCGGCGTCGGCCCGGCCATGCGCCTCTCGGCCGGGGAATCGAAACAGGGCGGGCGGCGGCGCGAGAGCGTGCTGGGCGACGCGATGGAGGCCATCCTGGCGGCCGTCTATTTCGACGGCGGTCTGGACGCCGCCCGACAGGTGTTCGACGCGACCTGGGCGGCAGAGTTCAGGGCCGCGCCGACCCGGGCCGTGACCAATCCCAAATCCGTGCTGCAGGAGTGGGCGCTGAAGCAGGGCCGGGCCCTGCCGGTCTATCGCGTGGTGGACCGCAGCGGTTCTGATCATGCCCCGACCTTTACGGTCGAAGCCGTGGTAGAAGGGGTTGAAGCCTTGACCGCGACCGGCCGATCACGTCAGGAGGCGGAGAAGGCGGCCGCGACGGCACTCCTGAAACGTGAAGGCTTGATTTGACCGATACCGAAAACCCCAACCAGCACGCCGGCTTTGCCGCCATCATCGGTGCGCCGAACGCCGGAAAGTCGACGCTGGTCAATCGGCTGACGGGGTCGAAGGTCTCGATCGTCACGCAGAAGGTGCAGACAACGCGCTTTCCCGTGCGCGGCATCGCCATTGAGGGTGACGCCCAGATCGTGCTGGTCGACACGCCGGGGATCTTCACCCCGCGGCGCAGGCTGGACCGGGCCATGGTCGCCTCGGCCTGGGGCGGTGCCCAGGACGCCGATGTGGTCGTGCACCTGATCGATGCGGCCTCGCACATCGCCGCGGAAGGCAAGGACGGCACGCCCGCCGACCGCCGCTCGGCCGAGGACACCGAAACCATCATCGCCAGTCTGAAGGCGACCGGCCAACAGGTCATCCTGGCCCTGAACAAGATCGACGGCATGCGCCGTGACACCCTGCTGGCCCTGTCGCAGAAGCTGTTCGAAACCGGCGTCTATTCCGAGGTCTATATGATCTCGGCCCTGAGCGGCGACGGGGTCGACGACCTCAAGGCGCGGTTGGCGCGGTCGATGCCCGGCGGCCACTGGCTGTATCCCGAGGACCAGAGCGCCGATGTGCCGATCCGGGTTCTGGCCGCCGAGATCACGCGCGAAAAACTGTATCTGCGCGTCCATGAGGAACTGCCCTATTCGGCGGCGGTCGAGACCACGGCCTTCGACGAAAAGCCGGACGGCTCGGTGCGGATCGAGCAGATTGTCTATGTCGAACGCGAGAGCCAGCGGCCGATCGTGATCGGCAAGGGCGGCCAGACGCTGAAATGGATCGGACAGAAGGCGCGCGAGGAGCTGACCGAACTGCTGGAACGCCAGGTCCACCTGTTCATCACCGTCAAGGTCGATCCGAAATGGCAGGACAGCAAGGCGCTGTACGCCCAGTTCGGACTGGACTTCAACGCCTGATGACGGCCGGTCAGACGCCAGCCCCGGTCGACTTCTATTTCTCGTTTCGCAGTCCCTATTCGTATCTGGCGGTCAGCCAGGTCCGGGCTCTGGCGGCTGAATACGATATTGATTTCACCCTGCGCGTGGTCCGGCCATTGGCCGTGCGCGACCCGAATTTCTTCAAATCGGTCAATCCGATGTGGCCGCCCTATCTGTTCCGGGACGTGACCCGGATCGCCGAGCGCCTGGGCCTGCCGTTTCGCTGGCCGCGACCGGACCCGGTCGTACAGGACCTGTCGACCGGCACCATCGCCGCCGACCAGCCCCATATCGACCGGTTGAGCCGGCTGGGCGTGCTGGCAGCCGAACAGGGCGCGGGCCTGGCCTATGTCGAGGCGGTCTCCCACCTGATCTGGTCGGGCGAGGTCGACGGCTGGGACCAGGGCGATCATCTGGCCCGGGCCGCCGTCACGGCCGGACTGGACCCCGTCACGCTCGAAGCGCGGGCCGCAGCCGAGGTTGACCGACTGGACGCGATTCTGATGGCGAACGAAGCCGATCAGGCGGCGGCCGGTCACTGGGGCGTGCCGCTGTTCGTCTATCAGGGTGAGCCCTTCTTCGGTCAGGACCGCCTGCCGGACCTGCTGTGGCGCATCGCGCAGAATCGCCGGACTGAGACGGATTGAGCAAGGCGATGCGCCGGGGCGGACGTGAGTAGTGATTTCGTGTTTCATGTTCCCCGATACGCCGGCGGCCATCCACGCCTGACCCTGGGCCTGATCGCGGCGACGGTACTCGGCACGGCCATCGCCGCGGGGGTTGCCTCAAGCCGGCCCGTCGTCGCGGACAAGGCGGCGGATTCCCCGGCCCCGGTGAAGCGCCCCGTGGTTCAGGTCGTGCAGAACCTGCCGGAATTGACCGAGGCCCTGAACCGCGTCTCGCGCGGCGGCCGCGGGTTCAGCGGGGCGGTGCTGGTCGCGCGCGGCGATCAGGTTCTGTTCCGTCAGGTCTATGGCATGGCCGACCACGACGCGGACCGGCCGCTGGTGCTGGAGTCCAGATTCCGCCTCGCCTCGGTCAGTAAACAGTTCACCGCCGCCGCCGTGCTGAAGCTGCAGGACGAGGGGGTACTGTCGGTCGAGGATCCGCTGTGCCGCTGGATTCAGCCCTGTCCGGACGCCTGGGCCCCGGTCCGGCTGCATCATCTTCTGGCCCACACCTCCGGTGTGCCCGACCTGATGGCGCGCCCCGCCTGGGGTCTGCAGCGGGTCACACCGGCCACCGTCGAGGAGCTGACCGAGGCCTCGAAACAATACCGGTTGCAGTTTCCGCCCGGCTCGAAGGTTCGCTACGACAACGCCGGCTATAACCTGCTGGGGGATGTGGTCGAGCGGGCGTCCGGTCTGCCGCTGGCGACCTATCTGCAGCAGGCCTTCTTCACCCCTCTGGGCATGAAGGACACCGGCTCTGACGCCGACGGCGGAGCCCGTGACCTGGTCACCGGCTATGCCCATTTCCCCGGCGGACTGACCGCCCAGAAGGACGCCAACGTCAGCATCGTGTTCGCGGCCGGGGCCCTGTATTCGACGCTGGACGACATGCTGGTCTGGCAGCAGGCCCTGCATCATGGACGGGTCATCAGCCCCCGCGCCTATGCGCAGATGACGGCGGACCATGCACCTGACACCACGCCCGGGGAACGCGGCCGGGTCCGGCGCGACTGGGGCTTCGGCCTGTTCACCAACAGTCTGGGACGACAGGTGCGGCCGGCCTTCGAGGACCGCCAGATCTATCACACCGGCAGCTGGTCGGGATTCCGCAATCTGGTGACCTGGCAGCCCGAGGCCGATGTGACGGTGATCGTCCTGTCCAACAACTATCACCAGCGCGACCAGGTCTTCCTGATCACCCAGCAGGCCATGGCCGAGGCCCTGGGCCGGTCGTTCCCGACGACCCTGGCGCGCTAGGCCCGGTCCTCCCCCGCCCACCGCGCGCGCCGTGCGAGTTCAGCTTCGCCGGGCGTGGTCTGTCCGAACCTCCCCGTGGGCGGCGGCTGGTCGGTCCGCTGGTAGGTATTGACCACCACCCCGGTCGTGGAAGACCGCGTCTGCGTCAGCGCCCATTGGCGCGGATGCGAACCGCCGTCGAACAGCCGCTTGCCCGAGCCCAGGATGAGCGGGAAGGTCAGCAGGGTCAGCTGGTCAATCAGGTCATGGGCCAGCAGGGTGTGAATCAGCACACTCGACCCCTGAATCAGCAGGTCCCGGCCCCCGGTCGCCTTCAGGGCGCGTACCGCCTCGGCCGGGTCGCCCTCGAGGCGGTGGCTGTGGGCCCATGTCATCGGCGTGTCCGGACCGGCGACGACGTATTTGTCGATGCCGTTGAATCTGAGGCCCATCGCGTCGTCCATGAACGGCCAATAGGCGGCGAAAATCTCATAGGTCCGGCGACCGAGCAGCAGGTCATAGTCTTCGCCCATGGCCTCACCCATCAGCTCGCCCGAAGCCTCATCAAAGAAGGGCCAAACCCAACCGCCGAACGCGAAGCGCCCTGTGGTGTCCTCGTCGGGACCGCCGGGGGCCTGGATGACCCCGTCGAGAGAGGTGAAGGTGGCGGTTCTGATCCTACGCATCGCTCACGCCGGGCTTCGCGTCGTTCGCGGGGATGGTATTGACCATCCACGGCACGCCGAATTTGTCGGTCAGGCTGCCAAAGCCCGGAGACCAGAAGGTCTCGGAGAAGGCCATGCCGACCTTGCCGCCCTCCGACAGGGCGTCGAACCAGCGCCTGCCCTCGGCCACGTCGTCTGTGTGCAGGGTGACGTCGAAGCCGTTCTTGAGTTGATCGATCGGCGGCGCGTACTCGGGCGGCGCATCCGAACCCATGATCGCCTGATCGCCGACCTGCAGCCAGCAGTGCATCAGCCACTCCTTGTACTCCGGAGCAATCGGCATCTCGGGCGGCGCGTCGCCGTAACGCATGGCGGCGGTGATCTCCCCGCCGAGCACTTTGGCGTAAAATTCGAAGGCCTCGCGGCATTCGCCGCGGAAGCTCAGGCTGGTCACGATCTTCATGGTCGGTCTCCTTGCTCCTGGTCCTTAAGGAAGGCTTCCAGCCGGTCGAAGGTACTGGTCCAGCCGTGCTTATGACCGGTCAGGCTCTGTTCCGACTTCAGCCCTTCATGGGTGAAGTCCATCAGGGTGCCGCCGTCCGGGGCGTCGCTGAGTTGCACCGTCACCAGGGTGTCCACCGGCGGGCCGTCCTCGTGGGACTCGTCCCATTTGAAGGTGAAGACCAGCCGTTCCCCAGGCACGATCTCGCGGTAGACGCCGCCCTGCCACAGCTCCTCGCCGGTATCGGGCGAGCGCAGGCAGGCCCGCCACGCGCCGCCGACCCGGAGGTCCTGACTGGCGCTGACCGCCGGCCATTCGACCGGACCCAGCCATAGAACCATGACCTCAGGGTTCGTCCACGCCCGCCACACCAGCGTCCGCGGCGCATCGAAATGGCGCTGCATATGCAGGGTGGGGCGGTTGGCGACATTTTCTACAAGGGTCATCGGGCGGGCTCTTGCTGGGTCCGGTCGCGGCCGGGGAGGTTCAGTGGGTCTTGAGCAGTTCGGCCAGTTGATCGGCGCACGTGCCCCAGCCTTCATGGAAGCCCATGGCCTCATGCTGTTTCATCGCCGCCTCGGTCCAGTGGCGCGCGGTGGCGACGTAGTCGGTCTTGCCGTCCTCGCGCGGGGTCAGCTCGACCGTGCCGACCATGAAGGGCTGACCGGCCGGCCGCCAGTCGGGCGTCAGGGCGTCGGTCGTGACCCAGCGCCGGTTCGGAATGGCCTCCAGGAACACGCCGCTGTTGGGAAAGCGCTCGCCTTCCGGCCCGTGCATGACGAAGTTGAACACCCCGCCGGGGCGTGGATCGATCTGCACGTCCGAGATCGTCCACGGTTTCGGCGCGAACCACTGCTGCAGCAGCGCGGGCGTCATCCACGCCTTCCATATCCGCTCCGGCGTGGCATCGATGACCCTGCGCAGGACCAGCTCGTGCTGATGGGCGACGCCGTCGGTGTCGCAGGGGTTATTCTCAATTTCCTGGGCCACTGGGGTCCCCTTTCTGGATCTTCTTCAGGTACGCATCGAGGCGGTCGAAGCTGGCGTCCCAGTAGCGGCGATAGTGTTCCAGCCATTCGGCCACGCCCTTCAGGGCCATCGGCTCCAGCCGGGCGGGCCGCCATTGGGCCTCGCGGCCACGACTGATCAGTCCGGCCTTCTCCAGCACCTTCAGATGTTTCGACACCGCCGGCAGACTCATGTCGAACGGGGCCGCCAGATCGTTGACGCTGGCCTCGCCCTCACACAGGCGCGCGATGATGGCCCGCCGGGTCGGGTCGGCCAGGGCGGCGAATTTGGCTGAGAGGGGATCGGTCGGCATGGGGCGACTTTGTATAAAACCGATCGGTTAAATGCATCGCCATACTGCGGCTGTCAACCGGCCGGTTAAATGGCAGCCGGACAAATTCCGGGACAACCGGGATAAAAGGCGCGACATCTGACCTGTGCGGCCCTACCGGCCACAGGTCACCCCATCGACGGAGCCGCGTCCATGTTCACCCTGATCGCCACCCTGTTGCTGGCCGTCCCGCCGCAGCCGACCGAAGGCGCGGAAGAAGCGTCCGTCGCCGCCGTGATCGACCGGATGCACGCGGCGGCGGCACGGGCCGACGGGCCGACGTATTTCGCCCAGTTCACCCCTGACGCCCGCTTCATCGGCACCGACGCCGGCGAGCGCTGGTCGCTGGAGGCCTTCCGCGCCTATGCCGAACCCTATTTCGCCCGGGGGCAGGGCTGGACCTATGCGCCGCACGACCGCGTGGTGACCATCGCCCCGGTCACCTGCCGCTGCATCGCCTGGTTCGACGAACGGCTGGACAATGCCAGCTATGGCGAGACGCGCGGCTCGGGCGTGCTGCGCCGGACCGAAGACGGCTGGAAGATCGAACAATATGTGCTGAGCTTCGCCGTACCCAATGACGTCGCCAGGGATGTGGTCGCGGTCATCAGGGGCCAGCCGGGAACCGCCGACTGATGGAGTTTACCGAGGAAGCCTTCGTCCTGTCGGCCCGGTCGCACGGGGACACCGGGGTGGTGGTCGAACTGCTGACCGAGGCGCACGGGCGGCACGCCGCCTACGTCGCCGGTGGGGCCTCGCGCAAGATGAAGCCCTTTCTGCAGCCGGGGGCGCGCGTCATCGCCGACTATCGGGCGCGGACCTCGGATCATCTGGGCTCGGCGCGGCTGGAACCGGTGGGCGAGGGGCCCAGTGCCCTGTTCGAGGATTCCATGGCCCTGACCGGCCTGGCCGCCGCCGCCGCAGTGGCCCAGGGCGCCCTGCCGGAGCGCGAACCGCATCCGGGGGCCTTCCTCGCCTTCGAGGCCCTGATGGCGGCCCTTGCCCTGCCCGAGGTCTGGCCGGCGATCTTCGTGCGGTTCGAGGCGGGGCTGCTGGAGGATCTGGGCTTTGGTCTCGACCTGTCCCGTTGCGCTGTTACGGGGACGATGGACGATCTGGTCTGGGTCAGCCCGCGCACCGGTCGCGCCGTCAGCCGCGACGCGGGCGCACCCTATGCCGACAAGCTGCTGGTGCTGCCGCCCTTCATGCTGGGGGCCCAGGCCGGACTCGGACCCGGCGATGTCGGGGCCGGACTGACCCTGACCGGTCATTTTCTGGAGCAGTTCGTCTTCCATCCGCAGAACCGGCCGATTCCGGCGGCGCGCGTCTGGATGATCGACAGGCTGGGCGAACTGAACCGGCTGTAGATTTGCCGGAACGGCCAGACCGCCGGACGGCAATGATCCACTGCTGCGGTCGAGTTGCTCTAGACTTCCGGCTCCGCATCCCTGATTCGAAGCTGCATGACCGTTCACACTCCGACGCCCGAGGGCGGCCGTATCGTCGATGAACCGATGGGCGATGCGCTGTCTCAGCGCTATCTGGCCTACGCCCTGTCGACCATCACCAACCGCGCCCTGCCGGACGTGCGCGACGGCTTCAAGCCGGTGCACCGGCGCATCCTGTACGCCATGCACCAGATGCGGCTGAACCCGCAGGCGGCGGCGCGCAAATGCGCCAAGGTCGTCGGTGAGGTGATGGGCGGCTATCACCCGCACGGCGACGCCTCGATCTATGAGGCGCTGGTGCGTCTGGCCCAGGATTTCGCCCAGCGCTATCCGCTGGTCGACGGTCAGGGCAATTTCGGCAATATCGACGGCGATAGCGCCGCGGCCATGCGCTACACCGAGTGCAAGCTGACCTCGGCCGCGACCCTGCTGCTGGAAGGTATCGATCAGGACGCGGTCGATTTCCGCGCCACCTATGACGACCAGGACGAAGAGCCGGTCGTCCTGCCTGCGGGCTTTCCCAACCTGCTGGCCAACGGCTCGTCCGGCATCGCCGTCGGCATGGCCACCTCGATCCCGCCGCACAATGTCGGTGAACTGATCGACGCCTGTATGGTGCTGCTGGAGCGGCCCGAGGCGACGACCGGGGAATTGGCCACCATCGTGCCGGGCCCGGACTTCCCGACCGGCGGTGTGGCGGTCGAGGGTCACGCCTCGATCCTGGACGCCTATGAAACCGGGCGCGGCGGCGTGCGGCTGCGGGCCCGGTGGGAGACCGAGGATCTGGGCCGCGGCGTGTGGCGGATCATCGTCACCGAAATGCCCTACCAGGTGCAGAAGAGCCGGCTGATCGAGGGGCTGGCCGATCTGATCGAGCACAAGAAGGCCCCGCTGCTGGGTGATGTGCGCGACGAGTCGGCCGAGGACATCCGGCTGGTGATCGAGCCCAAGTCCCGCACGGTCGAGCCCGAGGTCCTGATGGAGAGCCTGTTCAAGCTCTCGGATCTGGAAGTGCGCTTCCCGATCAATATGAACGTTCTGGACGCCACGGGCACGCCGCGCGTCATGGGGCTGAAGGCCTGTCTGCAGGCCTTCCTCGATCACCGTCGTGACGTGCTGGTGCGGCGCTCGCACTGGCGTATCGACCGGGTCGAGAAGCGGCTGCACCTGCTGGAAGGCCTGAGGATCGTCTTCCTCAACCTCGACGAGGTGATCCGCATCGTCCGTGAGGAGGAACAGCCCAAGGCGGTACTGATCCAGCGCTTCGGCCTGTCCGAGCTGCAGGCCGACTTCATCCTCGATACCCGACTGCGCCAGCTGGCGCGGATCGAGGAGATGACGATCGAGAATGAATACAAGGCCCTGGCCGAGGAACTGGCCGCACTGCAGTCACTGTCGTCGTCGCCGGCCAAACAGTGGAAGGCCATCGGCAAGGAGCTGGAACTGGTGCGCAAGGCGCTGGTCTCGCCGCGCCGGACCACGATCGCCGAGGCCGTCGACGCCTCCGCCTATGCGCCGGTCGAGGCCTTCATCCCGCGTGAGGCCATCACCGTCATCCTGTCCGAGCGCGGCTGGATCCGGGCGGCCAAGGGCAAGGTCGAGGACCCGTCGGAGCTGAAATTCAAGGAGGGCGACGCCCTGGCCTTCCTCGAGCCGGCCTTCACCACGGACAAGCTGCTGGTGGCGGCGTCGGACGGACGGATCTTCACCATCGGGGCCGACAAGCTGGCCTCGGGCCGGGGCCATGGCGAGCCGCTGCGTCTGATGATCGACCTCGACGAGAGTGCCGGAATCGTCAACCTGCTGGCCTATCAGCCCGGCGGCAAGCTGCTGGTCGCGTCGAAGGCGGGCTATGGCTTCATTGCCCCCGAGGACGACCTTCTGGCCCAGAAGCGCGGTGGCAAACAGGTGCTGAACGGCGATCTGCTGGCGGCGCTGCGGGTAACCGGCGACCATGTGGCGACCCTCGGCGAGAACCTGAAGGCCCTGATCTTCCCCCTGGCCGAACTGCCCGAGATGGGCCGCGGCAAGGGGGTCAAGCTGCAGTCCTACAAACAGGGCGGCCTACAGGACCTGGCGGTGTTCAGCGCCGATGCGGGGCCGGAATGGGCCGACGGCGGCGGCCGGCGACGCAACTGGCCCGACTGGAAGGACTGGCTGGGCAAGCGCGCCGCCGTCGGCCGGATGGGACCGCGCGGCCTCAGGAAGTTCCGCTGATCACCGGGAAGGTGACGCCGATTTCATTGGAGACGCCCGCCCGGACGCGCGATACTGGCGGCTGAAGTCTGGAGGACCCATCATATGACCACCCTGATCGTCGTCGGCGTCATCGTCGTCATCCTGCTGTTCGTCATCGTCGGGGCCTATAACCGGCTGGTGGCGCTGGATCAGTCGGCCAACCAGTCGTTCGCCGACATCGATGTCCAGCTGAAGCAGCGCCAGGACCTGATCCCCAATCTGGTGGACACGGTCAAAGGCTATGCGACCCATGAGAAGAGCACGCTGGACGCGGTGATCCAGGCCCGCAACGCGGCGACCTCGGCCAATTCGGTCAATGACAAGGTCCAGGCCGAGAACATGCTGAGCGGCGCGCTGGGCAAGCTGTTCGCTCTGTCGGAGGCCTATCCGGACCTCAAGGCCAATACCAATTTCCTGCAGTTGCAGGCCGATCTGTCGGACATCGAGAACAAGCTGGCCGCCGCCCGCCGCTTCTTCAACAATGCCGTCAGCGAGTTCAACGCCGTGCGCCGCCAGTTCCCGACCGTCCTGTTCGCCGCCCTGGTCGGCTTCGGTTCGGACAAGCCGTTCTTCGACGTCGGCGACGGCGAGCGGGCGACGATGAACGCCGCCCCGCCCAAGGTCAGCTTCCAGGCCTGATCCATGGCTGCCGTCGGTCTCAAGACCCATATCTGGGCCAACAATACCCGGTCGATCCTGCTGCTGGCCGGGTTTCCCCTGCTGCTGATCGGCATCCTGTACGGGGTGCAGCTGATCCTGATGGGGATGGGCATGATCCAGGGCACGGGCGGCAGTCTGGCCGACGACATGGCCCTGGCCGGGGCCATGCTGGGCTGGACCGTGCCGACGGCCTTCGTCATCGCCGCCATCTGGTTCGCCATCGCCTATTTCGGCAGCCAGACGATGATCGATGTGATCACCGGGGCCCGCAAGGTCGAGCGGCGCGACGAACCCGAGCTCTATAACCTGCTCGAGAATCTGGCGATCTCGCGCGGCATGCGGACCCCGACGCTGCGCATCATCGAAACCCCGGGCATGAACGCCTATGCCTCGGGCCTGCACGAGGGGCGCTACAGCGTCACCGTGACCCGCGGCCTGATGCAGGCGATGGACCGCGATGAGCTGGAGGCGGTTCTGGCGCACGAGATGACCCACGTCATCAACAAGGACGTGCGCACCATGGTGATCGCCTCGATCTTCGCCGGCATCATCAGCGTCATCGCCGAACTGGTGGTGCGGGGCATCTTCTTCTCGCGCGGCAACAGCCGGGAAAACAAGAATGCCGGACCGTTGATCCTGATCGGAATCGCCATCGCCGCGATCGGCTTCGGCCTGGCGATCGTGATCCGCATGATGCTGTCGCGGACCCGCGAATATGTCGCCGACGCCGGATCGGTCGAGTTGACCAAGAACCCGGACGCCATGATCGGTGCCCTGCGCAAGATCGAGGGCCGCTCCAACGTCCGCGCGCCGGACGAGGTGCAGCTGATGTTCCTCGATAACCAGCCCGACGGGCGCGGGCTGGAAGGCCTGTTCGCCACCCATCCGTCGATCGACAGCCGCGTTGCCGCCCTGGTCAAATTCGCCGGGGGCCGCGACCCGGGTCCATGGCAGGCCCCCCAGGTGGAACCGGCAGCCGCGCCGGGTGCACCGTCCGGACCGTGGGGGACGTCGGCCCGCGCGGCGTCGCCAGCCCCGTTGGGAACCTCGGTGCCGCGTACCTGGTGAACTGACGGTCCGGCGGGACGCGAGGGCGGCTGTCTAGGCGGGATCCGCAGGCAGGGCCGGCAGCCGCTGCCAGCCGAAACGGGTCAGGGCATCCATCGGCCGGAAACGGGCCTTGTAGTCCATCTTCTGCGAGCCCCGGACCCAGTAGCCCAGATAGACAAAGGGCAGGCGCACGATAGCGGCCTGACGCAGGTGATCGAGGATGGCGAACACCCCGAGGCTGCGCCTTTCCAGAGCCGGGTCGAAGAAGCTGTAGACCATCGACAGACCGTCCCCGAGCAGGTCGGTCAGGCTGACCCCGACCAGGTCGCCGGGCCCGCCGTCGGGCGAAGGCAGGCGATATTCGATCAGATGGGTGCGAACCGCCGTGTCCTCGATCATGGCCACATAGTCGAGCCAGCCCATGTCGGTCATGCCGCCGTCCGGGTGGCGGCGATGGAGGTAGCGGCGCAGCAGGTCGAACTGCTCGGTCGTGGCCTCGGCCTCGACGAGATCGCGAGACAGATCAGCGTTCCGAGCCAGAACCTTGCGATGGGATCTTGAGAATCTGAATTCGTTGACAGGAAGGCGCACCGACACGCAGGCGTCGCAGGATTCACAGGCGGGACGATAGGCGATGTTCTGGCTGCGGCGGAAGCCCGCCTGGGTCAGTTCGTCATTGACCCAGGCTCCGTCGCTGAACGGCAGGTTGGCGAACACCTTCCGCTCGGTCTGGCCCGGCAGATAGGGGCAGGGCGCGGTCGCTGTCATGAAGAAGCGAAGCTGGCGCTGGGGGATATGCTGCGTCACGGCCCTAGGTCCGCACCGGAATCCGACGAGATTTTGGCCAGGTGACAATCATCGGCCAATCAGGCGTCAGCCTGCGGCCCGACGCAAGCGGGTTCGCGCACCAGCCGAAGCAGGGGCGCGCCCGGGTCACAGGCTGGTGTCCGACGGCAGGACCGGGGCTTCGCGCAGCAGCACGATGGCGATGCGGCGGTTACCGGCCAGGGTGGGGTCATCCGGATACAGAGGGTCAGAGCCCGCCTTGCCCGACACCTGATAGACCCGGTCGGGATCGACCCCGGCCGTCTGCAGGATCACGCGCGAGGCGTCGGCGCGCTCGGCGGACAGGGCCCAGTCCGCCGGCCGGGTGGCCCGGTTGGAGCCCGGCGTGGCGCTGGTGTGGCCGGTGACCGAGATGCGGTTGGGCAGCTGGTTGATGACCCGCGAAATAGCACGCAGCAGAATCTGGGCCCGGGGATTGGGGCGGGCGGAGTTCTGCTCGAACATCGAACGGCCCTCCTGGTCGACCAGCTGGATGCGCAATCCTTCCGGCGTCTGGTCGACGATCAGCTGTTTCGACAGTTCGGCCAGTTCCGGCATCGACTGCATGGCCTGGCGCAGGGAGGCGGCGGCGCTGGCGAAGTCGGCGGCCTCACGACGGGCGATCTCCTCGCGCAGGTCGGACTCACTGGCCGAGGCGAGATTGCTGCTCTGACCGGCTTCGGGCGGCGCGTCCTGCGGGGCTTCAGGCGCGAGCTGGGTCACGACCGACATCGCACCGGCCCCCTTGGCCCCGTCATCGCCCAGCGAGGTGCCGCCGAGGATACCGCCCGAGCCGGAGGTCGTCTGGGACACGCTGGCCGGTGCAAAATACTCGGCGATGCCGCGCTTCTGTTCCGGGTCGGTCATGTTGATCAGCCACATGAGCAGGAAGAAGGCCATCATCGCCGTCACGAAGTCGGCATAGGCGACCTTCCAGGCCCCGCCATGGTGGCCACCGCCGACGACCTTCTTGACCTTCTTGATCAGGATCGGACGATCGCTCATGGACATGGTCGGGCTGCTCTTAACGGTGTTCGTTAGCCGTAAAATCGACCCTCGACGTTAAGAAGCGGTTTTCATTTCGCGACCATCCACCGGACCCATGCCGAACACCGCTGGGCCCTTGCCCGCGACGGGGGGCTCGCCTAGTCGTGGGGAGTGAACCAGACTCCAAATGCCCCGCCCCTCGACCTGACCGAATACCGCAAGGCCATGGGCGGATTCGCCACCGGGGTCTGCGTCGTCACGACGCCCTCGGACGACGGCGGGATCGGCATCACCGTCAACTCCTTCACCTCGGTGTCACTGGATCCACCGCTGGTACTCTGGTGTCTCGACGACAGTTCCGACCGCCACGACCTGTTCGCCGCCGCCGAACGATTCGCCATCCATGTCCTGCCGGTCGAGGACCGCGAGATGTCGGACCGGTTCGCCTGGGGCACCTGCCGGCTGAGTCCGGACGAGTTCGACACCTCCAGTCCCGAGCCGCCGCGGCTGCGCAATGCCCTGATGCGGCTGGATTGCACCGCGCACGACCGGATCCGGATGGGCGACCACCTGATCATCGTCGGGGCGGTGCAGGCCGTCGAGAGCCGGGCCGGCGACGCCCTGACCTATTTCCGCGGCCGCTACGGGGTCGCGCCGGAGCCGCAGACATGAAGATCGCCTTCGCCGGACTGGGCGTGATGGGTGCCCCGATGGCCCGCCACATGCTGACGGCGGGCCACGCCGTCACCGGCTTCAACCGCTCGCCGGCCAGGGCCGGGGCCTGGGCGACCGCCACCGGCGGCACAATCGCGCCGACCGTGGCCGGGGCGGCCGACGGGGCCGAACTGTTCATCCTGTGTGTCGGCAATGACGATGACGTGCGTGAGGTGGTGACCGAAGCCCTGCCGCATCTGGCCGCCGGGGCCGTGATCGTCGACCATACAACCACCTCGGCGACGGTGGCGCGGGAGATGGCGGTGCTGGCCGGCGAGGTCGGACGATTCTTCATCGACGCCCCGGTGTCGGGCGGACAGGCCGGGGCCGAGAACGGCCAGCTGAGCGTGATGGCCGGTGGAGACCCCGACGCGCTCGCCCGGGTCGAGCCGGCGCTGATGACCTATGCCAGGGCGGTCAAACATATGGGGCCGTCGGGTGCCGGCCAGCTGACCAAGATGGTCAACCAGATCGCCATCGCCGGCGTCGTACAGGGCCTGGCCGAGGCGGTCCATTTCGCAAAATGCGCCGGGCTGGATTCGGACGCCGTCTATGACGCCATCTCCAGGGGCGCCGCCCAGAGCTGGCAGATGGACAACCGCTGGAAGACGGCGGCGAAGGGCGAGTTCGAGTTCGGCTTCGCCGTCGACTGGATGCGCAAGGATCTGGGCCTGGTGCTGGACGAGGCCCGGGCCAATGGCGCGACGCTGGATATGACCGCGCTGGTCGACGGCTACTATGCCGAGGTCCAGGCCATGGGCGGCAACCGCTGGGACACCTCCAGCCTGAAGGCCCGGCTGAAGCCCTGAGTGCGAACCGGCCGCCCTAAAGGTCGAGGAAAACCACCTCACCGGTCTGCATCTGTTTGACGGCGGCCACCACCTTGAGCCGGCCCTCGGCGATGGCGGTGGCCATGGCGGTGTCGGCGATTTTCAGCTTGTCCGCGACCCGACGCGCATTTTCCTCGACGGCCTTCACGGCGACATCGGTCGCGCCCGAGCGCCGCGCATCCAGCACCGCGGGGATGATCGGCACGATCATCTCCTCCAGCGACGGATCCAGCAGGGTGGTGCCGTCGACGATGGCCTCGGCCGCGGCGACCGCGCCGCAGCCGGTGTGGCCCATCACCACGACCAGCGGGCAGGCGAGGTATTTCACCGCATAGACGATCGAGGCCAGACCCCGCCGGTCCACGGTGTTGCCGGCCACCCGGATCGAGAACAGCCGGCCGAAGCCCTGGTTGAACAGGATCGTCGGCGGGGTGCGGCTGTCGGCGCAGCCGACGATGGTGGCGATCGGGTGCTGGCCGCCCTGCAACGGGTCGAGATCGTGGACGCGGACGTGGCCCAGATTGTTCTCGCCGCGCAGGAAGGCCTGATTGCCCGCCCGCAGCAGGGCCAGGGCCTGATCGGGGTCGGGCCGGGCCGCGACCGCGGGGGATTCCGGCGCGGGTGCGGCCGTCGGCTCGCCTCCGGTATCCACCGGCGTCGCGCCGGTCGGTCGTTTCCGACCCCATCCAAACAAACCCATCGACCCTCTCCCCCCGTTGTCGAACGGTCGTGCCTAACAGGGTTCTGTGACAGCGCAACAGGCTTGTTGCCGGGGCAGGCTTGCGGGTCTTCAGTTTGCCGCCCGGGGCTCGCGCCGCGCCGAGACGATGGTGATGCGCGGCTCCAGCATCTGGCCGCGCATGAAGCCGTCGCCCTCGGTCGGCGAGGTCGGGGCGACCAGGATGCCGCGCACGACCTCCATCCCCTCGACCACCCGGCCGAAGACGGCGAAGCCATGCTCATCGATCGAATACGGGCGACCCGCGTCATAGGAGGGCGTCGACCCGACCGAGACGAAGAAGTCGCCCGTGGCCGTGCCGGCGTCATAGCGGGCCATCGACACCGCGCCGTCGACATGGCTGAGGCCGGTCACCGTGGTCGGCTCGTGGGCGATGGGCGGCAGGGTCCGGGCCGGGTCATTGTTGGTGCCGCCCTGGACCAGCCCCAGATCCGGGGCCGCGCGCACGGCGCGATAGAAGCTGGTGCCGTCGAAGCGGTGCTCATCGACATATTTGAGGAAGTTTCCGCCGGTGATCGGGGCCTGACGGTCATTGACCTCGATGACGATCCGACCGGCCGAGGTTTCCATCACCACCCGGGGCAGGGCCGCTGGCGGTGCGGCGGCGTCCTGGGCCAGGGCGAGGGTCGGCCACAGCAGCAGCAGGGCGAGGACGGCGAGGGTGCGTCTGAACATGGGGCTGAGCCTGTGAGGAGCGTGCGGGGCAGGGCAGCGGGGCGTGCGAAAATGCGTCAGACAGCGTTCCAATGGGCGGCAGGTGCGCCCCGCAGAAGCCCGTCAGCACTGAGATCTTCATCGAGGTCAGGCCAATGAATGCCTTCGCCATCGCCGACCAGTTCCCAGCGATTCCTCTGGTCGGCTGAACCGTTCAGCAGTCGCGGATACCAGGCCAGCGGCAGGGCAATGCCCCGACCGTCGTCGAACTCGACCTTGATGCGATCGTCATCAAACGAAACATCGAGAACGCGGGCGTCAGACGTTTGGACTTGCGCCGAAATGGTCATGCCAAGCCTTCAGAAACAGCGCACGATTGGAACGCACGAGCCGGAGAATAGCACTGAGTTCGTGGGCCGGAAAACCCTTGCTGCGGGCCAGGGAGACCGTCCCGGTCCAGACCTTCGCCGTCGCCCTTCCACTGGCGACATGGATATGCGGCGGCTCATTCGGCTCATGGCTGTAGAAAAAGAAGCGGTATGGCCCGATTTGCAGGACGGTCGGCATCCTAGCCCCCCAGCAACCTCGCCGCCTTCGGGGCGAAATAGCTGAGCACGCCGGCGCAGCCGGCGCGTTTGAAGCCGTGCAGGGTTTCGAGGATGGCGCGGTCCTCGTCCAGCCAGCCGTTGGCGATGGCGGCCTGCATCATCGCGTACTCGCCGGACACCTGATAGGCGAAGGTCGGGACCTGGAAGGTCTCGCTGACGCGGCGGACGATGTCGAGATAGGGCATGCCGGGCTTGACCATGACGGCGTCGGCCCCCTCGGCGATGTCCATGGCCACCTCGCGCAGGGCCTCGTCGCTGTTGGCGTAATTCATCTGGTATGTTTGCTTGTCGCCGGTCAGCGCCTTGGCCGAACCGACGGCGTCGCGGTACGGGCCGTAGAAGGCCGAGGCGTATTTGGCGGCATAGGCCAGGATCATCGCATCGTGGAAACCGTTGGCCTCCAGCGCCTCGCGGATGGCCTGGACGCGGCCGTCCATCATGTCGGACGGGGCGACGATGTCGGCCCCGGCGTGGACCTGGAGGAAGGCCTGTTCGGCCAGACGTTCCAGGGTGTCGTCATTGAGGATGCGACCGTCGGCCATCAGGCCGTCGTGGCCGTGGTCGGTGTAGCAGTCCAGGGCGACATCACACATGACGCCGATCTCCGGTGCGGCGTCCTTGATGGCCTTGATACAGTCGGGGATCAGGCCGTCGGGATCGGTGGCCCCGGTGCCGTTGGCGTCCTTGATGGCAGCGTCGACATGGGGGAACAGGGCCACGACCGGGATGCCCAGATCGCGCGCCTCGACCGCGGCGGCGGCGGCGGCCTTGGGCGACAGGCGAAAGACGCCGGGCATGGAGGCGACCGGCACCCGGTCCTCGGCCCCGTCATGGACGATCAGCGGCCAGATCAGATCGGCCGGGGTCAGGACGGTCTCGGCCACCAGCCGCCGCACCCAGGGGCTGCTGCGCAGACGGCGAGGACGGGCATAGGGGAAGGCGGCGGGGGCAAACGGCTGGGTCATTCAGGGGTCATAGGCGGGTTGGGTGCCGGAGAAAACAGGGTCCACTGAGTCCACTGAGTCCACATCGAACGGATGGGGTGCTGAAAACAGCGCCCGGCGGGCGTAGCCATCGGGTTCGCGAAGTGCGCGGGCTTCAGCGTCACAGTGTGGCTGAGCACGACGTCAGACGCGGTCGTGAGCGGCGCGAGGGTGACGCCGCGCGAGCGGTTGGATAGAAGCACGGCGAACGGTCCGCCAGCGGCCGATGCGACGGGAGCTTTCATGGACTTCGCCCTTACCGACGACCAGCGCGCCATCCAGGACGCGGCCCGGCAGTTCGCCGAGGCCGAGCTGGCTCCGCATTCGGCCGAATGGGACGAGAGCAAACATTTCCCGGTCGATGTGATGAAGCACGCGGCCGAGATGGGCTTCTGCGGCATCTATACCGGCGAGGAACATGGCGGCATGGCCCTGGGCCGGGTCGAGGCGGCGGTGATCTTTGAAGAGTTGTCGCGTGGCGATGTGTCGACGGCGGCCTTCATCTCGATCCACAATATGGCGACCTGGATGATCGACCGGATCGGCTCGGACGACCTGCGCGCCCGCTATGTGCCGAAACTGGTGACGATGGATCTTATGGCTTCCTATTGCCTGACCGAACCGGGCTCGGGCTCGGACGCGGCGGCGCTGCGGACCACGGCAAAGCTGGACGGCGACCACTATGTGCTGAACGGGTCCAAGGCCTTCATCTCCGGGGCCGGGACCAGCGACGTCTATGTGGTGATGGCCCGCACCGGGGCGGACGGGCCCAAGGGGATTTCGACCTTCGTCGTCGACAAGGATGCGCCGGGCCTGAGCTTCGGGGCCCAGGAGAAGAAGATGGGCTGGAACAGCCAGCCCACCGCCATCGTCCAGTTCGACGACTGCCGCATCCCGGCGGCCAATCTGCTGGGCAAGGCGGGCGACGGTTTCCGCTATGCGATGATGGGGCTGGACGGCGGCCGGCTGAACATCGCCGCCTGTTCGATCGGCGGGGCGCGGCTGGCGCTGGAGACGGCCCAGGATTACGTCACCACGCGAAAACAGTTCGGCAAGCCGTTGGCGGACTTCCAGAATACCCAGTTCAAACTGGCCGATATGGCGACCCAGCTGGAGGCGGCGCGGCTGCTGGTGCTGCGCGGGGCCTGGGCACTGGACACCAAACATCCCGAGGCGACCAAATGGTGCGCCATGGCCAAGCGGTTCGCCACCGACGCCTGTTTCCAGATCGCCGACGAGGCCCTGCAGCTGCACGGCGGCTACGGCTATCTGAAGGACTATCCGCTGGAACGGATCGTGCGCGACCTGCGGGTGCACCGCATCCTGGAAGGCACCAATGAGATCATGCGGGTGATCACGGCGCGGGAGATGCTGCGGCAATGACCCGGCGCTCGGTTCCCTGGTCGTGGCTCGGTTTGATCGTCGCGGGACTGATGGCAGGGGCGCAACTCGTCCCGCTGATGTGGCTGACCGACCAGTTCCGCCAGGGACTGGACGCAGACATGGTTCACCTCTGGGCCACCCGGACGCTGCTGGATCTGACCGCGATGGGCGTTATGTTCAGCCTGACGGCGGTGCCGTTCTATGTGCTGGCTTGGTGGGTGGTGCGGGCCGGCAGGCTTGGTGGAGCGTGGTTCATCGCCCTCGCGGCGATCGGCGCGGCCACGCCGGTTCTGGTGCCGGCCCTGTTATCCGCCCTAGCGGAACTGGTGACCCCCACGCGCGGCGTCATGCCCTTTGAGGCCCGTAGCCTGTCCTATCTGCCGAACTATCTCGTCCCGGCGGCCATTGCGTTCGCAATGTCGATGGGTGCGCGGGGCTTCCTTGCGATCGCGCGCGGAAAACGTCCCTCAGGCGTGACGCCGAAGCCGTAATCGGCTATTCTGACCAGAGTAGTGGTCAGGAGGTCGCCATGCGGACCGTGGGCGTTCTGGAAGCCAAGACGAATCTCTCGGCGTTAATCGACGAGGTCGAGACGTCGGGTGAGGCCATCGTCATCACCCGCCACGGCAAGCCCGTGGCGCGGTTGTCGCCGGAGGATGGTTTCCCGCTGCCTCGGCGTCGCCTGTCCGGTCATGAACTGGCTGAGCGAGCGCGGCGGTTCCGGGAGGCCCAGGCACCCGATCCCGAGTTCGACCGCATGAGTTGGGAAGAACTCAAGAAGGTCGCCCGCGAATGATGGCCGTGGTGCTCGATGCCTCCGCGGCACTTGCCTGGCTCCTGCCTTCGCAGGCGACGGCGACCGCGGACCGATTGCTGGCGCAGGCAGACAACTACGCTTTCATCGCCCCGGATGTTTTCGCCTGGGAAGTCGCCAATGTCCTTGTGGTCAAGGCGCGCACCCAGAGCATCGTGGTCAAGGACGCGTTTGATCAGTTGGACGGGTACGAGATCGCATTCGATCAGCCCCTGACCGAGGGGGACGTTCGGCAGTTGGCGGATGTGGCCACCACCGCCGGGCTCAGCTTGTTCGATGCGGCCTACCTCGCGCTGGCGATTGAACGGGGCGCGGCCCTGGCCTCCCGGGACAGGCCGTTGCTCTCCGCCGCGACCGCCGCCGGCGTGGACGTCTTCGACCTTCGCGACTAAGTCGTGTCCCATGATCGAAGAACCCGAAGTCCTGACCCGCGTCGAATCCGGCGTCGGCCGTATCACCCTG
>CAXBHG010000009.1:0-32249 GCA_963975385.1 uncultured Brevundimonas sp.
TCAGCTGCATCCAGGCCGTCACTGGCTTCTGGCCCGTGCGACGGCGCTCGGCGACTTCCGGCTCATCGCGGGTCAGCAGGAAGGCGAGGATCGCGATGACAAGGAGGGCACCCGCCCAGACCTGGGCCACGGCTTCCCAGCCGAGGGCCAGCATCACGAACGGGGCCGCGAACTTCGTCACGGCAGCGCCGACGTTGCCCGCTCCGAAGATGCCCAGGGCCGTGCCCTGTTTGCTGGCGGGGTAGAATTTCGAAACATAGGCAACGCCGACCGCGAACGCCCCGCCCGCCAGGCCGACGCCGAGCGCAGCGACCAGGAACTGGGCATAGGTCTCGGCATAGGACAGCAGGAAGGTCGCCGCAGCGGCCAGGACCATGACGATCAGGTTGACGATGCGTCCGCCGAACTGACCGGTCCAGACACCCAGGAAGATCCGTGACAGCGATCCGGTCAGGATCGGTGTGCCGACCAGAAGGCCGAACTGGGCCTCGGTCAGGTTGAGATCGGCTTTGATCTGGACCCCGATGATCGAGAAGATCGTCCAGACCGCAAAACAGGCGGTGAAAGCGAATGTGCTGACCCAGAGTGCAGATGTTGCCCCGGGGGCCGGCGCTTCGGAAACGGAGACCATTCCGATCTTCTCCATCGAGCTGGGCCGCCCTCCGGCCCGTCTGCGATGTTCATTATCTCCGGTGCGGCACGCGAAGATTGATCCTTGTCAATTCGGGGCTGCAGAAGGCTCTTTATATTGTGTATTTGACTGATAAACGTAAGCAAACAGACCCTGTTGGGGTGCTTGATTGCTTAAGGTTTCTGTTGCGATTGATAAAGGTCAAATGGTAGGTCACTGTGCACGGAGGGCATATGCTTCTCCTTCTGATTCCTGCAGGCGAGGCCAAGCCATCCTGACCCAGATTCGGAGCCCATCATGACCATGCGCGAGTCCGACCTCGATCGGGTCAAGGCCCTGCCGCTGTTTTCGAAAACCTCGCCCGAGGTATTTCGGGACGTAACCGGCGGGGCCTTTCTCCAGCGCTTTCCGGCCGGGACCACCCTGCTGATGGAGGGCGATACAGTCGACTTTCTCTACGTCCTGCTGGACGGAATGGTCGAACTGCAGGGCTCGTGGAAGGAGAAGGAAACCACCCTGGCACTGCTGCGCCCGGTCTCGACCTTTATCCTCGCCGCGGTGGTCCTGGATGCCGACGCCCTGATGTCGGCGCGCACTCTGGAGCGGTCCGAGATCCTGATGATCTCCGGCGAGGCCCTGCGCCGCGTCATGCGACAGGATGCCGACTTCAGCTTTGCCGTGGCCCAGGAAGTGTCAGGTTGTTACCGCGGTCTGGTTCGTGCCGTGAAGAATCAGAAACTGCGCGGTGGGGTCGAGCGGCTGGCCAACTATCTGGTGACCCAGCGCATTCGCCAGGACCTGATCGCGACGATCGTGTTGCCGCATGAAAAACGGGTGCTGGCGTCGCTGCTCGGCATGACCCCTGAAAACCTCTCACGGGCGTTCGCCAGCCTGGCCAAGTACGGCGTGGTCGTGCGGGGCGGTGAGGTGACCCTGAACCGGCCCGAGGCCCTCGAACGGCTGGCTCGCCCGTCGCCGCTGATAGACAACCACATGCCCCCTGCAGATGGCGTCGTCGGCAAGGCCGAGAGCGAGCGCTGGAGTTCGGCGACCGGGCGCAGCTGCGGCTACGTCCCGAGCTGATCAGCCGCCGAGCTGGGCCAGATTTTTCAAATCCCCTGAAAGGCCCTGTGCCAGCTCGTGGCTCCAGGTCTTGCCGGTCAGGCCGGAGACGATGCGGGCGTTCAGAAGGTCGCGATCATCGTCATCCTGAAGCAGGTCACGCAGATCGACGCCGCCATCCCCGAACAGGCACAGCCGTAGCTTGCCCCGTGAAGTCACCCGCAACCGATTGCAGCTGTCGCAGAAGCCAGGCGAATAGGGGGCGATCAGACCGATGGACCCGGCATAGTCAGGGTGACGATATTCGAGGGCCGGGCCTGCATCGACGGCCCGCGGCCCCGCCGCCCAGCCATTGCGATCCAGCCAGTCACGCAGGCCCTGGGCCTTCACATGATGGGTGGCGAAATAGTCGTGGTTGTCGGTGGTCTTCATCAGTTCGATGAAGCGGACGGAGACCGGCCGCTCACGCACGAACCGGGCCCAGTCGTCGAAGCCGGCCTCTGCGGTCTGGCGCAACAGCACGGCATTGACCTTCACGGCGGAGAAGCCCTCGGCAAGGGCCATGTCGAGGCCGGTCAGGACCTGGTTCAGCTTGTCGTGGCCGGTGATCTGCCGGAATGTCTCCGGGTCGATCGAGTCGATGCTGACGTTGAGATGGCTCAGTCCCGCGGCGCGCCAGTCGGCGACGTGGCGTGTCAGGTTCCAGCCATTGGTGGTCACGGCGACCTTGGCCACGCCGGGCGAGGCCGCGACCGTGCTGATGATGCTGTTGAAGTCCTTGCGCACCGTCGGTTCGCCGCCGGTCAAACGGACCTTGCTGAGGCCGAGGTCCGAGAACCCCGCCACCAGGCGTCGAATTTCGTCGACGGTCAGGAAGGACAGCGGTCCGCTCTTCTTCCAGCCGTTCGGCAGGCAGTAGGTGCAACTGAAATTACAGACCTCCGTCACAGACAGACGGAGGTAGTGAAACCGACGCCCGAAGGTGTCGGCCGCGCGGGCGGCATCACGTGCCATGGAAGCTCCTTTCCAAATGCGGGAGGCGAAGGGATTTCTCCCGTCGCCCTCGATCCTTGCGGATCCGGCGACCGGGCCATGGCGTCAAAACGCTTTAGGCCGGGCCGCTCGGAGCGAACTCTTCATGAGACATAGGCGATCGTGCCGCCAATCACTTTGACGAGGGACGCACGCGGGCTTGATGAAAATCAAGATCGAACGCATGGCCTTTGCGCCGTGGGGCGGCGCGGCCATGCTAGACAGCAGGACGACCAACGGACCGATCCGGCATTGGGGAAGCGCTTAGCGATGAGGCAGGCAGGAATCGGCATCGGACGGCGTCAGGGGCTGATGCTGCTCGCCGCCGGCGTTCTGGCCGCCTGCACGTCTCGGGACGTCGCGGGGCCGCCACCGATCGACCTGTTCGCGGCAGCCAGCCTGCGTGAGGTTCTGGATGCGCTCGCTGCTGATTATTTGACCCAGACCGGCCGGACCGTCCGTATCACCTATGCGGGCAGCGCCCAGCTGGCCCGCCAGATCGACCAGGGGGCCCCGGGCGACCTGTTCGTCGCCGCCGATGAAGCGTGGATGGACTGGCTGGACGCGCGCGGCCGGGTCGAGAGTGCGACCCGGCGGAGGGTCGCCGGCAACACCCTGGTGCTGATCGCCCCTGTCGGCACTGACGACGCGCCGGTGGACCTCGGTTCGGACGTCGCCCTGGACGAACGACTCGGGGACGGCCGGCTGGCCGTGGCCGATGCCAGCGTTCCGGCCGGCCGCTATGGGCGGCAGGCCCTGACCCGGCTGGGCCTGTGGCCGGGCGTCGAACATCGGCTGGCACCGGGAGACAGTGTGCGCGCCGCCCTGGCCCTGGTCGCGCGCGGCGAGGTGCCGTTGGGTGTGGTCTATGCGACCGATGCCCGCGCCGAGCCCCGGGTCCGGGTGGTGGCAACCTTTCCGGCCGGCAGTCATGCGCCGATCGTCTATCCGGCGGCGCGACTGCGGCGTTCGCCGGGTGGCGGTGACACCGCGGCCGCCCAGGCCTTTCTGGATCTGATGATGAGCGCTGAGTGGCAGAACCTGTTCCAGCGTTTCGGCTTCACCCGACCGCCGGTTTGATTGCATGAGTCCGCTCAGCCCCCAGGAATTGCAGATCATCGGGCTGTCGTTGAAGGTCGCCCTGACCGCGACGGCGTTCAGCCTGCCGCCGGGGATCGCCCTGGCCTATCTGCTGTCGCGCTACAGTTTTCCCGGCAAGGCGCTGCTGTCGGGCCTGACCCATCTGCCGCTGATCCTGCCGCCGGTGGTGACCGGCTATGCCCTGTTGCTGCTGTTCGGCCGCAACGGACCGCTCGGCAGCTGGCTCGAGCCGATGGGGATCGTGTTTGCCTTCGACTGGACCGGCGCGGCCCTGGCGGCCGCGGTGATGGGCTTTCCCTTGCTGGTGCGGGCGGTCAGCCTGTCGTTCGACATGATCGATCCCCGGATCGAGCGGGCAGCCGAGACGCTCGGGGCGACGCCGCTCATCCGGTTTGTGACCATCACCCTGCCTCTGGCCCTGCCGGGGATCGCGGCGGGGGCCGTGCTGGCCTTCGCCAAGGCGCTGGGCGAGTTCGGGGCCACCATCACCTTCGTTTCGAGCATTCCCGGCGAGACTCGAACCCTGCCGCTGGCGATCTACAGCCTGACCCAGGTGCCCGGTGGCGAGGCGGCGGCTCTGCGACTGGTGCTGATCTCGGTCGCGGTGTCGATTGGAGCCCTGCTGGTCTCGGAATGGGTCGCCCGGACGGCGGCACGCCGGATCGGGAGGGCCGCCTGATGCTGGAGGTTTCGGCCCATGTGACCCGCGGCGACTTCGCTCTTGAGGTCGCGTTTTCGAGTGACGCCCGCATCACCTGTCTGTTCGGACATTCGGGCTCCGGCAAGACGACCGTGGCCGAGCTGGTCGCTGGTCTGATCCGGCCGGACCGGGGACGGGTCGTTCTGGCCGGGCAGCCCCTGTTCGACAGTGACGCGGGCGTGTCGGTGCCGAGCTGGAAACGGCGCATCGGCTATGTGTTTCAGGATGTGCGCCTGTTCCCGCACCTGACCGTGCGGGACAATCTGCTGTATGGCGCGCGCCGGGCCGGCGATGTCAGTCCGGCACTGGATCAGACCACGGCCCTTTTGGGTCTCGAGGCCCTGCTCGAGCGCCGGCCCGGCTCACTGTCGGGCGGCGAGGCGCGTCGCGTGGCCATCGGACGGGCCCTGCTGACCCGGCCAAACCTGCTGATCCTGGACGAGCCCCTGTCCGGGCTGGACGGCGCGCGCCGCGCCGATCTGTTGCCGTATCTTGATCGTCTGGCCCGGGACGGGCCGCCCATCCTCTATGTCAGCCATGCGGTCGACGAGGTCGCGCGTCTGGCCGATACGGTGGTGCTGGTCGGCGAGGGGCGGGCGCTGGAAGCAGGGCCGCCGGACGCCGCCTTCGACCGCCCGGAAGCCGAGGCGGCGGCCGGGCTGAGCGCGCCCCTGTCAATCCTCAACGGGCGTGTGATGGCGCATGATCCTGAGGGAAACGCCACCCGCATCGACCTGGCCGGTACACCGTTTGTCTCGCCGCTTCTGGACGTCACCCCCGGCGAACGGGTGCGGATCATCGTCGACGCCCGCGATGTTGCCCTGGCCCTGGTTGAACCGGTCGAGGCGAGCTTCCAGAACCGGCTGTCGATGCGGATCGCCGCGCTTGAGGCCCGCCCGGACGGCGTTCTGGTCCGGCTTGAGCAGGGCGAGTTGAGGCTGAAGGCCCTGATCACCCGGCAGGCCAGCGAGCAGCTGGCCCTGGCTCCGGGACGTCGGGTCATCGCCCTGGTCAAGGCCACGGCCTCGGCGCGTTATGCTTGAAACCGGTCAGCCCCGGCCCAGCCGGGGGGTCAGCAGGATCGGGGCGTAGCTGATGACGAAGGCAAGAAAGGCCGCGGACCAGAGGGCGACCGAGGCGAGCAGCAGCGGACTATAGACGGCCGGCAGCAGGCCGCCCACCACGCGGGTCAGGGCCGCGGCATTGATCAGCCCATAGATCAGGACGTCGGCCTTGCCAGCGGTCAGGGGGCGTCCTGTGTGACCCCGGCTCGACCGGGTCATGATGGCCAGGGTCATCACCCCGATGGCCCCGGCGGTCAGGGCATGGACACCCACCGAAGGCAGCACCTGTGCGGGAGCCACCACCGCCAGCCCCAGCAGCACCAGACCGGCCGTCAACCACAGATATCCAAGGTGCAGGATCAGTACGAGCGGCTCGGCCAGGGTCGCCTCGCCACGCCAGCGGGCCAGCCGGATCAGGTTCAGCGCCCCGGCCGCCACCAGGAGCGCGCCGGATGCGGGATGGGACGGAACGAAGCTCCAGGTCGCTAGCCCGGCCGCCGTGACGATCAGGGTCATGGTGTCGAACCGGCCGGCGACGGCCGGAAGCGGGCCGCCGCGCTTGAGCTGCCAGTTGCGGGTGAAGCTGGGCGTGACGCGACCCCCGATCAGGGCGATCAGCAGCGCCACGACCGCGAGGCCCAGGCGGGTGAACAGGTTGTCGACACCGCCGGCTCCGGCCTCCAGATGGAAGCCCGCATTGGCGAGGGCGAGGACGGTGATCATCATGGCGACGGGGAGATTGCGCCAGTTGCGTCCGGCCAGGACCTCGCGCCAGACGACCGCGGCCATGGCGATCAGGAACACACTGTCGACCATTGCGGCCCAGGCGGTCGCGGCGGGATCCCCGTTCAGCGCCACCGCCAGCATGGCGGCCCGTCCCGCCAGCCACAGGCTGAACAGCAGGGCCAGCGGCCAACCCACGACCGGCAATCGGCCGGTCCAGTTGGGCACGGCGGTCAGCAGGAAGCCGACGATTATCCCGCCGGCATAGCCGAACAGCATCTCATGGACATGCCAGCCCAGTCCGACGGTTCCGCCGCCGAGGAAGGCATAGACCCAGAGCGGCGCAGCGATCGCCGACCACAGGGCCGCGAACAGATAGAACGGGCGAAGGCCGATGCTGAAGACGGCGGGCCCACGATAGGCCCGGATGGCGGCGGCTGTGCTCATGACGGGTTCCGTGGCGACGACAGCTCCGGAATAGGTGATCGGGGCGGGCACGGCCTTGATGGATGTCCCGCGGCTTCATGGCCTTCGTCAAGGCGGCGGTGCGCGACATCGGCTCCACGCAGTTGAGCCTGCTGCGCAAGCGCGGACCTCTCAAGCAGTTCGCGCCACACCGGGATGGCGATCGACTCGTCCAGGCCGAAGCGTCGGGCCGCCCCCTGAACGCGCTTGAGAATGGCGGCGATCCTCATCGGGTCACGAACGCCGTCCGGGCCGCGCTTCAGGCGGGCAATATGAGCGACCTGACGTTGGCGGGCGGCGATGAGCCGTACCAAGAGGGTATCAATCCGGTCGATCCGCGCCCGCCGGACCGATAATTCGGTCTGGTTCATGCCTGTGCTCTCTCACCGAAGGGACGGGCTCCGGCAGCGCCATGAAGATAGCCACTGACCGGCGGCCCCGGCGGGCCGAGGGCTTCGATGTAATAAGCCAGTTCGTCGGCAGCCATGTATCCGTCTGCATAGGCGCGGAAGGCTTCGGCTACCGCCACCATGTCGAGCGAGTGTGGCGACAGACGCAGGGCTGAAATACCTGCTGCTGCCAGGGCTTCGACCGGGACATCCACCAGCTGACATCCATGCGACAGGGTCTGCAATCCGTTCACCGCGAGGAAGGCCTGCCCCTCGATGGTCGACACATCCATCCCGTCTGGATACCGGTCGCAGACATAGCGACAGGCGTCCCGGTGCAGCCCCTGCATTCGGGCCTGGGCGCAGCGGCTCGACAGGGCCAGCGGCAAACGACCGAAGGCAAACAGCTCGAGCGTCAGGTCGGGACAGGCACGGGCGATCTCGGCGATCGAGTTCAGGGGCAGTTCGACATTGGCGCACAGACGCACACAGCCCAGTCGCGCCAGTTCGGCTGCCGCGGGAGCGCTGTAGACGTTCAGCAACGGTCCGGCGACGAACGGGGCGGGGGCCCGGCTCCAGACCGCCGACATATCGCCGGCCTCGATCAGATGGTCGGGGTCAGCGGCCAGATCCGCCGCCAGTCGACGCTCCCGCGGCGTGGCCGGCAGGGCCAGGGTGGACCAGATCACGGTCTTGCCGGCGTCCTCCAGGCGACCGGCCGACCGGGCCAGGGCGTGCTGGAGCAGGGGTTGACGCTTTCCGCAGACCACCTCGCCCAGATAGACGGTCGCGACCGGAGCCTCGTCGGCAATCCGGGCGTAGAAGGCCTCGACCCGCTCCGGAGCCCAGTTGAACAGGAGGGGGCCGATCGCCAGTTCCATTGATCTACGCGGTTCCATGGACACCCTCACCGCCAGCGTTTCCGATAGGCGCCGGTCGTCTCTCTCGCGCCCTCGGCGAGATCGCCCAGCAGGGACATATAGGGGGCCGGCGACTCCCCGCGCCCGATGGCGTCGATCGCGGCCCGGAACGCCTTGGTGACGCGTGCCACATAGGCGCGGCCTCTCTGCCGGCCCTCAATCTTGACGGCCGTGACACCTGCCCCCGCAAGACCCGCCAACAGGCTCATGGCATTCAGGCTGACAGGGTCCTCGAACAGATAACCCGCCTCATCCGACCCGCTGCCGCAGAACCGGCCCTTGCACAGGGTCGGATAGCCGCCGGCCTCACCCGCCGGCAGGCGATCGACGGCGAATCCGGACAGCCGGGTGGTGCGCTCGCCGTGGTCGTCACTGAAACTCACCGCCTCGGGCGGCGAGCACACGCCCGACAGGTTCGGGGAACGGCCCGAGGCATAGGAGGACAGGGCGCAGCGGCCTTCAGCCATGACGCACAGGCCGCCGTAGACGAAGGCCTCGGTCTCGACGGAGATTTCCGGCGTAAGACTCCTGATCTCCTCAACGCTGAGGACACGGGGCAAGACCACGCGCTTGACCCCGTATTCGCGCGCATAGAAGGCGATCGCTTCCGGCGTGCCCGCCGCCGCCTGGACCGACAGATGAAGCCGGGTGTCGGGATGGTTGGCGCGCATGTGTGACAGAACAGCCAGGTCCGCAGCGATCACGGCGTCCACGCCGGCCCCCGCCGCCGCGTCGGCCGAGGCGCGCCACAGGTCCGTGGCGTCGGCCCGGGCGAATGTGTTGAGGGCCAGCAGAACCCGGGCGTCCCGTTCATGGGCCCAGTCGGTCGCCGCGCGCAGCTCCTCGGGAGAGAAGTTCAGACCCGGAAAATTGCGCGCATTGGTCTCGTCGCGAAAGCCGCAATAGACACTGTCGGCCCCGGCCTCGACCGCGGCCTTCAGCATGGCCGGTGACCCCGCCGGGCAGACCAGTTCAAGCGCCGGAACCGTCGCGGCAATCATGTCCGGGTCCCCGGTTCGCGCCAGCGGCGCGCGATGGACAACATGGCCTGGAGCGGTGGGTCGAGTCGTCGCGACAGTCCCAGGATGTCCGCCATCGTCAGTTCCGAGGCTTCCAGCGCATTGTGCAGCGCCAGGACGGCGGCGGTGTCGCCCTCGACATCGATACAGCGCTGGAAGAAGGCCCCGTCGGCGTCCCCGCGTCCGTCAAACACGGCCAGAAGCGTCAGCAACGGGCCGCTGATCCGCGCCGAGGTATCGCCGGCATCGTCGTTCGGACGGACCACGCGGATAGAGCCGGATTCACCATCCGGCCGCATCTCGAAAGCGACGGGCAGGTCCACCGGGCTGATGCGGATGGTGGCGTGGCGAACCTGTCCCAGCCGATCGAAGGCCTCGGGCTGGCGCCGTGCGATACTGCGCAGGGAGGCCGTCAGCAGGATCTCGACCGGTCGCCGGGCCCGATAAAGGACGTCCGTCCAGGGCCGGTCGGAGGCGGGGCGGCGCAAGGGCGCTATCCGCATCGGGAATAGCCGCAGTCGAGGCAACTGTCGCAGCCCTCCTTGCGCACCAGCCCGGGCGTCCCGCACCGCGGGCAGGCCGACCGCGACGAGGCGACTGGTGTGTCCGCGGCGGCTGCCGGGCTGGCCGCCGGTGCCGGATCGACATCGGCTGGGGCCTCGCCGGCCGTCAGCCCCAGATGGCGCTCGATCACCGCCCCGATGGCCGCCGGCAGGGAGGGCGTATAACGCCCCTCCATCCAGGCTCCGCCGGCGGGATCGAACACGGCCTTCAGTTCTTCCGCCACGAAGGAGACGTCGCCGCCGCGCCGGAACACGGCCGAGATCATCCGGGTCAGGGCCAGGGTCCAGGCGTAGTGGGCCATGTTCTTGGAGTTGACGAAGATCTCGAACGGCCGTCGCTCGCCGCCGTCCTCGTCCTCGGAGTCATTGATGGTGACGTAGACGGCGTGGGCGTCCAGCGGCCAGCGCACCTTGTAGGTCGCGCCCTCCAGCCTGCCGGGCCGCGGCGTCAGGATGGGCACCACCGGTGCCGGAGTCGCCGCGGGCGTCGGTTCGACGCTGAGGACCGATCCTGTGATGGCGTTGGGCCGGTAGGTTGTCAGCCCCTTGCAGCCCATCCGGTACCCCTGACGGTAGACATGGGAGAAGGCGTCGAACGGGATGTCTTCGGGACAGTTGATGGTCTTGGAGATCGAACTGTCGATCTGGGCCTGGGCCGCCGCCTGCATGCGCAGATGGTGTTCGGGGGTCAGGGTCTGGGCGCTGACGAAGGCATTGCCCGGCGCGCTCTCCAGCGGTGCGTCGGCCCCCTTCAGCCGCTTCCAGAGGGCCAGGGCGTAGTCCTCGACCGCCTCTTCACGCTTGCTGCCGTCCGGCTGCAGGACCTTGCGATTATAGGCGAAGGCGAACACCGGCTCGATGCCGGATGAGACGTTCCCGGCCAGAAGGGAGGTGGTGCCGGTCGGGGCGATTGAGGTCAGGCAGCCGTTGCGCAGGCCGTGGCGGGCGATGAGCTCCCGGGTCTCGGGATCGAGGCCGGCCAGGTTGGGTTGCTCCAGCATGATCGGGTCGTAGAGCGGGAAGGGGCCCTTCTCGGCGGCCAGTTCGGCCGAGGCGCGATAGGCTTCCCGGCGGATTACACCCAGCCAGCGCTCGGTCAGGGCCATGGCCTGGTCCTCGCCATAGCGGGCTCCGCAGAAGATCAGGGCGTCGGCCAGTCCGGTCACGCCGAGGCCGATGCGCCGCTTGGCCCTGGCCTCGGCCTCCTGGGCCGGCAGGGGATAGCGCGAGATGTCGATGACATTGTCCAGCATGCGCACCGCGGTGCGGGTGAGGACGCCCAGTTCCTGCTCGTCCATCGCCGCGCCCGCTTCGAACGGCGCAGTGATCAGCCGGGCCAGGTTGATCGATCCCAGCAAACAGGCCCCGTAGGGCGGCAACATCTGCTCGCCGCACGGGTTGGAGGCCGAGATGACCTCGCAGTGGGCCAGGTTGTTGGCGGCGTTGACGCGATCGATGAAGATCACCCCCGGTTCGGCCGCGTCATAGGTGGCGCGCATCAGCCGGTCCCACAGATCCGCCGCGCGGACGGTGCGTCGAACCTCGCCGTTGAACACCAGCGGCCAGTCCGCACCCGCGTCCAGGGCCGCCATGAAGGCATCGGTGACCAGCACCGAGAGGTTGAAATTGCGGAAACGGGTCGCCTCGCGCTTGGCGTTGATGAAGGCTTCGATGTCCGGGTGATCGATCCGCAGGCAGCCCATCATGGCCCCGCGCCTCTGGCCGGCCGACATGATGGTGCGGCACATGGAGTCCCAGACATCCATGAAGCTGAGCGGGCCCGAGGCCTCGGCCCCGACACCGCGAACCGGCGCGCCGGACGGGCGCACGCTCGAGAAGTCCATGCCGACCCCGCCGCCCTGCTGCATGGTCACGGCCGCTTCGCGCAGGTGCTGGAAGATGCCGTCCAGGTCGTCGGGCACCGTCCCCATGACGAAACAGTTGAACAGGGTCACGGACCGGCCGGTGCCGGCCCCCGCGAGGATCCGGCCAGCGGGCAGGAAGCGATAGCCCTCGAGGGCCTCGCGGAACCGGGTGCGCCAGCGTCCGCGTGTTTTGGCGGGCTCGGCCTCGGCCAGGGCTGTGGCGACCCGGTCCCAGGTGGCCTCGACGGTCTTGTCCCCCTCGCCATCGACCGGCCGAAAGCGATATTTGCTGCTCCAGATTTCTCCGGCCAGCGGACTGTCGAACGCCATGTCTGTTCCCCTTGAAGCTGAAGGTCAGACTCGGTGATTCCCTGCGGCATGCGGTAGGCGCGCGGGGCTGTCGCAGGCCGAGACCCCCATCAATGAGAGGCTTGATGGGGATCAAGAGACGAGTGGGTCTGACGGTCTAGGAAGACGCCGTCACCCGCGACCGAGACCAGCGGGTCAAATGCTGAACGGGAGACCACATCGATGGCCCTTCAATATCTGTCCGTCGGCGATATCGCGGTCATCCTGCCCGGCGCGACCACTGTGTTTCGTCGACACAAGATCGATTTTTGCTGCAATGGCGGGGCGCTGCTGTCGTCGGAGGCCGAGCGCCGTGGCCTGGACCTCTCAGCCCTGGAAGCGGAATTGCGCAGTCTCGGGACGCCGGGGGTCGCCGCACCGGCGGAAACCGCCGACCTGGTCGCGCACATCATCGAACGCTACCACAAGGTCCACCGCGTTGAATTTCCGGAGGCCATCCGCCTGGCGCACCGCGTCGAGACCGTCCATCAGGCGAACGCTGATTGTCCGCGCGGTCTCGCCGAGCTTCTGACCCTGATGTTCGAGGATCTGGAGGATCACCAGCACAAGGAGGAGGCCGTTCTGTTTCCGGCGATGGTGCACGGCGGCGCGCCGACCCTGCGCTATGCGATTGCCCAGATGATGCGGGAACATGTGGACCTGGGTGAGCAGCTGGGCTTCATGGCTGATCTGACCGATGATTTCACGCCGCCGGACGGGGCCTGCAACACCTGGCGGGCCCTCTATGCCGCGTGCAGCAAGCTGGATTCAGACCTGCGTGAACACGTTCACCTCGAGAACAACATCCTGTTCCAGCGCTTTCTCTGACGGCGTCAGAAGTCCAGAATATCGGCCGTGTCGCCCGCTGCGAGGGCGGGAGCGTCGGGGCGTCGCCGGATCAAAGCATCGGCTGACGCCAGCGCCTTCTGAGATCCGGAATCCTGGGTGTTCAGGGCCGCGACTCCGCCATCGACCAAATGCCCGCGCTCGAAAGTCTCGCGATCGCCGCAGGGTTTCAACGGCGTGGTCAGGCTCACCTTCCGCCAGTCCAGCATGGCCGCCGCATCGCGGCCCGCCAGACCAGCGATCAGCGGCGCAAGGAACAGCCGGGCGGTGACGATGGCCGAGGTCGGGTTGCCGGGCAGGCCGATGATCCATTTGCCCCTGGCCCGCCCGAACCAGACCGGCTTGCCGGGCTTGATGGCGACCTTGGAGAAGATCAGCTCCAGGCTGAAGGGGGCGAACATCGCCCGGGCGAAATCCTTCTCGCCCACCGAGGCCCCGCCGGTGACCACGACCAGATCCGCCTCATCGAGCGCCTGACCGGCGGCGGCTTCCAGCGTATCCGGCGTGTCGGCCAGACGACGACGGGCGATGACCTCGGCCCCGTACTGCCGCGCCAGGGCGGCGACGCCGAACGAGACACTTTCCGGAATACTGCCGGGTGTCTCCAGTGCCTGACCGGGCTCGGCCAGTTCATCGCCCGTGCCCAGAATGACGACGCGGGGGCGGCGCACGACGGACAGGGTGGCGACGTCGGCGGCGGCGGCGGCGACCATGGTGCGAAAGCCCAGAACGGTCCCGGCGGGCAGCAGGACCTCGCCGGCGGCGAAGTCCGATCCGGCGGCGCGGATATGACGACCCGCGCCCGGGGCGGTCGCGAACAGCGCGTCGTCGCCGTCCCGGCCGACGATCTCCTGTACCACGATCCGGTCTGCACCGAGGGGCACCGGCCCACCTGTGAAGACGCGGGCGCAACTGTCGGGCGGCAGGGTCGGGACATCCGCCCGCCCGGCAAAGGCGACCTCGGCGATCGGCAGCCGCGCCGGCAGGGTCGCCAGATCGGCGTCCCGCACGGCATAGCCGTCCATGGCCGAGACCGCGGTGCGCGGCGCGTCGCCGCGGGCCTTCAGGTCAGCCGCCAGGACCCGTGCCCCGGCTAACTCGAGCGCCACCGTCTCGGCCTCCAGCGGCCGGGCTGCATTCAGGATCAGGCGGACGGCCGCGTCGAAATCGATCACGCGCCGCTACCGTCCCCGGCGGTCCAGTCGCCCGACCGTCCGCCCGACTTGGACAATAGCCGGACCTGACCGATGACCATGCCGCGGTCAGCGGCCTTGAGCATGTCGTAGAGGGTGAGGCAGGCGACCGAGACGGCGGTCAGGGCCTCCATCTCGACCCCGGTCGGCCCACTGACGCGGGCCTCGGCGGTGACGACGAAGCCGGGCAGGGCCGCGTCCATGACCACGGTCACCGAGACCTTGTCCAGGCCCAGCGGGTGGCACAGGGGGATCAGGTCGGCGGTGCGTTTGGCTCCCATGATCCCGGCCAGTTCGGCGGTGGTGATCACCGCCCCCTTGGGGGCCCGGTCATCACGCACCAGGGCCAGGGTCTCCGGCGCGCAGATCAGACGGCCTTCGGCCACGGCCCGGCGGGTGGTGGCCGCCTTGTCGCCGACGTCGACCATATGCACCCGGCCGCCGCTATCCAGATGGGTCAGGGCGCTCACGGGCAGATACCCCGGTAGCGCGGAATCTGGCCGACCAGCGAACAGGGCCGGAAGCGGCTGTCCAGTTCCTCGGCCAGCACCAGGTCCCAGGCGTCGCGACAGGCCCCGGTCGAGCCCGGGACGCAGAAGACGAAGGTGTCGTCGGCCTGTCCGGCCAGGGCGCGTGACTGGAGTGTCGCCACCCCGACCGTGCCGAGACTCTTGAGATGGAAGACGACCGAAAACCCGTCCAGCTCACGCCGGAACAGGGGCTTGACCGCCTCGGGGGTCACGTCGCGCGGCGCAAATCCGGTGCCGCCGGTGGTCAGGACCACGTCGACGTCAGGGTCGGCGATCCAGACCTTGAGCTGGGCCCGGATCGCGTCGACCTCGTCGTGAACGATGGCCTTGCCCTTCAGCACGTGGCCGGCGGTGCTCAGGCGTTCGACCAGCAGGCCGCCCGAGGTATCGGTCGTCTCGTCGCGGGTGTCCGATATGGTCAGGACCGCGATGTTTAGCGGGTAGAACGGTAGTTCTTCGTTGATTCCGGCCATCAGGGCGTTTGGTCCTTCCAGCGCGCCAGGGCGGCGCGATCTTCATCTACGGGTTCAATCCAGCGGGTGCCGGCGGGGCCGGTCTCGCGTTTCCAGAACGCCGCCTCGGTCTTGAGTCTGTCCATCAGATAGTCGGCGGCCTCGAAGGCGACGCGCCGGTGCGGCGCGGCGGCGGCGACGAAGACGATGGTCTCGCCCGGGACGATGTCGCCGCAGCGATGGACCACGACCAGATCGCTGACCGGAAACCTTGCCGCCGCCGCCTCGGCGATGTCCAGCATCGACCGTTCGGTCATGCCCGGATACCAGTCCAGCGTCAGGGATTCGATGGCCGAGCCATCCTTGCCGATTCTCCGGGCCAGACCCGTGAAGGTCACGACCGCCCCATCGCCCGTGCGGCCGGAGAGGAAGCGCTCCAGCTCTGCCGGGGCGGACAGGGCTGCGGTCGCCAGCCTGACATCGAGTGTCAAGTCAGCCTCCCGAGAAGATGGAAAAGAAAGCAATTTCCTGATCTGGCATGGCCCGGGCGTCGTCGCCGACCACAACCTGGTCCAGCGAGCCACGAACGTCAGTCCGCAGCAGGGCGGCAGCGGCGACCTCGTCCCGGGCGGCCAGAAGGTTGCGGATTTCAGCCATACTGGCGCCACCGGCAGGCAGATCCAGGCGGCAATCGGCTCCCAGCCTTTCCGCAACGCGGCCGAAGAACAGAATCCGGGTCATCATACGCTCCATTTCAGACCGCCTGCGTCCGGTCGGCAGCGGCCAGGGCTTCCCGCAGTTCCTTGATAAAGCGCGGGAGCAGGTCCTGTCGAACCGAAGGTTCGGTCCAGTAGGGATTCATGAAGACGCAGCGGATCACCAGCATCTCGCCATGGCCGTCCGGGGCGTCGTCAAAGCCATCGTGTCCGGCCAGCACGGTCGCCATCAGGGCCGCATTGTCCCGACCCAGGGTGGTCTTCGACACGGCGAAATCGGGCGAGGTCTGGAAATGGTCGAAGACCGCGCCGGTCCGGGCATTGGAGCGGCTCAGCGCCTCACCGGGGCACGCCAGCGAGAAACAGGCGATATTGCTGTCGGCGGGCAGGAAGCGGGCTTCGGGAACAGCGTCCCGAACGGCGCTCTGAAAGTCCCGGCGCGCGTCAACCGTGGCCGCCATCAGGGCCCCGAAACCGTCAGCCTCGAACCCGATGGTTTCCGCCGTCAACCAGGTCGCCGCCGCCCCGGCCGCCGAGCGTGATCCCTCCAGGGTCGATGACCATTTCCCCGTGCCCAGTTCCGGCCGGTCCAGATAGGGGGCGTCAAAGGCCGATACCGCATAGCGTTCGGCGTCGGGCGTCAGAAAAGCTCCGCAAGCATAGGGCACATAGCCCAGCTTGTGCGGGTCGATGGTGATGGAATCCGAACGCCCCATCGCCCGCAGGGCCGCAGCGGTCTCCGCAGTCAGGGTTGCCTCGCATGGCCCGTCCAGCATGGCCGCGAGAAACCCGCCGTAGGCCGCATCGACATGACGCCAGATGCGCCAGCCCCGTTTGGCCCGCCAGTCGTCCATCCGGTCGTAGAGGCGGTCCAGCGGATCCACGGCCCCGGTCTCGGTCGCACCGGCCACCGCGACGGCCATCATAACGGGGCGTCCTTCGCCTTCAGCTCGGGCGACCAGTCGTTCGAAATCGGCCAGGTCCAGATGACCGGATGCATCGAGGGCGATGCTCCAGATCGCCTCGCCGCCCAAACCAAAGACATTGGCCGACTTGCTCCAGGAATAGTGGCGGTTGCCGGGGACCAGCATCACCGGACCCATATAGTCCTGGCCTGAGGCCCGACTGATGCGCCGCCAGACGTCGCCGGGATTGGACGCCGCGGCGCTGCAGGCTTTCAGGTCGCTCTCCACGAGCCGGTGCGCGGCCAACAACTCACGGAACCGCCCCCAGCCCATGTGGGCGGCGGCGAAGGGATCGAGCCGGGTGCCCGTGGTCTCCGCGATGTGCAGGGCCAGGGCCAGCCAGTGATCCAGCCGGTAGCGGGCGCGCCAGACCGCTTCGAAATTGGCGACCGTTCCACCGGAGGTGAAATGGCCCTGGGCGCGCGCGGGATCATAGCCCAGCATGTCGGCGAGGGCCGCGATGGCCTCGGTCTCGATGACGCTGCCGGCCCGGCTGGCGTCGCGCGAACTGTTGTTCGGATTGTGCAGCATGGCCGCAAACCAGCCCAGCAGGCCCGGTAGCGACAGGTCCGACTTCATGTGGGCGATGTAGCGGGGCGAGAAGGTCGGTGTCTCGGCGGTCATGGCGTCGCACAGGGCCAGCAGACGACGCCCGAGCCGGTCGTCGGCGCGCGTGCCACTTCTGGCGTTGTCGACAGGCTGCGGATCGGCCGGGGCACTATCCTCGAACCGCCCCGACCGCCAGCGGAACCAGTGGTCGAGCGTGGCGCCCATCTCGTTGCGCAGGCGGTGTTCATTCTCGGAGCGCGCGCCGGGAAAATACGTCCGGGCGATCTCCCGGGCCAGATCAGTGCTCATCGCGACGTCGGTTGCCTCTGTGCCCGGAAGCGGGCTTGCCCGCCCGGCCATACAGCCTGCGCCCGCGATCCCGATTGCCAACTGTCAATCGACGTCCCGACTCCCGTCAATGCGACGACGGCAAGGCGGCGGGGACACAATCCGCTTTTTCCCCTAGCCTGCGCTTCATGGACCGCAATGATCATTTCCGGCACCTGCTGGCCGCCGCCGCCGCACAGCCCGAGCCGCAACGGCTGCTGTTTGTCTTTTCCGTCGCCGAACTGCCGGACAATGCCACGCCCCAACAGGCCGAACGGTTTCGTCGCGGTGAAGGCGGATCGCTTGCGCCGCAAATGTGCGTCGACAAGGCCCCCGGGGAACTGGCGGATTTCGCGGCCCTGGTGGCGGAGTCCCGGAAGGCCGGGCCGCCCTGGCAGGTGGTGTTTGCCGCAAGCCTCGGCGGGCAGGCGGGCCAGCCACCGGCCAGGGCCCGAATTGATCAGGCCCTGCAAGCCATGGTCGAGGCGGTGCGCGGCGGCAGGATCGGTGGCTTCGCCGCCTATGGGCCCCAGGGCGACCTGCTCGACATCGCATGACCCCTGGACGTCCGCTGGTCGAGAGCTTCTCCCGCACCCCCAAAACCGGGCGCGGGGCAGGATCACTCGAAAATTTCTGACGGCGGGATATTCACTTCACACGCGTTGAATCGCCGGCCTAGTCGAGGTGTCGATCATTCGCCGACACGTCTGCTGCCAGTCGAGTGTAGACTTCCAGGTCGATCTTCGAGAGCAGGGCGGACGGGTTTTCATAGATCGCGCTGTTGGCACCATGCTCGAAACATTCGACGCTTTGCACCCAGCATCGCCCGCTGGTGGCTTTCCGGATCAACGCCTCGGCATGCTCGAGAACATACTGGGACAGGCGTTCGCAGCTGGTTCCGGGGACCAGCCGCGTCTGGGCGAGTCCGAGGGTCTCCAGCTGCAGGAAAACGTCCCGGTCAGGATCGTCCTCGCTAATCAGAAGCGTATGGTCGAAGGTCGCGTGGAGCCATTCGCGGATTGGGCCAAATCCGCCCTTGCCGAAGTCGACGACCCAGCCGCGATGGTCGAGTTGTTCAGCGGCGAAGGTGAAGCGAAAACCCAGCGAATAGCCGTGGAGAAGCTGGCAATGACTGTCGGCGGCCCACTGCCTGAAGGCGCACGACAGACCCCGTTCGGCACCGTAGGTCTTGGTGGACAGGTGGGCCATGAAGGGGTTCCGCTGCGGATTCCGCGCTCATTGACGGTTTTTCGTCCGCTGAGCAATCCTGCAGACGAGGTGCCATAGGCGGCGATGATGCGCCGCATGGCGTCGACCGTCCCCGCGTGCGACCGATCGCGTCACGGCAAGGCGTTCGCCGAGCGCGAAAGGCTGTCTTCACGAGGTTCACCATGGATGCGCCGTCACCCGGCCGAATTTATGATCGCGCCGTCACCTCCGCCCGTGCGGCGTTCGACGCGGGCCGGACGCGGAACCCGGTCTGGCGGTCGGCCCAGCTCGCCGGACTGATCCGCCTGATCGACGAGCATGAAGACGACATCGCCGCGGCGCTAGGCCGGGACCTTGGCAAGCCGCGTGCCGAGGCCCTGACCGCCGAGGCGTGGCTGGTCCGGGCCGAGGCCCGGGATACGGCCCGGGCGTTTCATCGTTGGGCCCGGCCGCGACGGGTGGGGACGCCGTTGTCGCTGTTCCCGGGCGCGGCCCGGGTGGTGCCGGAGCCGCGCGGCGTGGCCCTGATCATGGGGGCCTGGAACTATCCCTTCCTTCTGACCTTGTCGCCGCTGATCGGCGCGATCGGTGCCGGATGCGCGGCGGTCGTCAAACCCTCCGAACAGGCACCGGCCACCGCCGATCTGCTGGCGGAATTGCTGCCCCGCTATCTTGATCCGGAGGCCGTCCAGGTCGTCCAGGGGGACGCAGACGGCGCGGCGCGGCTTCTGGAGAAGCGGTTCGACCTCATCCTCTATACCGGCGGTGCGCGCGTGGGGCGGTTGGTGATGGCGGCGGCGGCCCGACATCTGACGCCCGTGATCCTGGAACTGGGTGGCAAGAGCCCGGCGCTGGTGCACGACAGCGCCGACTTCGCGGAAGCGGCCCGTCGCATCGCCTGGGGCAAGTCCTTGAACGCCGGCCAGACCTGCACCGCGCCGGACTATGTCCTTGTCCCGCGCGACCGGACGGATGCCTTCCTGGCGGCCTATCGCGCGGCGCTGGCGCGATTCCATGGCGGCGACGCGGCGACCAGTCCCGACTACGGACGGATCCTGAACCAACGACATTTCGAGCGCCTGTCCGCTCGTCTCGGCGACGGGCGGGTCGCGATCGGCGGCCGCGCTGATCCGGCAAGCCTGTTCATCGAGCCGACCGTGCTGGTTGATGTCCCTGTCGACGCCCCGGTCATGCAGGAAGAGATCTTCGGCCCCATCCTGCCGCTGATCCCGTACGACAGCTGGGAGGAAGCCCTGGCCTTCGTCCAGGCGCGGGACAAGCCTCTGGCGGCCTACGCCTTCGGTCGCGACCGCGACGCCATCGACCAGGCTGAACAGGACATCACCGCCGGGGCCTTCTGCGGCAATGACGTGATCCTGCAGCAGACCGTGCCTGACCTGCCGTTCGGCGGGGTGGGCGCGAGCGGCATGGGGGCCTATCACGGCCGCGCCGGGTTCGACGCCTTCTCACATGCCAAGGCCGTGCTGCGCCGTCCGGTCCGGTTCGACAGCGGCCTGCGGTTCCCGCCCCATACCGAAGGCAAGTTGCGCCGGTTGCGGTCGTTCTTCTAGAGCGAAATCGGTTGGGTTGGACGCAATCCAACCCGGCCCGGATTTCGCTCCAGTTTGAATCTGGACCGTTTGCTGGATTCAGGTCGATCCAACCTGAAACGAAAATGGTCTAGGGGCGGGAGCGTCCGCATTTCTGCTGCAATGCCTTGAGGTCGAGAACGATGAGGCGGGCGTAGCGGGTTTCGATCACCCGCTCCCGGCGCAGCCTTCCCAGCAGCGCCGCCAGGCTCTGGCGCGAGACCCCGACCAGAGCCGCCAGATCCTCCTGGCTCAGCCGCAGGTCGATCGCGACGCCGGTTCCCACCGGGCGTCCGTGGCGACCCGCCATCTCCGTCAGGATGAAGGCCAGACGGGCCTCGGTCGAGGCGGTCAGGGTCTGTTCGACGAAGGCCAGGGCAGTGCGCTGGTGCTGGCAGGTCAACGCCCCGATCGCACGGTCGAAGCGGGGATGGGCCGTCGCGATGGCGTCAACCCGGGCCGAGTCGACGTGCAGGATGACGGAAGGTCCGAAGGCGATCGCATCGTGAAGTCGGGGTTTGCCGTCCAACACCGACATCTCGCCGAACCAGTCCCCCGACCGCAGGACCAGATAGACGAGGCGGCGCCCGGCCTCGGAATGTCCTATCAGCCGAATCTCGCCCTCGAGCACCGCGTGCAGTCCATCGCCCGGATCGCCCGCGCGATAGACGGCGGCTCCGTCGCCGACGGCCCGGATGCGGGCGGCTGCCAGCAGCGCCGCGCGCGTGTCCGTCGGCAAGGCAGCCAGCCAGGGATCGGACCCAAGACTGCGATGGAAGTCGGCGATCCGCATGCGACGCTCTGTACCGCGCAATTGTCAGGAACGCGACAATCTTTGCCGGGTAACGCGCCTAGCCTCGATCATGGAAACAGCTTGCCGACAGAGCCTCGGCCGGCGGAACGGGAGTGCGTCGTGGAAACCGCCGTACGGATGCTGGAGACTTTCGCCGACCGGGGCGTCGATGTCTGTTTCGCCAATCCGGGCACGTCGGAAATGCATCTGGTCGCCGCGCTCGACCGCGTGCCGGGGATCCGCCCCGTGCTCGGCCTGTTCGAGGGCGTGGTTACAGGTGCAGCCGACGGCTATGGCCGCATGCGCGGCGTCCCGGCCCTGTCCCTGCTGCATCTGGGGCCCGGGCTCAGCAATGGCGCCGCAAACCTGCACAACGCCTTTCGCGCCCGGACCCCGATCGTCAGCCTGATCGGAGATCACGCCACCTATCACCGCAAGAATGACGCTCCGTTGCAGAGCGACATCGAGGCTCTGGCGCGGCCGGTGAGTCGCTGGCTTGAGACGGCGCAGACGCCCGCGCAGGCGATTGATCTGGCCGGTCGGGCAGTCACGGCGGCGACCCGGTCGGGGCCGGCGGCACTGATCGTCCCGGCCGACGTCGCCTGGTCCGACGAGGCGGTTCCGCCGCGGTCGACCGAACCGCCGGCGTCGTCTCCGTCGACATGGGATCGGCGCATTGACAAGATCGCGGCCGCCCTTCGGCATCCCGGCTGCGCCCTTCTTCTCGGCGGTCGTCGGCTGGGTGCCGAGGCCTGCGCCGCGGCGTCGCGGATCGGTGCCGCCACCGGCGCGCTGGTTATGACCGAGACCTTCCCGGCGCGGGTGGAGCGCGGCCAGGGCCGGGTCGCCCTGCCTCGCATTCCCTATCTGATCGAAATGAGCGCCGCGGTCCTCGGGGCGGTCAGCACGGTGATTCTGGCCGGGACGTCCGAGCCGGTGGCCTTCTTCGCCCTGCCGGGACGCCCGACACGGCCGACGGCGGACGACGCTCGCTTCCTGACCCTGGTTGAGCCGGGCGAGGACCCGACGTCCGCCCTGATCGCCCTGGCGGAGGCGGTGGCCGGATCGGCGGGCGCACCGCCCCCGAAGCCGGCGGTGGCCGTCCTCGGTGTTGCCGACGCCGACCATGCGCGCGCCCTGGACGCTGACCTGCTGGCCCGGGTGGTCGCGGCGACCCTGCCGGACCAGGCCATCGTGTGCGACGAGTCGATCTCGCTCGGATTCTACGCCTATGACTTCGCGGCGGATGCCGCGCCGCACGACTGGCTGTCCCTGACGGGCGGTGCCATCGGACAAGGCCTGCCTCTGGCGACCGGGGCGGCGCTCGCCTGCCCCGATCGGAGGGTGATCGCGCTGCAGGCCGACGGCAGCGCCCTGTTCACTGTTCAGGCGTTATGGACCCAGGCCCGCGAAGGCCTCGACGTCACCAATGTCATTCTCAACAACGGTGCCTACGCCATCCTTGAGCTGGAGCTGGCGCGCGCCGGAGCGCCGTCTGGCGGACCTGCCGCGCGGGCCCTGTTCGACCTGACCCGACCCGCGATCGACTTTACGGCCCTGGCCGCGGGTTTCGGCGTGCCCGCTACCCGGGTGCGCACGGCCGGCGAACTGGCGGCCGCGCTCAACGAGGCCAATGCGACGCCGGGTCCCCACCTGATTGAGGCGATGTTCCGATGACCCGTCCCGCGCCCCATGCCCCGCTGCCCGAAACGCTGATCCGGTGCCTGACGGATCTGCTGGGCGAGCATTTCACCGTCAATGCGACGGTGTGCGGTCACCACGGCGGTGGCGGCATGCGCCATCCCAGCCTTCCGCCCCAGGCCGTGGCCTTTCCCGCGACGACGGAGGAGGTCGCGGCCGTTGTGCGCGCCTGCGCCGACCACCATACGCCGCTGATCCCCTTCGGCGCAGGCACCTCGCTGGAGTGCCATGTGGGTGCCGTTGCGGGCGGGGTCACCCTCGACCTGTCGCGTATGAACCGGGTGCTTCGGGTGAGCGTCGAGGATTTCGACTGCACCGTACAGGCGGGCGTGACCCGTATGGCGCTGAACGCCTACCTGCGCGACACCGGGCTGTTCTTCCCGGTCGATCCGGGGGCGGACGCGACCCTGGGCGGCATGGCGGCAACCCGGGCCTCCGGAACCACCACGGTTCGATACGGCGGCATGCGCGAGAATGTCATGGCCCTGACGGTGGTCACCGCCGCGGGGGAGATCCTGCGTACGGCTGGCCGCGCACGCAAATCCTCGGCCGGCTACGACCTCACCCATCTGTTCGTCGGTTCGGAAGGGACCCTGGGCGTGACGACTGAGGTCACCGTGCGTCTGCATCCGGTTCCGGAGGCCATGGCGGCCGCGGTCTGTGCCTTTCCTTCGGCGGGTGCCGCCGTAACCACCGTGATCGAGGCCCTGCAGTCGGGGCTGACGCCCGCCCGCGCCGAATACCTCGACGCCGTCCAGATGGGCGCGGTCAACCGGGCCTTCGGCCTCGACTATACGGTCGCCGACAGTCTGTTTCTGGAATTTCACGGCGGACCGGAGGACGTCAGACGTCAGGCCGAGGCCCTCGGTGAACTGGCGACGGCCAACGGGGGCTCGGACTTTCGCTGGGAGACCGAACCGGAAGCGCGCGAACGGTTGTGGAAGGCGCGTCATCATGCGGGACTCGCCGCCCTGTCGCTGCGGCCCGGTGCCGTGCCCTGGTCGACGGATGTCTGCGTGCCGATCAGCCGGCTGGCCCAATGTGTCACCGAAACCCGGGCGGACCTGGACAAGGCGCCCTTTCCGGGCACGATGCTGGGCCATGTCGGCGACGGGAATTTCCACGCCATTCTGCTGTTGAATCTCGACGATCCCGCCGAGATGGCCGCCGCCGCCGCCTTCGACGCGCGGCTGATTCAGCGGGCCCTGGCCATGGACGGTACCTGCACCGGCGAGCACGGCGTCGGTCTCGGCAAACAGGGCGCGCTCGTCGATGAACTGGGCGGCGCGGTGGGTCTGATGCGGGCGGTGAAACAGGCGCTGGACCCGGACGGCCTGATGAATCCGGGCAAGATATTCGCCGCCGCCTGACCGGCCCGCTCACCGCCATCTGGAGGGAGAGAAGGGGTCGGGCCGCAGACCGCGTTCGACGAGATCGGACGGAAGCTCGCGTTCCAGGGCGAGGGCGGCCCCAAGTCGGGCGGCGGCGGGGGCCGTCTGCATGCCGTAGCCGCCCTGGCCGGCGAACCAGAAAAATCCGGCAAGCTCCGGGTCGTAGCCAAAGACCGGGGTGCGATCGGGGGCGAAGGTCCGCAGACCCGCCCATGCGCGCTGTATATGGCTGACCGAAAGGTCGGTCGCTGCCTGGATGCGGTCCACGCAAAGGGCAATGTCGAGCTCCTCAGGCGCGGCGTCCATCGGCACCGACGGTGTCTCATCGGCGGGCGTGGCGAGAATCCATCCGGACTCCGGCTTGAAATAGAACCGTTCCTCGACATCGATCACCGAGGGCCAGTGCTGGATGGCCACCCCCGCCGGCGGGGCCAGTAGCAGCACGGTGCGTCGCCGGGGCTCCAGTCCGAGGGGGACGGCACCGGCCAGTCCGGCAATCTGGTCAGCCCAGGCTCCGGCGGCATTGACGATGACCCGCGCCTCGACGGTTTCGCCGCCGGCCAGCGACACTCGCCACCGGTCGCCCCGGCGTTCGATTCTTTCGACACCGGCATTGAGGCATAGGCTTGCCCCTCTCGCCCTGGCCAGGCGCAGGTAGCCGGCGTGCAGGCCATGGGTGTCGATGTCGCAGGAATTGGGCTCAAACGCCGCCCTGGCGACGCGGTCGGGGCGCAGGATCGGCACCATGGCCCGCGCCGCCGCGCCATTGAGGTCCCGTATCTCGCTACCTGTGGACTCGACCCGGGCGATCAGGGACTCGAGTGCGGCCAGCTGGTCCTGACCCGCGATGGTCAGACAGCCGCGGCGCGTCAGCAGGGGGTGGTCGCAAAATCCTGCGGGAGGGGCGTCGAAGAAGGCCCGGCTGGCCCCCGTCAGACGTCGGACCCGGGCGTTGCCATAGGATTCGACGAACATCGCCGCCGAGCGACCGGTGGTGTGATAGCCGGGGCTTTCCTCACGCTCGACGATGAGAACGCGCGCCCGGGCCGCCAATTCGCAGGTGATCGAGGCCCCGGCGATACCCGAGCCCACGACGAGATAATCGTAGCCTTGCATCATGTTCCCTGAATCGGTTGCGCGTGCGCCCGTCCTCAAATCCTGCCCGCTGGTGTCAATCGACGACGTCTCGCCGCCCCGTCAGCGTGGCATCAGCTCCTGTTGGTGCCGGCATCCGGGTTGTAGCGGTGCCGTCCGGATCCGGCACATCTGCTGATGCAGGGAGCGTTAGCGCCGCCCCCGGTCCCGGCCGAAATTGGACTCGGGGCTGTCCTGTCCCAGGTCGATTACCCCCCGGCGAATCTCGCGGGTCCGGGTGAAGAGGCTGTGCAGCCTGTCGGCCTCGCCCCAGCGAATGGCCCGCTGCAGCGCCTGCAGGTCCTCGGTGAAGCGGCCGAGGACCTCGAGCACCGCCTCCCTGTTGGCCACGAAGATGTCGCGCCACATGGTCGGGTCGCTGGCGGCGATGCGGGTGAAGTCACGAAAGCCCCCGGCGGCGTATTTCATCACCTCGCCTTCGGTTACGCCCTCGAGATCGGCGGCCGTGCCGACAATATTGTAGGCGATCAGGTGGGGGAGGTGGCTTGTCACCGCCAGCACCAGATCGTGGTGGGCCGCATCCATCACCTCGACCTGCGCTCCCAGGGCCAACCAGAAAGCCGTCAGGCGCGCCAGGGCCTCGGCATGGTCCGGGTCATCGCTGACCAGCGGCGTCAGAATGGTCCAGCGGCCCTCAAACAGTTCGGCAAAGCCGGCGTCGGGACCGGAATGTTCGGTGCCGGCAATCGGGTGGCCGGGAATAACAAACACATCCGACGGTGCGGCGGCGGTGAGGGCGTCAGTGACGCTGCCCTTGACCGAACCCACGTCGGTGATGATGGCCCCGGACCTGAGGTGGGCGGCGGCGGCGGTCATGGCTGCTTCCATGGCCAGGACCGGCACCGCGAAAATCACCAGATCGGCTCCGTCGACACCTTCGGCAATGTCGGCGGTCACCCGGTCGGCCAGATTCAGGACGGTGGCGCGTTCACAGACCTGTTTGGACCGGTCGGCGACGATGATTTCACCTGCGAGGCCATGGCGTCGTGCGGCGCGTGCGATCGAAGAGCCGATCAGGCCACAGCCGATGATCGTCAGGCGTTCGAAGAGGGGGGCGGCCAAGGTCAGGGGTCCTTTGATAGGCACATCCGGATTGGGGTCGGCGATCTATTTGAACACCGACATGCCCGTCTCTGAAGTATGCCCGATTGTCGCGGGGCTCAGACGGACGGAGCCGCTCAGGACATCACCCCGGAGTGTGAGACGTTTCCTCTCCCGCCCCGGCCCGATCTACGACGCGTTCAATCTGCAACCCCCTCTGATCTCCCGAGCCGGGCTTCGCCCCCTGCGAGGCCTTCGCCGACGATGCTTGCCCGACGGCGAGCCGGGCAGTCTGAAGCGGGAAGGGGAAGGGTGTTTCCGGCTCGGCCGACGTAATGTGTCAGCACCCTCAGCGCGGCCCTGATCCGGGAGCTTCCTTCCCTGTTTTCAGCGGAGGACCCAGGCAGGCGAAAATGACCCGTCTGCTGGCGAACGGAGACGTGGGGCGGCAAAAACGGAGTATTGCAGGCAAGGTTCCGCGATCAGTGACAGGTTGTTGGTCTCCGGGTTCGACGAAGGCGCGGTAATGTCGGGGCAATTTCCCGGGCTACGGGGACCCGGCGGTTATCGAGAAAGTGCGTGGCGGACAGGGTGGGATTCGAACCCACGGTAGGCTCACACCTACGGCGGTTTTCAAGACCGCTGCCTTAAACCACTCGGCCACCTGTCCTGCGGACCGGATTCGCAAATCCGGCGCGGGCGAGGGGGCATAGCAAACAAACGGGTGATTAACCAAAGCGGAAATGTCTTGCGGCATTTTCGGCTGACCATGAGCTCTGCACCGAAACCCGTGACGCCCCGATGGATGAAGGCGGCCCTGATGCTGGGGCTGATGTCGCTGCTGGCCGCCTGCGCCAGCGCCGGGGCGCGCGACGGAGGCCATGCGGCGGGGGCGCGGCTGCCGGTGGTCACGGATCCGGCCCCGATCGTTTCCGGCACCATGCGGCCCTATCAGATCCGCGGCCGGTGGTACCGCCCGGTCGAGGACCCCGGCTATGATGTGACCGGCATGGCCTCCTGGTACGGCGACCAGTTTAACGGCCGCCCGACCGCGACCGGCGAGATCTTCGACATGCATGCCCTGACCGCGGCCCACAAGACCCTGCCGTTGCCGGGTCTGGTTGAGGTCACCAACCTGGCCAACGGGCGCAGCGTGGTGTTGCGGGTCAATGACCGCGGGCCGTTCGTCGACGACCGGATCATCGACCTTTCGCGCGGCGCGGCCGAGGAACTGGACCTGTTGTCGCGCGGCGTCGGCCAGGTGCGGGTGCGCTATCTGGGCCGGGCTCCGCGTCAGGGCGGCGGCATGCGGTTGCGGACAGCCTCGGCCAGCGCGCCGGTCGGCACCGGGGCGGCCGCGCCGACGCCGGTGTTCAGCGGCACGGCCTACTGGGTCCAGGCCGGGGCCTATGCGAATCGGCGCACGGCCCAGGGAATCGTCCGGCGTCTGGGCGACAGTGCCGCGATCGACGAGGTCCGCACCGGTCAGGGCACGCTGTACCGGGTTCTGGTCGGGCCCTGGAACGACGCCAATGCCGCCGAACAGGCCCGGCAGGCGGTTCTGGCGCGCGGCGTTGACGACGCCCTGTTGATATCCGCCCCCTGATATCGGGCGAAGGCTTTGCAGGGCCGTCCGGGGTCGTCATGGTGCGCCGGTGTCCCGTGGAATCTTCATCACCCTGGAAGGCGGCGAGGGGACCGGCAAGTCGACTCAGACCCGCCGGCTCGTCGAACGTCTGCGCGCGCTCGGCCACGGCGTCGTGCAGACGCGCGAGCCCGGCGGCTCGGCCGGGGCCGAGGCGATCCGCAACCTGGTCGTGGCCGGCGACGCCGAGCGCTGGTCACCACGGACCGAGACCCTGCTGATGTATGCCGCCCGCTCGGATCATCTGGAACGCACCATCCGTCCGGCGCTGGAGGCCGGCGACTGGGTGGTTTGTGACCGGTTCGCCGATTCCAGCCGCGCCTACCAGGGGGCCGGGGGCGGGGTGCCGCCGGCCTTCATCGAAATGCTGGACGCCGGCATCGTCGGCGACGACCAGCCAGACCTGACCCTGGTGTTCGACCTGCCGGTCGAGGTCGGGCTGGAGCGGGCCTTCGGCCGCGGCCTGTTCGAAACCCGGTTCGAGTCCAAGGGGCTGGCCTTCCATGGCCGGCTGCGCGAGGGCTTTCTGGCGATCGCCCGCGAGCACCCGGAACGCTGCGTGCTGATCGATGCCGACGGCGACGAGGATATGGTCGCGGCCCGGGTCTGGGCCGCGGTTCAGGCGCGCATGCCATGAGTGACCATCCGCGTGACCGTTTCGACCTGGTGCCGGATCGGGCCGCCGAGACGGCCTTTGAGGATGCCCGCGCGCGCGGGCGTCTGCACCACGCCTGGCTGTTGTGCGGGGTCGAGGGGACCGGCAAGGCCAGCTTCGCCTATCGCGCGGCGCGACGGCTTCTGGGCGCGGCCCCGGACCCGGCGCGGGGGCCGCTGGGGGCGCGACCGAGCGATCCGGTCAGCCAGTTGGTCTCGGCCCAGTCGCACCCCGACCTGATGGTGCTGGAACGGCTGGTCGAGGGCGGCAAGACCAAGAAATCCATCTCGGTCGACCAGGCCCGCGACCTGCCGGAGTTCTTCTCCAAGAGCCCGTCGCGCGCCCAGTACCGGGTTGCGATCGTTGATGCGGCTGACGACCTGAACATGAATGCTGCCAATGCCTTGCTGAAGGTTCTTGAGGAGCCACCTGCGCGCGGCGTGCTGCTGCTGGTGACCCATGCGCCGGGCCGGTTGTTGCCGACGATCCGTTCGCGCTGTCGGCGGCTGGCCTTTCCGGTCTGGACACCGGCGGCGCTGGAACAGCTGCTGCGTGACCGGGCCGGACTGGCGGCGGAGGAGGCGGGGCGGATCGCCCTGCTGGCCAATGGCTCGCCGGGGGCGGCCCTGGCCCTGGCCTCGGGCGCAACCCTGGAAGCCGACCGGCTGGCGCGCAGCTGGGTCGCGGCGGCCAGTGTCGACCGGGCCGAGGCCCTGGCCATCGCCGACGGCTTCCGCGGGGCCGAGGGCCAGGCGCGGTTCGAGACCCTGATGGACCGGCTGATCGCCGCGGTGAAGATGCGGGCTCTGGAGGAGCGTCGGGGGCAGGGGGGGCGCTGGGCCGAGCTGTGGACCCGGCTGTCCGGTCTGCCGGACCGGACCTCCGGACTGAACCTCGATCGCGGTGACGTGCTGGCCGGGGCCCTGGCCGATCTGGCGCGGACCAAGGCGGCCGGCTGATGCTGATCGACAGCCACGTCAACCTGCATGCCCCCCAGTTCGACGAGGATCGCGACGCGGTCATCGCCCGGGCCCGCGCCGCCGGGGTCGGACTGATGGTCGAGATCTCGGACCGGCTGACCACCTTCGAGGCCACCCACGCCCTGGCCATGGCCCATGACGACATCTGGTGCACGGTCGGCGTCCATCCGCATGAGGCGAAGGATGCACCGGATCTGACCGCGCAGACCCTGGTCGATCTGGCGGCGCGGCCGAAGGTGATCGGCATCGGCGAATGCGGACTGGACTTCCACTATGATCTGAGTCCGCGCGACATCCAGGCGACTGTATTCCGCCGGCATATCGCCGCCGCGCGCGAGACCGGCCTGCCGCTGGTGGTGCATACGCGCGAGGCCGATGCGGTGATGGGCGACATCCTGGCCGAGGAACACGCTGCCGGGCCGTTCAAGTTTCTCATGCATTGCTACACAAGTGGTCAGGAACTAGCTGATCTCGCTGTTGAACTGGGGGCGTGGTTTTCGGTGTCCGGCATCGCCACCTTCAAGGCCGCAGAGGAGGTCCGGGCGGTGATCCGGACCCTGCCGGCCGACCGGATCATCGTCGAGACCGACTGCCCCTATCTGGCCCCGATGCCGCATCGCGGGCGGCGCAACGAGCCGGCATGGGTCGGCCATGTGCTGGAAAAACTGGCGGAAATTCGCGGCTGGAGCGCCGAAGAGGCGGATCGGCACACCACCGACGCCTTCTTCGCCCTGTTCGACCGTATTCCCCGACCGGCGGGAGGCTGAGCATGGCGGACGAACTGGAGGTGGTCATCCTCGGCTGCGGTTCGTCGGGCGGGGTGCCGCGCGGGGACGGGGACTGGGGCGACTGCGATCCGGCCGAGCCGAGGAATCGTCGCAGCCGCTGTTCGCTGCTGCTGCGCAGGCGTGGGGCAGGGGGGATGACCAGCGTTCTGATCGACACCTCGCCGGACCTGCGGACCCAGGCTCTGGCGGCCGGGGTCGAACACGTCGACGCCGTCCTCTACACCCACGACCATGCCGACCAGACCCACGGCATCGATGACCTGCGCGTCTTCGCCATGCGCGCGCGCCGACGGATCCCCGCCTGGATGGACGCGGCCACCACCGCGGCCCTGACCGGCCGGTTTCCCTACATCTTCGACAGCGTCGAGGGCTATCCGGCCATTCTGGAGGCACAGATTATCCCGCCGCACGGCGAGACCTGGAAGGTTAACGGTGCCGGAGGCCCCTTCCCCGTTAACACTTTCGATCAGGCCCACGGCCCGATCCGGTCCGTCGGCTATCGCGTCGGTCCCGTGGTCTATTCCAGCGATGTCTCGGGTCTGGACGAGGCGGCACTGGAGGCCGTTCGCGGTGCCGAGCTCTGGATCGTCGACGCCTTGCGCTGGACGCCGCATCCGACCCACGCCCATCTGGACCTGACCCTGGACTGGATCGCGCGGTCCGGTGTGTCGAGGGCCGTGCTGACAAACCTGCATCTGGATATGGATTACAATGCCTTGTCTGCCATTGTTCCGGCTGGCGTCGAGGTTGGGTACGACGGCTGGAGTGGCCGGTTCGCGCTATAATCCGGATTGGTGATTTCCAGACACGGCGCAGGCTGGTGGGTGCGGTTCGGGTGGTGTGAACTCAAGACGGGGTCAGGACATGGGTCAAACGCGCAACCGGTTCGGGCCGCTGGCCTTGTCCATCGGAATCGTCCTGCTCCCGGCTTGTACGGCCGCTCCGGATGATGGGGCCGGCCCCACAGTTGCGCAGCCATCCCGCAACGCGCGGGAATGGAAATTTCCCCTGAGTTCGGTTGCGGGGATGGAGCGCTGTTCAGGGGATAACGGCGAAATCGCCGTCTATTCTTCGGAATATGATGCGGCGTCGGAGCCCAATATCTGGATGATCGGAAGTCCGCGAAAAATGGCCGCACGCATGCGCGTCGACCCGGACAACCGTCGGATGGCAGGCCGCGCCGACCAGTTGCTCGTTCATCAGAATGGGGGCTTCCTGTCCGACGCGGCCTTTACGATCCAGTGTCGCGACCTGGCGTTGATGGAGATCGAGCGGTCGTTCGTGCGCTGCCAGATCGTGCTGGAAGATGAAAGGCTGGCCGCCGGATTTGATGTGCCCGCTCGCTACGCCGGCTGTGAAGGTTTCATCGCGCGCGGGATTATCGGTGAGTTGAGAGCTTCGGACCGGCAGCAGCGCTGAGCCTTATGAGGGAGTCGGCGATCACAGCATGGTCACGGACCGCGGGGTTGGCTGAATTGGATGTGTTCAGAAAAAGTGTGGGATGCCGGACAGTTGCGAGCCGTACCTGCTCAGATCTCTAATGCTAAATTTCGCATAATATATCTTAGGCGAGAAATGGATCGTTCGATCCGGGCTGGTTTTGCCCCTCTAGGCCACGATGCCGAACACCATGCCGATGCCGGCTGTCACGGCCAGGGCTGCCGCCCCCCAGAACACCACCCGGGCCACCGGACGCAGCAGACCCGCCCCGCCCGCCCGGGCACCGGCGGCGCCCAGGGCAGCGAGGAAGATCAGCGAGGTCGCGCTGACCAAGGGAATGGTCAGGTTGGACGGTGTGAGGCCGACGACGATCAGCGGGGCTGCGGCCCCCACGGCAAAGGT
>CAXBHG010000010.1:0-31747 GCA_963975385.1 uncultured Brevundimonas sp.
CCAGGTCCGGGTCATCACCCGTCACCGCGAGGGTCCGGGCGGCAACTAGGCCCTCCTCCGGCTTCGGCTGGAGGCTATGAGAACCAGGGGGCTGCACCGTCGGGTGCGGCCCCCTTTTTTTGATCTAGCCCCTGACCACCCGCACCTTGCCGGCCGCCTCGCGCGCGCGTTCCCGCGCCTGCTCCACCGTGTCGCCGCGGGCGGTGGCCACGCCCATGCGGCGACGCTCAAAGCTCTCGGGCTTGCCGAACAGGCGCAGTTCGGCGGTCGGCACGGACAGGGCTTCGGCCACGCCCTCGAACGCAATCCCCTCGGCCTCCATGCCGCCATAGATGACGGCGCTGGCCCCGATGTCGCGCAGGGAGACATCGACGGGCAGGCCGAGGATGGCCCGGGCGTGCAGGGCGAATTCGCTCAGGGTCTGGGTGGCCAGGGTCACCAGTCCGGTGTCGTGCGGGCGCGGTGACACCTCCGAGAACCAGACCTGGTCGCCCTTGACGAACAGTTCGACCCCGAACACGCCGAGGCCCCCCAGGGCGTCGGTGACCTTGGCGGCGATGGCCTGCGCAGCGGCCAGGGCGGCCGCCGTCATCGCCTGCGGCTGCCAGCTCTCGACATAGTCGCCCTTGACCTGACGGTGGCCGATCGGGGCGCAGAAGTCGGTGACCACGACACCGTCGCGCAGTGACCGCACCGTCAGCAGGGTGATCTCATAGTCGAAATCGATCCGGCCCTCGACGATGACCCGCGCCGTCTCGACCCGCCCGCCCGACTGGGCCCAGGCCCAGGCATTGCCCGCATCTTCCAGCGCCTCGATGAAGGACTGGCCCTTGCCCGAGGACGACATCACCGGCTTGACGAACACCGGCAGGCCGATGCGGTGCGCGGCCTCGGCCAGTTCGGCGGCCGAGCCGGCGAAGGCATAGGGGCTGGTCGGCAGGCCCAGATCCTCGGCCGCCAGCCGCCGGATGCCCTCGCGGTTCATGGTCAGTTGGGTCGCCCGTGCCGTGGGAATGACCACGGCATGACCCGCCGCCTCGATCTCGGCCAGGACATCGGTGGCGATCGCCTCGATCTCGGGCACGATGATATGCGGCATCTCGGCGGCGATGACCCCGGCCAGCACGTGCGGGTCGGTCATCGGGATCACATGGCTGCGGTGCGCCACCTGCATGGCCGGGGCGTTGGGATAGCGGTCGACGGCGATGACCTCGACCCCCAGCCGCTGCAGCTCGATGGCGACTTCCTTGCCCAGTTCCCCGCCCCCCAGCAGCATGACGCGGGTGGCGGAGTCGGACAGGGGGGTGCCGATACGGGTCATGGGGTCAGTCCTTGTTGCGGGCCGGTTCAATCAGGTCCCAGGCGTTGCCGTACAGATCCTCGAACACCACCACCCTGCCATAGGTCTCATGCCGCGGCGTCTCGCGGAAGACGACGCCCGCGGCGCTCCAGGCGGCGTGGTCGCGTAGCAGGTCGTCGGTCTCGAGGAACAGCCAGACCCGGCCCCCGGCCTGGTCGCCGACGCGGGCGACCTGTTCCGGCGTGGTGGCCCGGGCCAGCAGCAGGGAGGTCTGCCCCCCCTTCGGCGTGACCCGCACCCAGCGTTTGCCGCCGCCCATGTCGGTGTCCTCGCTGAGGTCGAACCCCAGCTTGCCGACATAGAAGGCGATGGCCGCCTCATAGTCGCGGACCAGCAGCGAGACGGCCCCGAGGCGCGCCACGGCCTAGAGCCGCGCCTGAACCGCCGCGACCACCGCCTCGGCGGTGATGCCGAACTCGCGGTACAGGACCTCGGCCGGGGCGCTGGCCCCGAAGGACGACATGCCGATGAAGGCCCCGTCCTCGCCGATGAACCGTTCCCAGCCCTGTTTGATGCCGGCCTCGATGGCGACGCGCACCGTGCCGCGGCCGATGACCGAAGCCTGGTAGGCGGCGTCCTGCTGTTCGAACAGTTCGAAACAGGGCACCGAGACGACCCGGGTCGGGGTGCCTTCGGCCTCGAGGGTGTCGGCCGCGGCCAGGGCCAGGGCCAGTTCGGTGCCGGTTCCGAACAGGGTCACCCGCGCCTCGCTGGACGCGGCCCTGATCTCATAGGCCCCGCGACCCGACAGATTGTCCGACGCCGCGACGGTGCGCACAGCCGGGGTCTTCTGGCGCGACAGGGCCAGCGCCGACGGAGCCGTCTTGTGCTCCAGCGCCAGCTTCCAGCATTCCATCGCCTCGATCGTATCGGCCGGGCGGAACACCAGCAGGTTGGGAATGGCGCGCAGGGCGGCCAGATGCTCGACCGGCTGGTGGGTCGGGCCGTCCTCGCCCAGACCGATGGAGTCATGGGTCAGCACATGCACGACCCGGATGCCCATCAGGGCCGCCAGCCGGATCGACGGGCGGCTGTAGTCCGAGAACACCATGAAGGTGCCGCCGTAGGGGATGACCCCGCCGTGCAGGGCCATGCCGTTCATGGCCGAGGCCATGCCGTGCTCGCGGATGCCCCAGTTGACGTAGCGGCCGTCATAGGTCGGCGCGTCGAGGATGGCCGTGCCCTTGACGAAGGTGTTGTTCGAGCCGGTCAGGTCGGCCGAGCCGCCGATCAATTCAGGGATGGCCCCGAACAGCTGGTCCAGCGCCGCGCCGGACGACTGGCGCGTGGCCTGGGCCGGCCTGGTCTCGACCAGTCCGGCGATGGCGGACTCCAGGGCGTCAAAGGCCCCGGCCGGCAGGTCGCCGGCCATGGCCCGGGTGAACTCGGCGGCCTTGGGCGAGGCAGCGAGACCGGCCTCCCAGGCCTTGCGGTGTTTCGCACCGTGTTTGCCGACCTTGAGCCAGGCCTTGCTGACGGCCTCGGGCACCTCGAACGGGGCGGCGTCCCAGTGCAGGGCCTTGCGGGTGGCCTCGATCTCGGTGGCTCCCAGGGCGGCCCCGTGGGTCTTGTGGCTGCCTTCCATCGTGGCCGCGCCGCGTCCGATCTTCGTCTTGCAGGCGATCAGGGTCGGCTTCGACTGTTTCGTCGCCCAGGCCAGGGCCTTCTTGATCTCGCCCATGTCGTGGCCGTCGATGGTCTTCACAGCCCAGCCGCAGGCCTTGAAACGGGCCTGCTGGTCGGTGGCGTCCGACAGGGCCACGGCCCCGTCGATGGTGATCGAATTGTCGTCCCACAGCACCGTCAGCTTGTTGAGTCGGTAACGGCCGGCCAGGGCGATGGCCTCCTGCGACACACCTTCCATCAGACAGCCGTCGCCGGCGATGACCCAGGTGCGGTGATCGACCAGATCATCGCCGAAGCGGGCGGCCATATGGCGTTCGGCCATGGCGAAACCGACCGAATTGGCCAGACCCTGACCCAGCGGGCCGGTGGTGGTCTCGACGCCCGGCATGTGACCGAACTCGGGATGGCCGGCCGTCTTCGCGCCCCACTGGCGGAAATTCTCCAGCTCTGTGCGGGTCACCGCCGCATAGCCGGTCAGGTGCAGCAGGCTGTAGATCAGCATCGAGCCGTGGCCCGCCGACAGGATGAATCGATCCCGATCAGCCCAGTTCGGCTGGCTTGCATCGAACTTCAGGAATTTGGAAAACAGCACCGTGGCCACGTCGGCCATACCCATCGGCATGCCGGGGTGGCCGCTCTTTGCCTTCTCGACCCCGTCCATGGACAGGACACGGATGGCGTCGGCCATCTGTTTGTGGGACGCCTTTTCGGGTGCGGGGGAGGAATTGCTCACGGCGCTGACCTTTCGGCGAGTCGAGGGAAATGGAGGCGGGACGCTTTACCGCGACGCGCTGGCGGGTTCTATAAGAAATCTGGAGGATGCGACCCGATGGCTGATGCCACCACCACCGCAAAGGACCGGATCGACCGCGCGCTCGCGACGCTGGAGCGCAAGGTGCTGGAGTTGAAGGCCCGCCCGGCGACCGCTCCGGCGGTCGGGGACGACGACCTGTTCGCGCCGCGTGCCGGCCTGCCCGAGGACGCCGAGCGCATTGCCGCGCTGGAGGCGGCCGGGCGCGACGCGGCCGGGGCCCTGGCCCACGCCGCCGATGCGGTACGCGACCTTCTCGACCAGCAGACGAAGGACGGGCAGGGCTGATGGCCACGGTCACCGTCGAGATCAACGGACGCCCCTATGCCGTCGGCTGTGCCGACGGGCAGGAGGAGCGGGTCCGCATCCTGGGCAAGCAGTTCGACACCAGCGTGCGCCAGGTGGCCGGAGACGTCGGCCACGTCGGCGATATCCGCCTGTTCCTGATGGCCGCCCTGATGCTGGCCGACGAGCTGCATGAGGCCCGTCTGGCCTTGCAAAATGCCCCCCCGGCGGCCGCTGCGGGCCCGGCCACCTCCCCCGGCGGGGATGGCGTGGCCGAGGCGCTGAACGCCGTCGCCGCCCGCATCGAGAAAATCGCCCAGGGCCTGTGAGGCGGGCCATTGTCCGGACACAGGTGAGGGCCTATGTTCCGCCCCGGCGGGTCTTGCTGCGGCCCTCGTCGAAGGCAACATTCCTCGCGACCTTAATTCACTCTACGGGATCTGTCCCTGTCCGGGCTCGAGGGCCTGGGCATATGGAGCCCACCTGGCTACCCAGGTCTGAGAGGATTTCAACGCTCTTCACGGTTCTTGCGGCGCCGCCAACCCTGCTCCTTTCCTGCACGGCTTCGTGCCCCGGGCCCCGGGCGCAGGCCGAACGACGGTCTGTGGACCCCTTCGCGGAACCGGGTTCATCGAAGTTCCGGTCCGTGCTAGCAAGGCTCAAACCGTCAAGGGGCGCGGAATCATGGCCCGGCGTCATGTGCTTGGATCACCGAACACTGCGGAAATCACACTGGAGCTCGTTGGTGCCGCCTATGCTGCTGCGGCGGACCCGACGCAGTGGGCGGCGTTTGGCGCGTTGTTCCAGCGTCGGCTGGCCTCGTCCATCGCCATGTATGCCCATCCTGTAGCGCAGCCCGGGCGGAACAGAACCCTGCTCTCGACGGGCCTGGACCCGGCCTACACTCGGCTGAATGCAGAGGAATTGCATAGCCGCAACGTGTTGATCCTAAATGCCGCGCGACACACAGCACCCGTTTTGCTGGCCGAAGACGTGGTCGATCGCGAGACGCTTGAGGGCAGTGAATTCTTCAACGAATACATGCGACCGCAAGGGCTGCATCATGCCGTCAATCTGACGCTGACCACCGGCGGTCTGCATCGCGTCTGTCTGGCGGCGCTGCGCGAAGCGCGGTTCGAAGCCTACGACCGGGACCGCCGGGTTCTCGACGGCCTGCTTCCGCACTTGCGGCGTGCCTTTGAGGTTTCGGAGCGGCTGGACCTGCTGCACGTTCAGGCCCGGGCCGGATTCTCCGCCTTTGACCGGCTGTCGGCAGCGGTCATGCTGGTCGATGAAGAGGCCCGGCTGGCATACGCCAACCGGGCGGCCGAATGTCTGTTGGCCACGGGACGGTGCCTGATTGCACGAGGATCCCGGTTGCGGGCGACGGGGCCGGAACCGGATGCGCGACTTAGGGCCGCGATCACGGGCGCGACCCGCCCTCGACCGACCGGCGCGGCACTGGCCTTCCCGCGCGGCAATGGGATGCCCGCGCTGTCAGCGATCGTCCTGCCGTCAGAGCCGGGCCGCTCGATCTTTGCCGCCCAACGTCCCCTGGCTTTCGTCCTGATCCACGATCCGGCCGCTTCAACCGTCGTGTCCGAGGAGGCGGTGCGTGCCCGTTTTGATGCCACGCCGGCCGAGGCCCGTCTGGCGATCGCCCTTTGTGCCGGAGACAGCCTGTCGGCCTTTGCCGCCTCGGCGGGAGTTTCGGTCACCACGGCCAAGACTCATCTGAATGGCCTGTTTGCCAAGTCGGGAATCAATCGCCAGGCCGATCTGGTGCGGTTGATCCTGTCCGACCCGGCCTTGCGAATGCTCGATTAGGCCTCCTCCGTTCGGAGGAGGCGGCGTCCGGATCGAAGGCGCAAGGACCTTCGCTGGCTGGACAGTCCGTCCAGGAGCAGCAGGAGGAATTTCGGATGCGTGTTTCCAGACTTCAGGCCGGCCTTGTCGGCGCGGCGGTTATCGCCGCCATGGCCGGTTCGGCGATTGCCCAGAGCCGGGCGGCTCCGGTTCCGGCCCCGGCCCGGCCCGGGGAGACCCGCGGCGGGCGTGACGGTAACGGGGGGAGCGTATCCGTCGGCACGATCGTTGGCCTCGCCCGGCTGGGCGCGAACCTTCTGGGTCGCCAGGGTTCTGCCGGCAATGACCGGGACCAGTCGGCGACACCGGCTCGGGATGAGGGCTCGCGCCAGGGACGGCAGGCCTGTGCCGGGACGTCCGGATCCCCGGGTGCGAACCCGCGGGGCGTCAGATCCCCCGAGACCCCGCCCCAGCCCGGTCTGATTGTCCCCGCCGTACAGGCGCTCCATGGCACGAGCGACCCCCAGACCGATATCATTACGGGCGTGGGTCCGGGTGCCGGTCCCCACGACGTGCAACCGCCGCCACCGCCGCCGTCAGCCTCGGGATCGGACTACATACTCGTCCTGGGCGGCGTGACGGGGGAAGACTGTAGCGATTGACACCTGACCGGGTCTGGAAGGACCGGGGGTGGCCTCGGTCCTTTCCTCGCGCCCCAGGATTCCGTATGGGCCTGTATGGACGCCAAACGGGAGCTTCGTGCCACCATGCGGGCCACGCGCAAGCGTCTGGCGGCCCTTGACGCGGGTGCGGCCGCGCGCGCGGCGGACCAGGCCGCCGCACTGCCGCCCGGCCGGGTCGTCGCCGTCTATTGCGCCATCGGTTCGGAACTGGGTGCGGACGCCCTGTCGCTGGCGCTCGGTCGGGCCGGGCGCCAGCTTTGCCTGCCGGTTGTCGTCGAACGCGACGCGCCCATGATCTTCCGCCGCTGGACCCCGGGTGAACCGTTGGAGCTGGACGGGGCGGGCGTGCCGGCCCCGTTCCCTCTGGCCGAGGTCGTCGAACCGGACCTTATCGTCACGCCTCTGCTGGCATTCGACGCCAGGGGAGGACGGCTGGGACAGGGCGGGGGCTACTATGACCGCACATTCGCGGCCCGACCGGCGGTAACAAGGATCGGCTTCGCCTATGCGGGCCAGGAGGTCGACCATCTGCCGGTCGAGGTCCACGATATCCGGCTGCATGGTGTTCTGACCGAGACCGGCTATAGACCCTTCGCATGAGACTGGCTTTTTTTGGTGATGTTGTCGGCAAGTCCGGCCGGGACGGTCTGAGCGACCATCTGCCCGGCCTGAAGCGGGAGCTGAAGCTCGACTTCGTGGTGATCAATGCCGAGAATGCCGCCGGCGGCTTCGGCATCACCGAGAATACGGCGAAAGAGCTGTTCATGGCCGGGGCCGACTGCCTGACCCTGGGCAACCACAGCTGGGACCAGCGCGAAGCCCTGACCTATATTGTGCGCGAGCCGCGGCTGATCCGCCCGGCCAACTATCCGCGCCTGATGGATGCGCCCGGTGCCGGGGCCAATCTGTTCGAGACCCACAGCGGCAGGACGGTTCTGGTGATGAATGTGCTGGGCCGCATCCATATGGACCCGATGGACTGCCCGTTCGGGGCCGTGGAGCGGGAACTGGCCGCCTGTCCGATGGGCCTGGCCGCCGACGCCGTCATCGTCGACATGCATTGCGAGGCCACCAGCGAGAAGATGGCCATGGGCCATTTCTGCGACGGCCGCGCCAGCCTGGTCGTCGGCACCCATACCCATGTGCCGACCGCCGACTGCCAGATCCTGCCCGGCGGTACCGCCTACCAGACCGATGCCGGCGGCTGCTGCGACTACGACAGCGTCATCGGCAACGAAAAGGAAGAGCCGCTACGGCGCTTCACCACCCGGCTGTCCGGCGGCCGCTACACCCCGGCCTCGGGCCCGGCCACCATCTGTGGCGTCTATGTCGAGACCGACGACAGGACCGGCCTGGCGCTCCGGGTCGAGCCGATCCGCGTCGGCGGCCGTCTCAGCCAGTGCGTGCCGGTCGTCGCCTGACCGGACGGCGGCGTCATTCGGCCGCGGGTTTCCACGCCTGTAGTTCCGCAATCTCGCCCATCTGTCGGTCCTTGATGGACCGAGCCATGCGGCGGACCTCCGGATCCGACGATTGCGTCAGGGCGGCGTCGGCCGCAGCCATACCCGCGCGGTGCTGTTCAATCATTCCGGCTACAAGAGCCTGATCGCCATCCGTGGCGGCGGGGCGAACGGTCGTCGTGATCGCGCCATCCTTGACCACCGCCGCCTGGTGGGCGGCACTGGCTTCACGCATGGCCTGCTGCACGGGGTCACCCCCGCCGTCGCAGGCCGTCAGCGCCACGGTGCAGGCAAGGAGCAGACAGCCGATACCCGTCTGCAGCGAGATCCGCATGGATCAGCCCTCGATCCAGTTCGGCATCCAGCCCTCGTGGATCTCGCGCAGATGGGCCAGGGGGATGCTGAACAGGTCGCTTGAGGCGAAATGGTCGCCTCCGGCGTGGCCGACGACCGAGGCATGCACACCGGCCTCGCGCGCCGCGGCGATGATGGCGTCCGGGTTCGGCACGGCCACCAGATAGCGGGCCTGATCCTCGCCGAACAGGAAGATGTGGGCATGGGTGGCGCTGGTCGCATCCAGGGTCACGCCGATGTCCGAGGCCAGGGCCAGGTCAGCCGCGGCCCCGATCAGCCCGCCGTCCGACAGGTCGTGCACACAGGTCAGGCCGCCGTTCTCGATCAGGTCACGCACGAAGTCGCCGGTCTTGCGCTCCAGCGCCAGATCGACCGGCGGCGGGGCACCGTCCTCGCGGCCCAGCACCTCGCGCAGATAGATCGAGGCCCCCAGTTCGCCGACCGTCTCGCCGATCAGCACCAGGGTCTCGCCCTCGGTCATGCCGCCAAAGCCGGTGACCACGTCATAGTTGGTCAGCAGGCCGACCGCCCCGACCGTCGGGGTCGGCGGAATGGCCGCGCCATTGGTCTCGTTGTACAGGCTGACGTTGCCGCTCACGACCGGGAAGTCCAGCACGCGGCAGGCCTCGGCCATGCCGTCGATGGCGCGGACGATCTGGCCCATGATCTCGGGCCGCTGCGGATTGCCGAAATTGAGGTTGTCGGTGATGGCGATGGGCAGGCTGCCGACAGCGGTCAGGTTGCGCCAGGCCTCGGCCACGGCCTGTTTGCCGCCCTCATAGGGGTCGTTCTGGACATAGCGGGGGGTACAGTCGCTGGTCACGGCCAGCCCCTTGTCCGTCCCGTGCACGCGAACCACGCCGGCATCCGCCCCGGTGGCCGAGTCCTGCAGGGTGTCGGCCATCACGTGGCGGTCGTACTGCTCCCAGATCCAGCGTTTGGAGGCCATGTCCGGGCAGGCGACGACCTTGAGCACCGCGTCCTGCCAATCGGCGGGGGCGGGCACATCGGCCGGGGCCAGTCGGGCATGCAGCTCGGGCTGGACCCAGGGGCGGTCATACAGGGGCGCGTCGTCGAACAACGGGGCCAGCGGCACGTCGCAGACCACCTTGCCGTGGTGGTTCAGCACCAGCCGGCCGGTGTCGGTGGTCTTGCCGATCACGGCGGCGTCGAGGCCCCATTTCTCGAAGATGCGGTGGCCGTCGGCCTCGCGGCCCGGCTTCAGCACGGCCAGCATCCGCTCCTGGCTTTCCGACAGCATCATCTCATAGGCGGTCATGCCCTCCTCGCGCTGGGGCACCAGGTCCATGTTCAGCTCGACGCCGACGCCGCCCTTGCCGGCCATCTCGACCGAGGAACTGGTCAGGCCCGCGGCCCCCATGTCCTGGATGGCCGCCACCGCGCCCGAGGCCATCAGCTCCAGCGTCGCCTCGATCAGCAGCTTTTCGGCGAAGGGGTCGCCGACCTGGACGGTCGGGCGCTTCTCGTCGGAATCATCATCGAACTCGGCGCTGGCCATGGTCGCGCCGTGGATGCCGTCGCGGCCGGTCTTGGAGCCGAAATAGACCACCGACATGCCCGCGCCGGGCGCGGCCGAATAGAAGATGCTGTCAGCCCTGGCCACGCCCACGCACATGGCGTTGACCAGGATGTTGCCGTTGTAGCCGCGGTGGAAATTGGTCTCGCCGCCCACCGTCGGGACGCCGACGCAATTGCCGTAGCCGCCGATGCCCGAGACCACGCCCTTGACCAGACGTTTCGTCTTCTCGTGCGACGGGTCGCCGAAGCGCAGGGCGTTCAGCAGGGCCACCGGTCGCGCCCCCATGGTGAAGACATCGCGCATGATGCCGCCGACGCCCGTCGCCGCCCCCTGGTAGGGCTCGATATAGGACGGGTGGTTGTGGCTCTCCATCTTGAAGATGCAGGCGTCGCCGTCATCGATGTCGATGACCCCGGCGTTCTCGCCCGGCCCGCAGATCACCCGCGGTCCGGTGGTCGGGAATTTGCCCAGATGCACCTTCGACGACTTGTAGGAGCAGTGCTCGCTCCACATCACCGAGAAGACGCCCAGTTCGACGTCATTGGGCTCACGCCCCAGACGGTCGAGGACGACCTGGTATTCGGCGGGGGACAGGCCGTATTCGGCGGCCAGTTCGGCGGTGGTCTTTTGCGGAGCGCTCATGGAGCGCGCTTCTAGCGACTCGGGGCCCCTGTGTCAGCCTTCACGTGGTCGGGGCGATATGTTCCCGGGGCGCGAGGCGAAACACCAGGATCACCGCCGCGATCAGGACGACCAGGGCGACACCCAGGGCGGTGAAGGCCAGCACGGCGTTGCGCGGCTGTTCGGCGGAAAACACCCCGATCAGGCCCCAGACCACCGGCAGGGCAAAGGCCGGGGTCCGCAGCCGGGCCGTCACGCCCACCGCCACGGCGGCGACAAGGACCACGGCCAGGATGGCCCAGGCTGTCGGTGGCAGGGCCGTGGGCAGGTCGCCGTTGCCGGTCACCACCGTCAGCAGATTGACCGGGGCGGCGATGCTGAGCCAGCCGGCCAGCAGGGCCAGCGGCCAGACCGTCATCCAGCGATCCGGATCACCGCGCGGCAGGGCGCGGATGGCCGCGGCCTTGGCCAGCAACGGAACCAGCAGGACCAGCAGGGCCCCGAAGATCAGCACAATGGTGCCGATCTCCCGGTCGAAGGCCGCCGCCACGATCCACCAGCCGATGGCCAGCAGGGCCGCCACCGAGGGCCAGCCCAGCGCCTTCAGCAAGGGCGTTTCCGGGGTCGCGGGAATGGCCTGGCGCACCGCATGGACCAGCAGCCACGCATAGATGACGCCCCAGATGGCGAAGGCGAATCCCGCCACCCGCAGGGTCGCGTCGCTGTCGGCGGCGAACTCGGCCGGGCTCTGGCCCCAGCCCATGAACACCTGGGCCTGGCCGATGACCACGGCGAACAGGGCGCTGGCGAGGACGAGCAGGCGGCGCGTGGCCTCGGTCGATGTGAAGGCGGTGGATGTCACGATCATCTCCGGAGACGGTGCGGGGGACCGGGAAGGTACGCGTGGAAACGGCAAAGGTTTCAGCGGCACGCAGTCCCCGCGACGGGACGGGAACTCCGGGCCGGGCGCACGGTTACAGTCCCGCAGTCAGGAGAACCCGAATGGCCGATCAGACACCCGTATTCGAAACCGACGACGTCGCCGCCAGCCGCGTGCGCGAACAGGGGCTGGGCATCGGTGCCCGCGAACTGGCGGCCCAGCGCGACCCGGGCGACGTGCAGTCGCGCGATGATGAGGATGTGCACGTGGAGCCTGACGACGAAGCGTTGAGACGCGACGACGACGCCTGACGGCTCAGGCCGTTTCGATACGCCCGCGGGTCGTTAGGCCGGGTCGGTCGGCTTTTCCTCTGTGTCGCTGTCGTTGACCGTGACCAGGACCGTGCCCGCCCACGAGAAGGTGCGGCTGGAATGGTTTTCCGTACCGGTGGTGATGTTGGATGCGTAGTAGCCGGTCGAGATCGTCGTCGTGTTGGTGCCCACATTGATGGCGTCATAGCCGACACCGACCCGGGCCCGATCGACATCGACCAGGATGTAGGCCTCGGTCGCGCGCGGCCTGAACTGCACCGAATAGACCGACCCGCGATAGAGGAACTCCTCCGCCGGGAAGGTCCGGGTCACCTGACCCTGCGCGTCCAGCAGGGTGATTGCGGGCGCAAATATCCGGAAGGCTTCGAGAACCCCGCCGACGATCAGGGTCTTGTCCTCGTGGTCGGCGGGCAGGGCATAGACGACATAGGGAGAGGTCCCGCCGTCCCGGGTCAGGCAGGCCGTCTCGCCACTCATCACGGTTGAGACCCGATGCACGTGGCTTTCCTTGGCCGGCGTCAGGCTGATCGCGGTGGTCAGATCCGGCGCAGCGTCGCAGTCCTGGCGCGCGTATTCGAGCACGGGGGGCGCGGGTGGCGGCAGGGTGGCGCAGGCGGTGGTCAGGCCGGCGCTGACGGCGGCACAGAGGATGATCCTGAAATGCATAGCCCGGGTCTCAGCGCAGCAGACGGGCGGCGGTATCGGCGACCTGATTCAGCGCATCCTCGATACCGGCGGCCAGACGGTCCGGGTTTTCCAGGAGCTCCGAGCGGTTCTTGAACGCATAGTCGGGGTTCGGCGGCAGGGTGACCACGCCATCCGCTCCGTTGAGCGGATTATAGAGGATGATGTTCTCCATCAGGACGGAGCCGTCCGACACCTTCACCAGCTTGACCTTCGCCCAGACGGTCGGGCGGAACGGCTGGCCCGCACCGGACGACATGTAGCCATACTGGGTGATGGCGATATCCAGATATCCGTCCACGCCTGCCTGCGCGTCGGGGTAGGTCTCGAGGAAGTCGCGCTTGGCCCGCTCGACCCCGTCCAGCGTTGCGGCAGTATAGCCCTGCTCGCCGAGGGCCGCGATAAGCCGGGCTTCCAGCGCCGCTTCCGCGTCGAAACCCAGACCTGCCAGGGCCTCGTTCACCGCGCCCTGACGTTCGGCCTGGATACCGGCATCGACCAGCGCACCGATCAGGCCGAAATTCCCGCCGACCGAGGCGACTTCATAGGCGATCGCCTTGTCCGGAACGGAATCGTCGATGAGGCTGATGCTCTGGACGGACGCCGTCGAGCGGTCATAGGGCGTGGCCACATAGGGCGACGCGCAGGCGGCAACAGTCATGGCCATGGCGGCCACGAGCACTCTCTTCAACATTGGATATTCCCCCGGATTTCCCCAAGGGATGCCGCCGGGTTGTGGTGGTGTCAATCACCCGGTTATCGAGAGTGGCGCGAAAATGCGTCCGACCTCAGGCGGCGTCCATCACGCTGCGGAACAGGACGGCCCCATCGGCCGAGCCCAGCTCGGCCTCGAAGGCGCGGTCCGGGTGCGGCATCATGCCCAGCACATTGCCGCGCGCATTCTGGATGCCGGCGATGTCGTTCACCGAGCCGTTGGGATTGTCGACATAGCGGAACACGACCTGACCCTCGCCCTCGATCCGGGCCAGGGTCTCGGCGTCGGCGAAGAAATTTCCGTCGCCATTGCCCTGGGTCATCACCACCTCGCGCTGGCCCTGATAGCCGGCGGTGAAGCGGGTCTGGCCGTTGGTCACGGTCAGGCTGACCGGCTTGCACACATACTTGAGCCCGGCGTTGCGCAGCAGGGCCCCCGGCAGCATGCCGGCCTCGCACAGGATCTGGAAGCCGTTGCAGATGCCGACCACGGCCACGCCGTCGTCGGCGGCCTTCTTCACCGCCTGCATGACCGGCGACAGGGCCGCCATGGCCCCGCAGCGCAGATAGTCGCCATAGGAGAAGCCGCCCGGCAGGACGATCAGGTCCAGCCTCTCGGGCAGGGTGGTGTCCTGGTGCCAGACCATCTCGACCCGCTCGCCGGTCGAGCGTTCGATCGCGACCTTGCAGTCGCGGTCACAGTTGGAACCCGGGAAGACGATGACAGCTGCGCTCATGGCGCGGCCCTGTAGCAGCGTTTGCGGCTCATGTCAGGGTCTGGTGCCCTCGGGTGTCTCGCGCCGGACCTCGGCGAGGAATTCCGTCATCTGCGCCACACGCGGGGCCGCCATCTCACGGGCCGCCACAGTCTTCAGGCGCGGCGGAATGTCCACGGCGAACCGCTCGATTCGCCCCAGCGCCTGATCGTAGTCCGGTCGGTCTCCGGTCGCCGCCAGCAAGCGCGCCGCCCCGAGCGCGCCGAGGAAGTCCAGCGCATCGGCGTCGTGCAGGACCACGGCCTCGGACCCCTCCGGCTCCTTGTCGTACATATGGCCGAGGATCGCGGCGCGGACGGCCGGGAATTTCTCCATCGGAAAGCCGGCCTCGGTCAGGAAGGGTTCGGCCAGTTCGACCGAGCGGGCGGCATGGTCGACGCCGGGACTGGCGAAGGGGGCCAGTCCGCCCCAGTCGTGCAGGAAGGCGGCGGCGAACAGCACATCCGCATCGACCGTCAGCTCCTCTGCCCGGGCCAGCGCCATCCCCAGCACATAGTTGCGTTCCGAGTGCCGCCAGCCCCAACCCGGGTGCAGGAAGTTGCCGTAGGCCTGGTCGTACACCGCGCGTCGCCACGGACTGTCCAGCGGGATACCGGCGGGCGTTGTCGCGGCGGCCATGACAGCCGCCGCGTCCTGCCTCGCCGATGCCGTCGCTGGGATCAACAAGAGCGCCCCGGCTGTGATGGTCAGTACAGCGATCTTCATGCTGACCTCCCGACGAAACGCGGACTCAGCCATGGTTCTCATACGTCGCCGTTAGCGACGCCTTCGCCAGGGTATGGAAATGCAGGTTGAAACCGAACACCGCCCCCGAATTCTCGGGCGTCACATCCAGCTGCGGCACATCCACGGCGAAGACGGTGAAGACATAGCGATGCGGCCCGTGGCCGGGCGGCGGGGCGGCCCCGCCATAGCCGGGGGAACCGAAGTCGGTGCGTCCCTCGACCGCCCCCCGGGGCAGGCCGCCGGACGAGGCGTCCTCGAGCAGCTCCCTGACGTCGGCGGGGATGTTGGCCACGGTCCAGTGCCAGAAGCCCGAACCGGTCGGGGCATCGGGGTCGAAACAGGTGACGGCGAAACTCTTCGTCCCGTCGGGTACCCCGGACCAGCGCAGGTGGGGCGAGATATTGCCCCTGGCCTGGACCTGGGCGTCAGGCAGAATTCCGCCGTCGGTGATGTCGTTCGAGGTGAGGGCGAAGGTCATCAGATGTCCCCGTCGGTGATCGTCGTCCGATCCTAACGCACCAGCGGCCTTAATGTCCCCGCGCGGTCGCTTCGGCGGTGAAGGCCGTGCTGTCCATCAAACCGCCGCCAAGCGCCACGGCAAATATCAGCACGCAGACCAGAACGAAGGCCGCGATCGAGAACTGGATCAGCCGTTTCACGCGATCTCGATGCGGTAGCTTTCGATCACGGTATTGGCCAGCAGGGTCTCGCACATCTTCCTGGCTTCGTCGGCCGGGTCGCCCTCGCCGGTGAAGTCGAATTCGATCAGCTTGCCGACCCGGGCATTGGCGACGCCGGCCCAGCCGAGACCGTGCAGCGCGCCCTCGACGGCCTTGCCCTGGACGTCAAGAACGCCGGGCTTCAGGTACACATGAACCCTGACCTTCGCCATCAGTGCAGTCCTCCCTGAATCACGGTCGGCATATCCTTCATGATGCCCAGCCGCTTGGCCACTTCGGTATAGCTTTCGATGACATTGCCCAGGTCGCGGCGGAAGCGGTCCTTGTCCAGCTTCTCGCCGGTGGCCGTGTCCCACAGCCGGCAGGAGTCGGGGCTGATCTCGTCGGCCAGGATGACGCGGGCGAAATCATTCTCCCAGACGCGCCCGAACTCGATCTTGAAGTCGACCAGGGTGATGCCGACCGCGCCGAACATGCCCGACAGATAGTCGTTGACGCGGACCGTCATGGCCAGGATGTCGTCCAGCTCCTGGGTCGTGGCCCAGTTGAAGGCGGTGATGTGCTCTTCGGTGACCATCGGGTCGTTGAGCTCGTCCTTCTTGTAGTAGAATTCGATGATCGAGCGGGGCAGGGGCGTGCCCTCCTCGATGCCGAGGCGCTGGCTCATCGAGCCGGCCACGATGTTGCGGCACACGACCTCGAGCGGAATGATCTCGACCTCGCGGATCAGCTGTTCGCGCAGGTTCAGCCGTTTGATGAAATGGTTGGTCACACCGATTCCGTTCAGCCGGCTCATGACGAACTCGCTGATGCGGTTGTTGATCACGCCCTTGCCTTCAAGCTGCGCCTTTTTCTCGCCGTTGAAGGCGGTGGCGTCGTCCTTGAAATACTGGATCAGCGTGCCGGGCTCGGGCCCCTCGTAGAGGACCTTGGCCTTGCCCTCATAAATTTTCTTGCGCTTGGAATTCATGGTCGTGTCCCGGCGGGGAGAGATAAAAACCTGTCCGGAAACAAAAATCGCGCGGCCAGAACATCGGTCTGGGCGGCGCGACAGCGGAATCGGGCGGGCGGGAAGTTCAGGCGCGCGGACACTAGCCGAAGGCGGGCTGTGATACAAACGACAGTCGCGGACGTGACCGGGCAGGAACCGTCATGCCCGCGGTTGCGTTCAGCGGGGAGCGGTCTATAGACCTCCGCGACAGCGGGCTGACTGAGGCCTGCGACAGGAGCTTCTGAACGCGTATGACGACCTTTGACGATCGGGAAGCCGGATTCGAGTCCAAGTTCGCGCTCGATCAGGATCAGGAATTCAAGGCCATGGCCCGCCGCAACAAGCTGCTGGGGCTTTGGGCTGCCGGCAAGATGGGCCTCTCGGCCGAGAGTGGCGAGCAATATGCCAACGCCGTGGTGCGCGCCGATTTCGAACAGCCGGGCGAAGAGGATGTGTTCCGCAAGATCGCCGGCGACTTCAAGGGGTCGGGCATGACGGTCTCCGAGGGCGAGATTCGCTCGAAGATGGACGAGCTGGCCTCGATCGCCCGCGATCAGATCCGCGCCGGCGAATAGGCCCTTCGGCCTTCGTACTGCATTGAAAGGGCCGTCCCGGCAGCGGGGCGGCCCTTTTTGCGTGTCCGGGTCTCAGGACCGGAGCCGTTCCGCCAGCGCCGCCCATGCCCCGGCCTTCTCCGCCAGCGGCCGGGTGTGGGCCGGACTGGAAGACGGCAGGTCGATCAGTTCCAGTGTCCCGGCGACCCCGGCCAGGGTGCGTCGCCCGGCCCGGGCCGCGGTCGCGCCGTTGAACGCCACGGCCCGCAACTCGGGCAGGGTCGCGACCAGACCGGCCAGGTCCGCGAATTCGGGGGCCCGGATCGCCGTGTCCAGACTGCCGGCGCGGCGGGCGGTGGTGATCACGTCCCACAGGCCGACGCCCGCAGCCTTCAGGGCCTCCAGCCGCTGCGAATAGGCGAGGGCGACCAGGTCCTGGCCGATCACCCCGCCGATCAGTCGCCAGAAGCCGTTGCGCGGATGGGCATAGTATTGCGCCGCTGCCAGCGAGGCGTCGCCGGGCAGGCTGCCCAGAATCAGCACCCGTGTTCGGGCGTCGACCACCGGCGCAAAGCCGGTTCGCCTTGGCGTGTCCTGCTCAGCGCGCGGCGGCACCGGCATCCCTGAGCCAGCCGACGATCGACAGCCGTGTGCCCCGGGCATAGGCGGCGACCGGAGCGACAGAATGCAGCTGCGGCACCCGGAACAGGGTCAGGGTGTTCCAGCGCGGGGCATGGCCGCGGGTCACGTCGCCGGCCGCGTCATGGAACAGTAGCTGGCCGCCCCAGTCGGGCCGCCACTCGCGGGTCAGGCCCAGCGTATAGGCGGTCAACCGGTCGCTGGCCTCGCTGCCGACGTCATTGTGCAGGCCGATGAAGTCGCCGGGCCGGTAGCGGGTCGCCTGGCCGTCGGCCTTCACCACCTGCGGCTGGCCGGTCACCGTCGCGCCGAAGCGGACGAATTCCTGGTTCAGCCATTCGGTCAGGCCGTGGATGGCGTGGCCGGGGTCACGCCCGGCCAGATAGGCGCTGATCAGCGGATAGCTCAGATACATGAAACCATAGGCCCCGCCTGCCCGCGCCAGCATGCCCTTCAGCCGTTCGCGCAGCACCGGCTCGCCCACGGCGGCGATGCGGGCCCGGGTCAGGACCTCCGGGCGGCCGTCCTCGCCCTCGAAGGCCAGGTCCCAGTCGAGACCCGTCTCCAGCAGGGTGGCCAGGGCCTCCGCCACCTCCGGCTCGAACACCTCGTCGATCTGGACGAAGCCGTCGCGGGCATAGGCGCGCGCGGCGGCCTCGACATCGATCGCCGGATTCAGCCGCAGGGCCAGGCCGCTCATCAGTCGGCTCCGAACACCCGGGCGAACACCGTGTCCACATGTTTGGTGTGATAGCCGATGTCGAACAGGGCCTCGAGCTGGGCCTCGGGCAGGGTGACGCGCGCGTCAGCCTTGAGGAAGTCCAGGAACCGGCCCTCGCCGCGCCACACCTTCATCGCGTTCTCCTGCACCGCGGCATAGGCGTCCTCGCGCGACACCCCCGCCTGGGTCAGGGCCAGCATGACCCGCTGCGAATGCACCAGCCCGCCCAGCAGGTTCAGGTTCTTCTCCATATTGGCCGGATAGACGTTCAGCCGCTCGACCACGCCGGCCAGACGATGCAGGGCGAAGTCCAGATGGATGGTGGCGTCCGGGCCGATGCCGCGCTCGACCGAGGAATGGCTGATGTCGCGCTCGTGCCACAGGGCGACGTTCTCCATCGCCGGCACCACGGCCGAGCGCACCAGACGCGCCAGGCCGGTCAGGTTCTCGGTCAGGATCGGGTTGCGCTTGTGCGGCATGGCCGACGAGCCCTTCTGGCCCTTGTCGAAGAATTCCTCGGCCTCCAGCACCTCGGTGCGCTGCAGGTGGCGGATCTCGACGGCCAGACGCTCGACAGACGACGCCACCACGCCCAGGGCCGCGAAGAAGGCGGCGTGCCGGTCGCGCGGGATCACCTGGGTCGAGACCGGCTCGACGGACAGGCCCATCTTGTCGGCGACATAGGCCTCCACCGCCGGATCGACATTGGCGAAGGTGCCCACGGCCCCGGAGATGGCGCAGGTCGCGATCTCTTCCTTCGCCGTCAGCAGCCGCCGCTTCGCCCGCTGGAACTCGGCGTGATAGCCGGCCAGCTTCAGGCCGAAGGTCACCGGCTCGGCATGGATGCCGTGGCTGCGGCCCACGCAGGCGGTCAGCTTATGCTCCTTCGCCCGTGTCTCCAGCGCCGCCAGCACCCGGTCGACGCCCGCGACCAGCAGGTCCGAGGCCCGCGCCAGCTGGACCGAGAAACAGGTGTCCAGCACGTCCGATGAGGTCATGCCCTGGTGCAGGAAGCGGGCCTCCTCGCCGACGATCTCCGACACATGGGTCAGGAAGGCGATGACGTCGTGCTTGGTCGTCCGCTCGATCTCGTCGATGCGGTCGGCGTCGAACACCACGTCCCGGCCCTTGGCCCAGATGGCCTCGGCGGCGCTGGCCGGGATGGTACCCAGCTCGGCCATCCGCGTGGCGGCGTGGGCCTCGATCTCGAACCAGATCCGGTATTTGGTCTCCTGCGACCAGATGGCGACGGCTTCGGGGCGGGAATAACGAATGATCATGGGCGCGGGGTGTCGGTCCAAGGCCCCCGGGAGTCAAGGCGTCGCCCGATCACGCGCTTGCATTGGCTCCGGCTCCGGGTCACGACAGGCGGGCGCAGACAGGAGGCAGCGGCATGGAATTGATTATCGGCCCCCGGCTGTATTCGACCTGGTCCCTGCGGCCCTGGCTGGTGCTGAAACGGTGTGGCGCGGACTTCACCCTGCGCGAGATCGACATCTATGCGGCCGAGGGCCAGGCCGAGCTGGCGCGGATTTCACCGTCGCGACTGGTGCCCCTTCTGAAGGTCGAGGGCGAAACCATCTGGGACTCCATGGCCATTTCGGTCTGGTGCGCCGAACGCTACCCCGAAGCCAGGTTGTGGCCGGCCGACGCCCACGCCCGCTGGCTGGCCCGCTCGGCCGCGTGTGAAATGCACGGTGGCTTCATCGCTCTGCGCACCGACTGCGGCATGGGGCCGGACCATACGATGGTCGGACCCGACCGCGCCCCGGCCCCGACCGGGGAAGCCGTGGCCCGCGACCTGCGCCGCCTCGTCGATCTGTGGTCAGGCATGCGGACCCGCTTCGGTGCGACCGGGCCGTATCTGTTCGGCGACTGGTCGGTGCCGGACGCCTTCTTCACCCCGGTCGCGACCCGGATTCGCCACTATCAGATCGATCTGGCCGACCATGGCGACACCGATGGTGTGGCCCGCGCCTATGTCGAGACCCTGCTGGCCCAGCCGGATCTCGCCGAATGGACCGCTGCCGCGCTTAACCCGGGTTAACCGCGCCGGCGAACCGCGACTTAACCGAACGTCGTTAGGTTGGCGTCTGCGCTCGAATCCGCCTGCGCAGGAGACCGGCATGGACCATCCAATCGCGCATCCTCCGGTGCCCGCCGAACGGCCCGGCCTGCTGGTCTACGCCCTGCTGATGGTGGTGGCCTGCTGCCTGCCGGCCCTGCTGGTCGCCAGCTTCATCTGAGGCTGACGCCGCGCGCGGTCAGTGCCCGCCGTCTACGGACGGGGTCTGGGCAAGTTCGACCGGCACCGGCGGCGGGGCGACATAGTCCAGACTGATCGGCACCAGGGCGGCGCCCGACGCCACGGCGTCCAGTGTATTCAGCGGTGCGCCCAGCATCCGCTGGTAGATCCAGTAGGCGGCGACGACCTTTTCGACATAGTCGCGCGCCTGCGGCACATCGATGGTCTCGATCAGCAGCAGCGGATCGGCGTCCTGGCCCAGTTTGCGGATCGCCCCCAGCATCGGGCCCGGTCCGGCATTGTACGAGGCCGCCGCGCGCAGCAGGTCGCCCTGCAGCGCCGACATCTGCAGCATCCGGTTGATATAGGCCTGACCCAGCTTCAGGTTCACAGCCGGCTGCAGCAACCGCTGTGGGTCGGTGACAAAGCCGCGGTCCCCGGCCAGTTCGGCCGCGGTGGTCGGCATCACCTGCATGATGCCATAGGCCCCGGCCCCCGACCGGGCCTCGGCGTTGAAGCCGGTCTCCTTGCGCGCGATCGCATAGACCAGCGCCCGCTCGATGGTGAAGCCGCCTTCCGGCTCCAGCACCGGCATCGGATAGCGCCGGGCGTCGATCCGCTCGGCCTCGTCGTTCGAGCCCGTGACGCGCGGCCCCAGGGCCCGCGCCAGGCCGATCCACAGGCGGCGGGCACCGTCCGTCACGGCGCTGTGCAGGCCGCTGCGCAATTCACTCTGGGCGTCCGAGCGTCGGCCGATCTCGAAATAGGCCACGGTGCGGCGGGCGCGTTCGTTCGACCGGATGAATTCGTCCAGTTCGTCGACCTCGACGCCGATGGGTTCGTCGTTGCGGCTGATCGGCGGCTGAAGCACCGCCTCATAGGGACGCGGCCCCAGGTTCTCGATGACCGGTTCCTCGCCCAGTTGCCGCAGGGCGATCTGGCCATAGAAGGTCGCCGGCCAGCGGGCCGCCATTCTCAGGAAATGCTGGACCCGGTCCTGCTGCCCGGCCCGACCGGCGGATTTGGCGCTCCAGACCGCGGCCCCGGCCCGGACCCAGGCATCCTCGGTCGGGTCATTGGCGACCCGTTCGAATGCCCGCAGCGACCGGCCGAACTCGGCCTGGCGATAGGTCGCCAGCCCGACGACCCACCAGTCCCCGATCTGCTCGCCCAGACTGATCGCCGCGGAAAGGTCATTGGCATTATAGGCGATCCGGGCCGCCTTCATCGGGTCGCCGGTGGCCGGGCCACCGTCGGCGGTGACGATACTGTCCCAGCTGCGTTCGCTGACGCTGCGCGGGCGTTTCGGTTCGGGTGCCCCGTCCGGCCGTCGCCGCAGCGCAAGGTCATAGGCCCGGGGCGCGTCCGGCAGGTCGGAGAACTCCTCCAGCCAGGCGCACAGGTCTTCGTAGGTGGCGACATAGTCACGGTGGAACAGGCGCTCGAACTCGACCTGTCCGACCAGCACATGGTCCTGGGCCTGGCGGGCCGAGGCGCGGGCCAGGTCCAGATCGCCCCGCCGCAGCGCGTCGAAGGCGGTGGTATAGCTCAGCCGGTCGGCAGAACTCAGGGTGCTGGGGGTGTTGCGGGGTTCGTCTGCATCCGTCGCGGTGGCGGTCGTGGCGACGGTCGACAGGGCCAATACCAGTGCGGGCGCAACCAGTGCGCGGCAGAAACGGAACATGTCTGGCGGCCCCCCTGGCTGTCGCGGTGCGGTGCGTCTCGAAACGGACCCGTGACACACCTGTGTTCGGTGATCAGGCAACAATGGTGCCAGACCCTGCATCCGGTTCAATCGTGTTCGCTTTTTGGGGCGATATTGAGTCAGCCGGCCTCCGCCGGATCGTCCAGCCGCGCCGTCAGGGCCAGCAGATCGGCCCAGACCTGCCGCTTGGCCTGCGGCTGGCGCAGCAGGAAGGCGGGATGCAGGGTCGGCATCACCGGGACGGAAAAGCCACCCTCCGGCAGATGCCAGTCCTTCCACTGGCCCCGCAAACGCATGATGCCCTCGTCGGTGCCCAGTACCGAACGCGCCGCCGCTGCCCCCACCAGCAGCACGATCCTCGGTCGCATCAGGTCGCAGACCCGGTCGACAAAGGGAGCGCACACGGCCTGTTCCTGGGGGGTCGGACTCCGGTTGCCGGGCGGCTTCCAGTAGACGGTATTGGTGATGAAGACCCGGTCCGTCAGGCTGGCGGCCTCCAGCATGCGGTCCAGCAGCCGGCCCGCCTGGCCGACGAAGGGCGCGCCCTGGGCGTCTTCCTCGGTGCCGGGGCCTTCGCCGATGATCAGGACCGGTGCCGTCGGGTTGCCGCGGGCGAAGACCGACCGGGTCGCCCCCAGTCCGCTCAGCGGACAACCCTCGAACCCGGCGACGGCCGTGGCCAGGGCCTCCAGGGTGGCGGCCCCGGCGGCCAGGTGGCGAGCCTCGGCCCGGGCTTCGTCGGTGTGGGGACGGGCCACGACCGCCGCCGTCGCCCGCGCCACGGCCTTCAGGGCCGGCGGCGGCTGGACATGGGTGCGGTCGACCGGCGCGTCCTCGAAACAGGCATCGACCCCCGCATCCCGCCAGAAGGCGAGCAGGCTTTCGGTCGCGGCAATGTCGGATGCAGATGGGTTCATGGGCTCGGGACAGGGATAAGCCTTGACCGCCCCCGCGTCACGTTCCGATAAGACGGAGATTACAGAAACGACCGGGAACAGAGCGTTATGGCCGAGCAAGCGATCGAGGGCGGTGCCGTCAACCCGGTGCAGGAGGCCATCATCGACAACCTGCCGCCGCTGGAGGCCCTGACCGGCGTCGAGCGCGAGGTCATGGAGTATGACGTCGTCATCGTCGGCGGCGGCCCCGCCGGCCTGTCCGCCGCCATCCGCCTGAAACAGCGCGCGGAAAAGGACGGCAAGGAGATTTCCGTCGCCGTTCTGGAAAAGAGCGCCGAGATCGGCGGCCACATCCTGTCCGGCGCGGTCATCGACCCGAAGGCCCTGAACGAGCTGTTCCCCGACTGGAAGGATCGCGGCGCGCCGCTGGAGACCCCGGTCACGAAGGACCGCTTCATGGTGCTGGGGCCGCAGGGTCAGGTCAGCCTGCCCATGCCCCTGCTGCCGCCGATGATGCACAACCACGGCTGCTACATCGCCTCGCTCGGCAATGTCGCGCGCTGGCTGGGTGAACAGGCCGAGGCCCTGGGGGTCGAGGTCTATCCCGGCATGGCCGCCAGCCATGTCGTCTGGGACGAACCGTCCGGCCGGGTGAAGGGCGTCGTCGCGGGCGTGTTCGGCATCGACCGCGAAGGCCGGCCGACCGACGATTTTCAGCCCGGCATCGAACTGCACGGCAAATATGTCTTCATCGCCGAGGGCGTGCGCGGTTCGCTGGCCAAGACCATTATGGCCCGTCACAAACTGGCCGCCGACTGCCAGCCGCAGAAATACGGCATCGGTCTGAAGGAGCTGTGGCAGGTCCCGGCCGACAGGCACCAGCCCGGTCTGGCCCAGCACACCACCGGCTGGCCGCTGGACGAGCACACCGGCGGCGGCAGCTTTATGTACCATTTCGGCGATCGCTATGTGGCGATCGGCTACGTCGTGCACCTGAACTACAGGAACCCCTTCCTGTCGCCGTTCGACGAGTTCCAGCGCTTCAAACACCATCCCGCCATCAGCGAACACCTCGAGGGCGGCACCCGTATCTCCTACGGCGCGCGGGCGATCACCGAGGGCGGCTTCCAGTCGGTGCCGAAGCTGGCCTTCCCGGGCGGGGCGCTGATCGGCTGTTCGGCCGGCTTCGTAAACGTGCCCCGTATCAAGGGCAGCCATAATGCGATGAAGACCGGCATGCTGGCCGCCGACGCCGCCTATGACGCGGTCCAGGCTGGCCGCGCCGGCGACACCCTGGTCGAATACCAGACCGCCTATGATCACAGCTGGGTCCGCAAGGAGCTGAAGGCAGTGCGCAACGCCAAGCCGCTGCTGTCGAAATACGGCACCACCCTCGGCGGGGCGCTGGGCGTGTTCGACCTGTGGTGCGGGGCCCTGTTCGGCGGCTTCTCGCTGTTCGGCACCCGGAAGCACGGCAAGACCGACTCGGCCTCGACCGAGCGTGCCGCGAAGCACAAGCCGATCGCCTATCCGAAACCGGACGGCAAGCTCAGCTTCGACAAGTTGTCGTCCGTGTTCATCTCCAACACCAACCACGCCGAGGAACAGCCGGCCCATCTGAAGCTGCTGGACCCGTCGATCCCGATCGCCGTCAACCTGCCCAGATACGGCGAACCGGCCCGGCTCTACTGCCCGGCGGGCGTGTACGAGGTGCTGTACGACGAGGACGGCAAATCCAATCCGCGCTTCCAGATCAACGCCCAGAACTGCGTCCACTGCAAAACCTGCGACATCAAGGATCCGTCGCAGAATATCGTCTGGACCACGCCCGAGGGGGGCGGCGGCCCCAATTATCCCAATATGTAGCGGGTATGGGTTGAGGCCCCTTGCGGCGGGCAGGCAAAGCGTCAAGGTTTCGACCCATGAATATCCTCCGTCTTCGTCTCGCCCTCCTGTCCTTCGTTGCCGTCGGGGCCCTTGCCGGAGCCGCCGCGGCCCAGGACGCGCCGCCGGCTGATCCGGCCGGGGTCATTGATCCCGACGCGGCGGCTGACCCGGTCGAGACTGACCCGCTCGACGGTGACCCTGAGGCGGACACGCCGGTCGAGGCGGAGGTTGTGGCCATTCCGGCGGTCTGGGCCCCGGTGCCGACCGATGCCGACGGCCGCTCGGCCTACGGCCTGTATCTGGCCGGGCGTCTGGCCCAGTCCCGCGGGCTCGGCGAAACCGGGGCCGATCTCTACGCCCGGGTCGAGGTCCTGACCCCCGAACAGCCGTCCGTGCGGCTGCAGACCTTCACCGCGGCCCTGCTGGCCGGTGACCTTGACCTGGCCGCTCGCCTGCGGCCGTCGGGCGAGGGTGTGCCGCCCGTGATCAGCGAGGCCGGACGGCTGGTCTCGGTGGTCCAGGCCTTTGTGCACGACGATCCGGCCGCCGGCCTGGCCGAACTGCGGTCCGCCCCGATCCAGCAGCCGCATGCCCGCGCCGGCCTCTATGTCCAGCCGTGGATCGCCGCCGCCGCCGGCGACTGGGACCTGGCCTTGCGGCTGCCGCCCGCCGCCGCCAACGATCCGACCTCGCTGTTCGTCCGCCACAGCCGCGCCCTGCTGCTGGAGCACCGCCGCCGGTACGACGAGGCCGACGCCGCCTTCGCCGGCCTGACCGCCAATCCGCTGGGGGCACAGCTGTTCCGCCGCTCCCATGCCGAATATCTGGAGCGGCGCGGCAGGCGCGACGAGGCCCTGGCCGTCTATGACGCCGCCATCGCCGGCGGCAGCACCGATCCGACCGTCGCCCAGGGGCGGGCCCGGTTGATGGCCCGCGGGCGCGCCCCGGCGGCACCCACTCTGCGCGCCGGGGCCGCGGACGTTCTGACCATCGCCGCCATCCAGGCCTCGACCGAGGGCGGGGCCGAGGTGGCCGCCGTCTATCTGCGTCTGGCCCTGAACCTCGCCCCCACCGACCTGACCCGCTTCCGTCTCGGCCAGGCCCTGGCCGCCGCCGGGCGCGAGGCCGATGCCCGCGACGCCCTGGCGCGTGTCGCCCCGTCCGATCCGGCGCTCCACGCCCAGGCCCGGATGGAGATGGGTCGCAGCTTCCAGCGCGAGGAACAGGCGGGGGCCGCTCTTGAGGAATTTAATCGCGCCGCCGGCTCTGCGCCGGACGCGGTCGAGATCGCCTATGTCCGCGCCTCGCAACTGATCCAGCTGGATCGTTATGACGAGGCCCTGGAGATTCTGAACGGGCCGCTGCTCAACATCGCCGACCAGCCGTTCGAATTCCATTTCGTGCGTGGCGTCGCCTATGAATCCCTGGGCCGGGTCGATGAGGCCGAGGCCGAACTGTGGGCCGCCCTGCAGGCCCGGCCTGACGACCCCACCGTGCTCAACTATCTCGGCTACCTCTGGGTCGACAGCGGCAAACGGGTCCATCAGGGGGCCGAGATGATCGCCCGCGCCCATGAGGCCGAGCCCGAGAACGGCAACATCCAGGACTCCCTCGGCTGGGCCCAGTACCGCCAGGGCCGGTACGACCTGGCGGTGGACACGCTCGAGGCCGCCGTGGCCAAGGAGCCGGCCAATGCCGAGATCAACGACCATCTGGGCGACGCCTACTGGCAGGTCGGGCGCCGCCGCGAGGCCGGCTTCCAGTGGGAGCGGGTCCTGACGCTGGATCCCGACGCCGACCAGCAGGCCGAGGTCGAGCGCAAGCTGGCTGAGGGTCTGGCCCCACAGGTGCCGGTGTCCGGTACCGGGGCCTAGGGTCCCATGCGTCGTGACGCCCTGGCCCCGGCCAAGGTCAATCTGTTCCTGCACGTCGGCCCGGTCGACGCGGACGGCTACCATCCGCTGGCCAGTCTGGTCGCCTTCGCCGATCTCGGCGACCGGCTCAGCGCCGCGCCGGCCGACAGCCTGTCGCTGGCCATCACCGGCCCCTTCGCCGCGGGCCTGGCGGGCGAGGGGGACAATCTGGTGCTGCGGGCCCTCAAGGCCCTCGGTCAGGTCGCCGGAACCGGTTCGCCGGGCCTGCGGATCACCCTCGACAAACAGTTGCCGATCGCCGCGGGCCTCGGCGGCGGCTCGGCCGACGCGGGCGCGGCCCTGCGGCTGGCGCGCCGGGTGCTGGACCTCGATCTCGACGACGCGGCCCTGACCCGGATCGCCGCCGGCATCGGGGCCGACGGCCCCATGTGTCTGTTCGCCCGCCCGGTCTGGGCTGAGGGGCGGGGCGACCGCCTGACCCCCGAACCCGACCTGCCGCCGCTGGCCGCCGTGCTGGTCAATCCCGGCCTGCCGTCGCCGACCGGGGCCGTCTATCGCGGCTATGACGAAGGCCCGGCCGCCACCGCCGACCGTCCCGCCCCACCGTCCAGCTGGACCCCGTCGGCGGTGATCGCCTGGCTGGCCGGACAGCGCAACGACCTGCAGGCCCCGGCCGTGGCCCTGTGCCCGGCGATCGGCGCGACGCTCAAGGCAGTGGCCGCCGCCCCCGGTGTGCGGCTGGCGCGGATGTCGGGCTCGGGGGCCACCGTCTTCGGCCTGTGCGAGGATGCCGCCACCGCCCGCGCCGCCGCCGCCACCCTGTCGGCCGCCCATCCGGACTGGTGGGTCCGGCCGACCGTGCTCGGTCACGGGCTCCGGCCTGACGGCAGCTGATCCGGCCCGCCGCCTAATCGGCCCGCCTCCAGTTGAAGTCAGCCGCGCCCCGCCCTAGGGTCCGCCGTCATTTTTTGCGTCTGCGAAGCGGCCCGCCCCTTGCCCCATTCGACCGAACCTCTCGCCTTCCAGGACCTGATCCTGACGCTCCAGAAATACTGGGGCGACCAGGGCTGTGCCCTGCTGCAGCCCTATGACATCGAGGTCGGGGCCGGCACCCTGCACCCGGCGACCGTGCTGCGCGCCCTGGGCCCGCGGCCGTGGAAGGCCGCCTATGTCCAGCCGTCGCGGCGTCCCGGCGACGGCCGCTATGGCGAAAACCCCAACCGCCTCCAGCACTATTACCAATTCCAGGTCATCCTGAAGCCCAACCCCGACAACCTGCAGGCGCTGTATCTCGGCTCGCTGGCGGCGATCGGCATCGATCCGAAACTGCACGACATCCGCTTCGTCGAGGACGACTGGGAGAACCCCACCGTCGGGGCCTGGGGTCTGGGCTGGGAGGTCTGGTGCGACGGCATGGAGGTGACCCAGTTCACCTATTTCCAGGGCGTCGGCGGCATCGAGGTCGACGTCGTCTCGGGCGAACTGACCTATGGCCTCGAGCGTCTGGCCATGTACGTCCAGGGCGTCGACAACGTCTATGATCTGAAATTCACGAAAGAGGGCCTGACCTACGGCGAGGTCTTCCTCGAGAACGAGCGCCAGCAGTCGGAAGCCAATTTCCACGGCTATGACGTCGACGGCCTCAAGCGCCGGTTCGAGGACATGGTCGCCGAGGTCGAACGCTTCCTCGCGATGACCGGCCCGCAGGATCAGGCCCTGGTCCTGCCCGCCTACGACCAGGTGCTGAAGGCCAGCCACCTGTTCAACCTGATGGACGCCCGCGGCGCCATCGCCGTCGCCGAACGCCAGAGCTACATCGGCCGCATCCGCGACCTGTGTAAGGCGTGTGCGCTGGCGTACGTCGAACAGGAAAGGGCGCGGGCGTGAGCGACGACGCCGTCATCTCTCTGGCGGATCGGCGGCCCAGACGCGCCAAGCCTATCGGCGGTGGGGCGGTGGTGAGTAATGAAACTCTATACATCCCCGCGAGCAACGTCGCCTCGCACGAGCTGCAATGGGTGTTCAGCACTACCTTTGAACTGGATGATGACACGGTCTGCCCGCTTCACGGTTCCTTTCTCGAGTTCCCGTTCGAGGAAGAGGAGCAGCTGGGTAACGTGTTTGAACACGAGCATCGCGTCGACGCCCAGTTCGTGGTGGGGACCTCGTTCTGGACGTTGATCAACGGTGCGGCCTTGAGCGCTGTGCCGTTCGACATCGGAATCTTCTTCACCGCTGATGAGACCGGCGCTGTGACAAACCTTCGGCTGTCCATCGAGCGCAGGAAGATCGACTGATGGCCCATGGAGTCAACGAGGTCGAACCCCTCCCCCTGGAGGGGGGAGGGGCAGGGGTGGGGGTGGAGGTGCCTGCCTCGGGCACTGCGTCCGACGAGCCAGCTACCGCGATCGCCTGCACCGCCGCCACCCCCATCCCCGGCCCTTCCCCCCTCCAGGGGGAAGGGAGGCGTCCGGCGCCTGCCGCAAAAGCCCGTGCCCTTCGCTTGCGCAAGGCAGAGACCTACGGTGAGCGCATCGTCTGGGAGGCGCTTCGCGAACGGAAGATGAATTTTCGCCGTCAGGCTCCCGTAGGCCCTTACGTAGTGGACTTTGCCCATTTTGGGTCGCGGCTTGTCATCGAGATAGATGGCTACCACCATACCTTGCCGGATCGCCAGGCGAGAGACGCAGAGCGCGACGCCTGGTTCCGCGCCGAAGGTTTTCGGGTCTTGCGCTTCCCTGAGTCCGACGTGAAGTCCAACCTGACATCGGTCGTCGAACAGATCGTGGCTGAAACAGCGCCACCCCCATCCCCAGCCCTTCCCCCCTCCAGGGGGAAGGGAGCACCACGGTACGACGTCCGCTAATGCCCCAACTCCTCATCGAACTCTTCTCCGAAGAAATCCCCGCCCGGATGCAGGGCGGGGCCGCGCGTGATCTGGAACGCATGGCCACCGAACGGCTCAAGGCGGCGGGCCTGACATACGACTCCCTGACCACCTTCGCCGGGCCGCGCCGTCTGACCCTGGTGGTCGAGGGCCTGCCCAAGGCGACGCCGGACCGCGAGGAAGAGGTCAAGGGCCCCCGCACCTCGGCCCCGGACCAGGCGCTGGACGGCTTCCTGCGCAAGACCGGCCTGAGCAAGGACCAGCTGACCGAGCGCGACGGCGTCTGGTTCGCCGTGATCGCGTCAAAGGGCGTGCGCACCACCGACGTGATCGCCACCATGGTCGACCAGATCGTGCGCGGCTTCCCGTGGCCGAAATCGATGCGCTGGGGCTCCGGCACCCTGCGCTGGGTACGGCCGCTGAAGCGGATCCTCGCCCTGTTCGACGGCAACGTCGTGCCGTTCTCGGTGGACGGCATCCAGAGTGACAATGTCACCGAGGGCCACCGCTTCATGGGTGGAGCCAAGCCGTTCGCGGTGCGTGACTTCGTCGACTACCGTCACAAGCTGCGCGACCACTATGTGATCCTCGACGCCGCCGAACGCCGGCTGCGCATTCTCGAGACCGCCCGCGCGGCCTGCCACGCCCGGGGGCTGGACCTGGTCGATGACGACGGTCTGCTGGACGAGGTCGCCGGCCTGGCCGAATGGCCGACCCCCATCCTCGGCGACATGGACCCCGCCTTCCTCAGCCTGCCGCCCGAGGTGGTGCAGCTATCGATGAAGGTGCACCAGAAATATTTCGCCGTGCGCCGGACCGCGGACCTTCAGGTCCGCCAGACCGCGACGTCAGACGAGGCGGACCTGAAGGTCCGCGCTCCATTGGCCCCGCATTTCCTCGTCGTCGCCAATGTCGAGGCGACCGACGGCGGCGCCGCCCTGGCCGCCGGCAACAGCCGCGTGCTGTCGGCCCGTCTCGACGACGCCCGCTTCTTCTGGGACGAGGACCTGAAGACCGGCTTCGCCGTCTGGAACGACAAGCTGAAGGGCGTCACCTTCCACGCCAAACTCGGCACCCTGGCCGAGCGCGTCGACCGCATCGCCGCCCTCGCCCGCGAGATCGCCCCCCTGGTCGGGGTCGACCCGGACCAGGCCGAACAGGCCGCCCGCCTGTCGAAAGCCGATCTGGCGAGCGCCATGGTCGGGGAGTTTCCCGAACTTCAGGGCGTGATGGGGGGGTATTATGTCGCGGCTCTCGAGCCCTTCCCCCTGGAGGGGGGAAGGGTTGGGATGGGGGTGGAGGATGCGGCCTCACGCGCGGTGTCCGCCCCGTCCAGCACCCCGCCTGCCTCAACCGCTGCCACCCCCATCCCCGGCCCTTCCCCCCTCCAGGGGGAAGGGAGCATCGCCGACGCCGTCCGCGACCACTACAGGCCCCAGGGCCCCGCCGACTCGGTCCCCACCGCCCCCCTGACGGTGGCCGTGGCCCTGGCCGACAAGCTGGACACCCTCGTCGGCTTCTTCGCCATCGACGAAAAGCCCACCGGCTCCAAGGACCCGTTCGCCCTGAGACGGGCGGCGTTGGGGGTGATCCGGCTCATCTTGGAGAATGAGGCGCGGTTGCCGTTGCGGGATCGGCTGGGATCAGCGTTTGCCCTTCATTCCGTGAAAGCGTGGGGCCGACCCATTGCACGGCTCGCTGATCTCGAGGTCAGCGGGGAGGATGGTGAGCTGACGCCTGAAGGTGTTCGTGAACTCGCCGAGCTGCGGGCTCGCGACTTGCCGAACAATGATCCTAAGGGTCACACCGTCGACGACGATCTCCGCAATGTCGCCGACCTCCTCGCCTTCTTCGCCGACCGCCTGAAGGTCCTGCTCCGCGATCAGGGCAAGCGCCACGATCTGGTCGACGCCGTCTTCGCCCTCGGTGACGACGACCTCGTCCGCATCGTGCGCCGGGTCGAGGCGCTGGACGCCTTCCTCGCCACCGACGACGGGGCCAATCTGCTGG
>CAXBHG010000011.1:0-29751 GCA_963975385.1 uncultured Brevundimonas sp.
GGCGTACGCTGGCCGAGGCCGGCTATCAGGTCGACGCCGCCGTCGATGCGGCAGACGTGATGGCCCGGGTGGAACAGCGGTCCTATGCGGCCCTGATCATAGACGCCGCGCTGACCGCGACCACTGGTGCCGACCTGATCCGGGACCTGCGAGCCCTGCCGGCGGGAGCGGACCTTCCCGTCGTCCTGCTGTCCGGGGTCGGGGAGCCTACCCCCGATGATCCCGCCGGTGAGGCTCCGGCCGGGATCATCCATGACCCCGAAGACCGGAACGAGGTCTGGAGCGTCATGCAGGCGGTCATTGGCGACGACGAACCGCTTCCCCTCGTCCTGCACGTCGAGGATGATGTGGACTTCAGCAATTTCCTCGCCGAGGCGATGCAGGGCAAGGCGCGGCTGGTGGCGGCGACCACGCTGCGGCAGGCGATGCGGATGGTGTCGAAGCAGGATTTTGCCCTGGTGGTGCTGGACATCGGCCTGCCGGACGGCGACGGTCTGACCCTGTTGCCCGTCCTGAAGGATCGGGGCGGTGTGCCGATACCGGTGGCGATCCTGTCAGCGTCGGAGACACCGGAAAGCGCCCTGCCGGACGTGGCCGTCGCGATGGTCAAGTCGCGGCGCTCGGAGGCCCATATCGTCGAGACGATCCTGGGGCTGATCACACGGCCGGAAACGAACTCTGGAGACGGCGACGATGACTGACCTGACCCATGTCCTGTGCGTTGATGACGATCCCGACATCCTGGAGGTCGCCCAGATCAGCCTGGAATTGGTAGGGGGGCTGACGGTCACCGGACTGGGCGGGGGCGCGCAGTGTCTGGCGGAGGCGGAGACCATCCGGCCGGATCTGATCCTGCTGGATGTGATGATGCCGGGGATGGACGGCCCCGCAACCCTGAAGGCGCTGAAGGCCGTGCCGGAACTTCAGGCGATCCCGGTCGTCTTCATGACGGCGCGGGTCCAGGAGGTCGAGGTCGAACAGTATCTGGCCCTGGGAGCGGTCGCCGTCATTCCCAAGCCGTTCGATCCGATGGCCCTGGCCGACCAGATCAAGGGTATCTGGGCGGGTCTGGACCGGTAGGCCGCCGTCCGCCCGTCCCGGGCAGCCGGGATGGGCGGGGCTGGTCTCAGCGTCCGGCGGCCGGCGTCCCGCGCACCTGGGTGCCGTCCACGATGGTGTCGCCGGGGAACAGGATGACCTGGTCGCCGGTCGCCAGGCCGGAGACCACAAGCCGAAAGCGATCATCGCCGGTGCCGATGCGGATCGGGGTCAGACGGGCGCGCCCCTCGATGACCCGGAACACAGCCCAGCCGGTGCCGTTCCGGACAAGGGCGTCGGTCGGAACCCGCAGGGCATCGGGAGTCTGGCTGACGACGACGCGCACATCCAGGCGATAGCCGTGTCCGAGCGGTGGGGCGGTGTCCGGCTCGGTCAGGCGCAGGATCACATTGACGCGCTGCTCCTCGATGCCCAGGGCCGAGATCTTGGTGTGGGCATGGGGTTCGACGACCGAGACCCGCGCCGGAAGTGCCGTACCGCCGCCCCAGCCCTCGAGGCGTGCCTCGGCTTCGGCCGGGATCAGCATGGCGTCCTGGGACAGGAATTCGGCGACCACTTCCAGATTGGCCGGGTCGCCGACCTCGAGCAGGGGTGTACCGGTCAGGACCACACCCTGGCTGGGGCGCAGCAGTTGCAGAACCTGTCCGGAGGCCGGACTGCGAACCGGGGTGGCGACGGTCGGCCGGACCGCACCGGCCCCCGCGGCCACGCGTGCGCGCTGCAGTTCCGCCCGGCGTGCCGCGACCTCGGCCCGGGCGGCGCGCAGGGCGGCATTGGCCCCGTCGAGGGCGGCCGGGGCGGCGAAGCTCTGTTCGGCCAGCCGGGCGACCCGCGTCTGGTCGCGCCGGGCCAGGTCGGCGGCCGCCTCGGTCGCGGCCAGGGCGGAGCGGGCGGCGGTGACGGCGGCGGCGGCCTCCTGGGCCAGGCGGGCGTCCAGCAGGGCGGGGTCGGCCGGCAGGATGGTGGCGACCACGTCGCCGCGCGCGACGGGATCGCCGGGATGCAGGTCGATCCGCTGCAGGTCGCCGGCGACGGGGGCGGAGATGACGAAGACATCGTGGATGCGGGTACGGCCCTCGTCGACGATCTCGCGGCGAACCAGGCCCTGGTCGATGGTGGCCATCTCGACCGCGAGCGGCCGGGGCCAGGCCAGCCAGGCCAGTCCGGTCAGCAGGACCACGGCGGCCGCGCTCCACAGCCAGCGGGCGAGTGACAGACGGGGGAGGGCGAGGCGTTTCATCGTCTAGTCCCTGGCCTTGAGTACGCCGACCATGTCGAGACGGTCGACATCCAGCCGGACGATAAGGGAAGCCACGGCGACGCAAACAAGGGCGAAGGCGATGGCGAAGGCATAGCTGCGTGGATCATAGACGAAGGCAAAACTGTACATGTCGGTCTGGAACAAATGCATCAGCCAGACTCCCAGACCGGTGCCGAGCACGCAACCGAGGGGAACGGCCGCCAGGGCCAGGACGAACAGTTCGCCGATCAGCACATAGGAGGCCTCGACCCGGGTGAAGCCGAGCACGCGCAGGGTCGCCAGATCGCGGGCCTGTTCCGCCAGGGTGACCCGCGCGGCCGAAAAGGCCACCCCGCCCGCCATCACCGCGGCGAAGGCGATGTAGATGTAGTTCATGACGCCCACCCCTTCCGCGAACGCGCGACGCATGGACCGCTCCGCCTGGCGCAGGAAACTGGCCCCGGCCAGGGCCGGGGTCTCCTTGAGTCGCCGGTTGAAGGCTTCGTACCGAGCCGGATCGAGGACCATATGGGCCCCGCTGATGCGGCCCGGCTCGCGGAACAGCCGGCCCAGGGCGTCGAGGTTCATATAGGCGGATGAGCCCACCATGGGATCGACGATGCCGGAGACCCGGACGCGGACCTTCAAACGGCGCCCGGCGACCTGTTCGACCTCGATCTCGTCGCCCGGTACGGCATCCAGTTTCGCGGCCAGGGCGCGGGCCAGCACAATGCCCGCGGCCGGCGGCTCAAGGGTCCGGCCGCCGCGGCCGATCAGGCGATTCAGGCGGGCGTTGAACGGCAGGCCGAGCAGGGCCTCGCGCACCTCGCGCCGGTCCTTGCGCAGGATCACATCGTCAGCCCGGAACGGTTCGGCATAGACCACCCCCGGCAGGCGGTTGACGTCGTGCAGGACGCCGGCCTCGCGCGGAGACAGGAAGGACAGGGTCGCGTCCTGGCGGTTGGCGATCGAGAAATGGACGTCCAGCAACTGGTTCATCACCGCGGGGAAGGCCCCCGAGACGATCAGCAGGGCGATGGCCAGGGCAACCCCCAGTACGGTGGTGGCCGCCCGGCGCGGAAAGCGTTCGATCCGCCGGAGGATGATGCGGCTCTTGGCGTCCAGCCGGCCGGCGAAGCGGGCGATCGGACCGGCGGACTGGAAATAGGCGGCCGGTTGCGGCGGCGACAGGGCCTCGGCCGGGGCGAGGCGCAGGGCGCTCCAGACCGAAAAGACCGCGCCGATGCCGGCGGCGGCAAAGGCCCCGACCCAGGCCCCGGCGAAGGTCAGGGGCGCGGCGGAAAACTCCAGCGCCGGGAAATGGTAGTACTCCCGATAGATGTCGGCGATCGCGCGGCCGAACAGCACGCCGGCGACCGAGCCCAGCGCGGCCCCGACGGCGGCAAAGATCAGGGCGCTCTTGGCATAATGCCAGGCGACGGCCCGGTCGCTGTAGCCGAAGGCCTTCAGCAGGCCGATGTTCGACCGTTCCGTGGCGATGACCCGGCCCAGGGCGATATTGACCAGAAAGGCCGCGATCACGAGGAAGAAGGCCGGCAGGAAGACGGCCATGGTCGCCAGCTGTTTCAGTTCCTCGGTCAGGAACCGGTCCGAGACCATCAGGTCCCGGCCGTAGGCCCCGCCCGAGCCGAACGGGCGCAGGATGGCGTCGATGGCGGGGATCGCCCGGTCGACATCGCTGCCGGGCGACAGGCGGAAGACCGCCTCGTTGAAGGCCCCCTCCATGTCGAAGGCCCGGGCCAGGGCCGTGCGGCTCATCCAGAGCACGCCGAAGCGCTCCGGCTGGGGGAACAGCTCGCCGGGGGCGGCAACGAAGACGAATTCGGGCGAGTTGGCGATGCCGACGATGACCAGGGTATGACGACGCCCATGGATGGTGGCCTCGACCCGGCTGCCGATGTCGAGGTCGAGGGCGGTGGCGAAGGCCTGGATGACCACGGCCTCCTCGGCCCGGGCGGGATCGGGCAGGCGCCCGCGCACGAGGGCGAGGTCATTGATGCGCGGACGACCGTGCAGCGGCAGCGACACCAGCCGGGCCGAGGCGGGCTCCTGGATCTGCGGCAGGTCCAGCACCGCCAGGCCGGAGACGCGGGTCTCGACCGCGGCGACATCCGGCACCGCCGCCAGGTCGGTGACGATGCGGTCGGGTGCCCGGACGATCGGGGCCGCGAGGTCCATCATCCGGTAGGTGGCGTAATAGGCCTCGCGGGTCTGCTCCAGCGAGCCACGCATGCCGACGGCCATCACATAGACCGCCAGGCCGCAGCCCAGCACCAGGGCGACGGCGGCGGCATGGACCCGCATGGTCCAGACGTCGCGCAGGAGTTTGCGATCCAGCGGATGCAGGGAGAGCCTCACCAGTTCAGCTCCGACGGCGGGACGCGGGAGGCATTGGTCTCGACACTGCGAACGCGCCCGTCGAGGAAATGGATCACCCGCTCGCCGATCCGGGCGACGTCGGCATTGTGGGTTATGATCATGGTGGTGGAGCCGTAGCGGGCGTTGATCTCGACCAGGGCCTCCAGCACGCGCACGCCGGTCTTCAGATCCAGCGCCCCGGTCGGTTCGTCGCACAGCAGGACGGCCGGGCGTTTGGCGATGGCACGGGCCACGGCGGTGCGCTGCTGCTCGCCGCCGGACAGCTGTGACGGAAAATGATCCATCCGGTTGCCCAGGCCGACGAGCTCCAGGGCTTCTTCGGCGTCGAGCGGGTCATCGGCGATCTCGCGCACCAGATTGACGTTCTCGCGCGCCGTCAGGCTGGGGATCAGATTGTAGAATTGGAAGATGAAGCCGACGTTCCTGCGCCGGTAGCCGGTCAGGGCCCGGTCGCTCATCGTCGTCAGTGAAGACTGACGAAAATCGACCTCGCCGGATGTGGCCCGGTCGAGGCCGCCGAGGATGTTGAGCAGGGTCGACTTGCCCGAGCCGGACGGCCCCAGCAGGATCACCAGTTCTCCCTCGGGGATGCTCAGATCGATGTCCCGCAGTGCATGCACCGCCGTCGGTCCGGTGCCGTAGACCTTGGACAGGCCGCGCGTGCGGAAGGCCGGAACCGGGGCGCGATCAGGGGGCAGGTCGGGGTCGGGCGCGGACATGGACAGGGACGGCCTTTCGGGGCGGGTGGCGTGAGTGTGCGCCGGGTTTGGCGGGAATTGTATTGATCAGGGTCAAGGACGGCGTGACGGCACCGTGCGATCCGGCCTTTCAGGCTGGAAAGGCGTCGCTGAATCCTCATGCCCGGATCCTCCCCCATTCGCTGGTTCGACACCCTCGGGCTGGATGATGTCCCGCTGGTGGGTGGCAAGACGGCGTCGCTGGCGGAACTTCACAGACTGCTGGCGGACGGACCGGTCACTGCGCCGGACGGGTTCGCCGTCACGGCCGCCGCCTATCGCGAGGCGTTGACGGCAGCCGGGGCCTGGCAGCCGCTGCGGGACCTGCTGCAGGATCTGGATGTCCGGGATGTCACGACCCTGGCCCGGGCGGCGGCGGCGGCCCGGGCCCTGGTCTATGACGCGACTGGCGGGACCGGGCTGAGGGATGCGATTGCGGCGGCCTATCGACGCCTGCAGGCGCAGAGCGGGCCCGGGCTGTCGGTCGCGGTGCGCAGTTCGGCCACGGCCGAGGACCTGCCGACGGCCAGCTTCGCCGGTCAGCACGACAGCTTCCTCCATATCGGGGACGAGGACGGGCTGGTCGAGGCCTGCCGCCGCTGCTTCGCCTCGATCTTCACCGACCGGGCCATCGTCTACCGGGTCAACAACGGCTTCGACCATTTCCGCGTCGCCCTGTCGGTGGCGGTGATGCGGATGGTGCGCTCGGACGAGGCGGCCAGCGGCGTGGCCTTCACCCTGGACACGGAGTCCGGCTTTCGCGACGTGGTCTTCATCACCGGGGCCTGGGGACTGGGCGAGAACATCGTCCAGGGCCGGGTCGGGCCCGACGAATTCTATGTTCACAAGCCGACCTATCGTCGGGGGCATCGGGCCGTGCTGCGGCGGTCGCTGGGCAGCAAGGAGACGCGACTGGCCCATCGCCGGGCGGACCCGGGCGGGGTGCTGCACAGTTTTCGCGTGCCGCGCCGGGATCGTGAACGTTACTGCCTGGACGATGCCGAGGTTCTGGATCTGGCCGGGGTCGCGATCCGGATCGAGGACCATTATTCACTACAGGCCGGCGCGCCCATGCCGATGGATATTGAATGGGCCCGGGATGCCGGGGACGGCCGGCTTTATGTCCTGCAGGCCCGGCCGGAGACGGTGGCGTCGCGCCGCGATCCGGCGACCTTCGACACCTATCGCCTGACCGGGGAGGGGCCGGTGCTGGTCACGGGCAAGGCCGTGGGCGAGGCGATCGCCAGCGGTCGGGCGCGGCTGGTGCAGTCGGCTGCGGACCTGAAGGCGTTTCAGCCCGGCGAGATCCTGATCGCCCCGTCGACCAGTCCCGACTGGCTGCCGGTGATGAAGATCGCCGGCGGTATCGTCACCGACCAGGGCGGACGCACCTGTCATGCCGCCATCGTCGCCCGCGAACTGGGCGTGCCGGCTGTGGTCGGGGCGGCGGGGGCCACGACGCGGCTGGAGACGGGCCGGGTGATCACCGTTTCCTGTGCCGGGGGTCAGACCGGTCGGGTCCATGACGGGGCCGTCCCCTTTGCCGTGGACCGTCTGTCGCTGGACACCATTCCGCGGCCGCGCACACCGGTCATGGTCAACCTGGCTCAGCCCGACCTGGCCTTCCGCACCGGCCTGTTGCCGGCGGCGGGGGTGGGGCTGGCCCGGATGGAGTTCATCATCGGCGAGCAGATCGGGATCCACCCGATGGCGGCGGCCCATCCGGATCGGGTGGCGTCGGTGCGAGAGCGGCAGGCCATTGTCAGGCAGTCGCGGGCAGACGCCTCGCCCCGCGATCATTTCGTGCGGCGTCTGGCCGAGGGTGTCGGGATCATCGCCGCCGCCTTCTTTCCCCGGCCGGTCATCGTGCGGCTGTCAGACTTCAAGACCAATGAATACGCACGCCTGCTGGGCGGGGCGGCGTTCGAGCCGGTCGAGGAGAATCCGATGCTGGGGTTCCGCGGGGCCTCGCGCTACGCCCATCCACGCTACGCCGACGGTTTCGCCCTGGAGTGCGAGGCCCTGCGTCGCGTCCGCGCGGACATGGGGCTGACCAATCTGAAGGTCATGGTGCCCTTCTGCCGCCGCGTCGGCGAGGCCGAGCAGGTGCTGGCCGCGATGGCCGCGCACGGGCTGAAGCGCGGCGAAGACGGCCTGGAAGTGTACGTCATGTGCGAGATCCCCAACAATGTGATCCAGTTCGACGCCTTCGCCGCCCTGTTCGACGGCTTCTCGATCGGCTCCAATGACCTGACGCAGCTGGTGCTGGGTGTCGACCGGGATTCCGAGGCCGTGGCCTTCGACTTCGACGAACGCGATCCGGGCGTGCTGGAGATGTTGCGGCAGGCGGTCGAGGGCGGGCGGCGGACCGGTCGCCCGGTCGGCATCTGCGGCGAGGCCCCGGCCACCTGGCCGGAGATCGCCGCCTTCCTGACCCGGCTGGGCATTGGTTCGATCAGCGTCAATCCGTCAAGCCTGGCCCGGACGATGACGGTCGTGGCCGCGCATGAGGCGGCGATGGCCGGGGAGGGTGAACCGCAGGTTTGACACCGGTCAAGGTATTCGGATCGCACCGCGCTATAGGATGTTGTCGTTATCCCTCAAATACAGGAGAACGTCATGGCAAACGCAGCATCCGCAAGACCATCACTTCCCGATTTGCAGCGATCGGCGGTCGGAACTTTTGCGCCAATTCAACGGGAATTCAACCGCCTGTTCGATGAGCTCGGCAATGGCTGGAGCCACCTGACCCGGTTTGAGATGACGCCCCGTATGGATATGACAGAGACCCGGGAAGCGGTGACGCTGACCATGGAGCTTCCCGGGATGACCCGGGAGGATCTCAAGATCGAGGTCGAGGACCATGTGCTGACGGTCAGCGGCGAGAAGAAGTCCGAGACAGAGACCGAGAAGGACAACTACCGGATTTCCGAACGCAGCTACGGCGCGGTCTGTCGCTCGGTGACCCTGCCGACCAGCGTCAACGAGGACAAGATCAAGGCGACGATGGCGGACGGTGTCCTGACCCTGGTCGCGCCCAAGGATGACAGTGCCCCGGCCCGGACCATCCGGATCGAGGGCGCGAAATAGGCGGCGCGGTTCCGCACGGCAGACGGCGTTCCGGGCGGTGTCCGGTGCGCCGTTGTCGCCGGTTTCGGGCCTGGGGTCACCGCGGGGGCGGTCCGTCCCGGTCCAGCGTCTCCAGCCAGGCCATCAGGTCGTCGATCTCGCTGGCGCGGAAGATATAGGCGGGCATGGCCGGGTGGCTGGTGACCAGGCCTTCGGCGAAGCCATCGGCCAGGGTCTCGGGGTCCCGGCGCGCAACGATGTCGCGCAGGGGCGGGGCCGCGGCCAGGGGGCTGGCGTCATCGCGTCCGATCGCATGGCAGCCGGCACAGGCGGTGGTGGCGAAGGCCCGGCCGCGTTCGACCGCCTCGAGCCGGGTCTGATCGGGGGCGGGGCCCGCCGGGATGGCCTGGCGTGAGTCCACGGCTCCGCAACCGGCCACCGCCAGGGCCAGCGCCGCGGCCAGAAGCCGGCCTGATCGTGCTGTGATTATCGTCATCGTGTCCTCCTGCCCGATGCCACGGACAGTGGGGCCGCAGCGCAAGGCCGGCCTTGATCCTGATCAAGGCCCGGGGGTTGCGGATGTGTTGTCTGGCGGCACCCCAGGAGGATTGCGCGATGACCTGCCCGAGCCTGCTTGTCTATGTCGACGACAGTGAAGAGAGCGACGCCCGTGTCGAACTGGCCTGTGATCTGGCCATCAGTTTCGATGCCCTGTTGATCGGCCTCACGGCCAGTCTGCCGCAGCCGCCGATGCTGGATCCGATCTCCGGCATGGGCGACGTTCTGGCCCTGTACCGGCAGACGGCCGAGGCCGAGGTGGAGCGGGCCGGGGCGCGGTTTCGCGGCATCGCCGAGGCCCGGTCGGTGCGCGCCGAATGGCGCGCCGGGCTGGAGTCGCCCGGCTGGATGCTGGCCGGCGCGGCGCGGGCGGCGGACCTGCTGGTCATCGGTCAGAAGCCGACCGGCGTGCCGTTCCGGTCGCCGGACCCGGCCGATGTCATCCTGTCGGCGGGGCGGCCCGTGCTGATCGTGCCGCCGGTGCGCGACCGCTCGCCGGTGGGGGAGCCGGTGCTGGTGGCGTGGAAGGATACGCGCGAATCCCGGCGCGCGGTGGTCGCAGCCCTGCCGCTGCTGCGCATGGCCTCGCGGGTCGAGGTGGTCGAGGTGGCCGCCGCGCCGGACATGGCCGAGGCCGGGGTACGTACCCGGGATGTCTGCGAATTCCTCGGGCGGCACCGGATCGAGGCCGTGGCGACGCCGCTGGCCGATGACGGTGACCCGACCACGGTCCGGATCCTGGCGGAAGCGAGCAAGCGCAAGGCGGGCCTCGTGGTGGCCGGCGGCTACGGCCACGGGCGGATTCGGGAATGGATGCTGGGCGGGGTGACCCGGTCCCTGCTGACGCACAGCGATGTCTGTGTGCTGATGGCCCATTAGGCGGAGGGTGAGGCCCATGGCCCTGCAACGCCCCCTGTTCGCCGATCGCACCGAGGCGGGCCGCCGGCTGGCCGAACAGGTGGTCGCGGCGGGCGTGACCGACGCGATCGTCTATGCGCTGCCGCGCGGCGGGGTGCCGGTGGCGCTGGAAGTCGCCCGCGCCCTCGACGCGCCGCTGGATCTGGTACTGGTGCGCAAGATCGGGGCACCCGGCCAGCCCGAGGTGGCCCTGGCCGCCGTGGTCGACGGCGGCTTTCCGCGCATGGTGGTCAATGACGCCGTTCAGCGGATGAGCGGGGCCAGTCCCGTCTATCTCGCCAAGGAAAAGGCCCTGGCCCTGGCCGAGATCGAACGGCGGCGGCAGCTGTATTTCGGCAACCGCACCCATCCGGACCCGGCGGGCAGGACGGTGGTGGTGGTCGATGACGGGCTGGCGACAGGGGCGACGGCGCGGGTGGCGGTCCAGCATTTGCGCGCGCGCGGAGCCGGACGGGTGATCCTGGCCGTTCCGGTGGTGCCCGAGAGCAGTCTGGCGACGTTGCGGGCCGAGGTGGATCAGTTGATCTGCCTGGCCCATCCGGTCCAATTCCTCAGTGTCGGCTCCTTCTACGCCGATTTTCATCAGGTGGCGGATGACGAGGTACTGGCGCAGCTGACCGAGGCCGGCCGGTTCGCCGGGGAAGCCTGAGGCGATAACGCGGTTTGGTGGCTTGAGGTCCGAACGGCTTCCTGATCGTCTGGCAGGCAGACCGGGCGATTCGGCTGTTGGCTGGAGCCGGGTATCAGGGGGAAGACCGATGAAACCAGTATGGGCAACGGCGGCGGTTCTGGCGCTGGCGGGGTGCAATCCCGCGACAGAGACCGCGCCGGTCAAGGCACCGGCCGAGGCTGCGGCGCACTGGACCTATGCCGACCAGGCGCACTGGGGGGGCGAGTGCCCGGTGGGCGCCGCCCAGTCGCCGGTGGCCCTGGCCGCAGCTGATGCAGTCGACCTGCCGGACCTTGTCCCCACCTATGCGGCGGGGGCGGGGACCTTCCTCGACAACGGTCACACCCTGCAGTTCACGCCCGACGCGGCCGGTCGAACCCTGATCGGCAGCGATGCCTATGATCTGGTCCAGTTCCATTTCCATGCCCCCAGCGAGCACACGCTGAACGGCACGGCCTATCCGCTCGAGATCCATTTCGTGAACCGCAATGCCGACGGGGCCCTGGCCGTGGTCGGGGTGTTCGTCGGCGAAGGGAAGACCAATCCGGCGCTGGCGGCCCTGCTGGCGGCGGTGCCGGCGCAGGAAGGCGAGACGGGCGTGACGCGGCCGGGGGTCTATCCGGCGCTGCTGCTGCCCGAGGACCGGCACTATTTCGCCTATGCCGGCTCGCTGACCACGCCGCCCTGCACCGAGGGGGTGCGATGGAATGTGTTGTCGACACCGATCGAGGCCTCGGCCGACCAGATCGCGGCCCTGTCGGCGGCCCTGGGCCGCTCGAACCGGGCGGTGCAGCCGATGAATGCGCGGTCGGCGGCCTTCGGCGACTGACGACACCCGTGTTGCCGCTCCCGTCAGTCGGCGGGGGTGACCAGCGAAGCGAGAGGCGCCAGTCCGGCGAAGTCGCCGGGCTGTTTCAGGGCGCGGGCCTGGATGGCGGCCAGGATGTCGGCGGTGTTCCAGATCGAGCCCTGCATGACGGCGGCCCATTCCAGCCCCTCGGCCACCGTGTGGTCGCGGGCGTGGACGATGGCGGCCTTGGACCCCGACACGGCCAGCGGGGCCCGGGCGGCGATGGCGCGGGCCATGTCCAGCGCAGCGGCCAGCAGGGCTTCGGGATCGGGCAGGATCGCGTTGACGAAGCCCAGCCGCTCGGCCCGGTCGACGGTCAGGGTGGTACCCAGATAGGCCAGTTCACGGACCACGGCATCGGGCATGGATTTGGGCAGGCGTTGCAGGCTGCCGATGTCGGCCATCATGCCGATGTTGATCTCCTCGATGCGGAAATACGCCTCCTGCGAGACGAGGCGCAGGTCACAGGCGGCGACCATGTCGAGCCCCGCCCCGACGCAGGCCCCCTGGATGGCGGCGATGACCGGGAAGCGGACGCGCTCGATCAGGGTCAGGGTGTCCTGCAGTTCGCGCGCAGCCTGGTGGAAGGCCTGACGGGCGGCGGCGGTGTCGGTATTGAGGATGGCCCCACCCGAGAAGACCGAGATGTCCATGCCGGCGCAGAAATTTCGGCCTTCGCCGGACAGGACCAGCGCCCGCACGTCACCGGCCGCGTCCAGCGCCTTGAGCGCCGGGCCGAAGGCGCGCCAGAACTCCATGCCGAGCGCGTTGGAGGCCTCGGGCCGGGTCAGGCGCAGATGGGCGACGGCCCCGTCCCGGGTGATCTGGAATGCGGTCATGACGGCCTCTCGCTCGGTTCGGGGTTCTGTGTCTTTATGCACCGCATCCGTTTTCCAATGAAACCCACCCGGAGAAAAACCCGATGTCCCTGCAGGGCAAGACGCTGTTCATCACCGGGGCCAGTCGTGGCATCGGCCTGGCTATCGGTCTGCGTGCGGCGCGGGACGGGGCCAATGTGGTCATCGCCGCCAAGACCGCCGAGGCGCATAAACATCTGCCCGGCACCATCTATTCGGCCGCGGAAGAGATCGAGGCGGCGGGTGGCCAGGCCCTGCCGCTGATCGTCGACGTGCGCGACGAGGCCTCGGTCAATGCGGCGGTCGAGGCGGCCGTGGCCCGGTTCGGCGGCATCGACATCTGCGTCAACAATGCCTCGGCCATCCAGCTGACCGGCACACTGGCGACCGAGATGAAGCGGTTCGACCTGATGCACCAGGTCAATGCCCGGGGCACCTTCATGGTCTCGCGGGCCTGTCTGCCGCATCTGCAGAAGGCGGCCAATCCGCATGTGCTGGCATTGTCGCCGCCGCTGGATCTGGCCCCGCACTGGTTCGGCCCGCACGTCGCCTATTCGATGGCCAAATACGGGATGAGCCTGGCCATGCTGGGTATGGCTGAAGAATTCCGCGGCGAGGGGATCGCCTTCAACGCCCTGTGGCCGCGCACGGCCATCGCCACGGCGGCGATCGAATTCGCCCTGACCGGCAAGGACGGCCTGGCCCATTGCCGGACGCCGGCGATCATGGCCGATGCGGCCCATGCCATCTTCTGCCGGCCGTCGCGTGAACTGACCGGCCGGTTCCTGATCGACGACAGCTTCCTGTACGAACAGGGGGTGCGCGACTTCGGAATCTACAGCGTCGATGCGAGCAAGGCCCTGATGCCCGACTTCTTCGTGCCGGCCGACAGCCTGCCGCCGCCGGGCGTGACGATTGGCCAGGAGTCCTGAGCCGTCGGGCCGATTGACAACGTTTAGTCGCCTGCCTAATCGAGCGGCATGAACAAGGTCTTCAAAGCCCTGGCCGATCCGACGCGTCGACGGGTGCTGGAGCTGCTGCGCCAGCGGCCGATGACCGCGGGAGAGCTGGCCGATCAGTTCAGCTTCGCCAAGCCGACCATGTCGGCCCATTTCACCGTGCTGAAGGAGGCCGGTCTGGTGGAGGCGGAAAAGGACGGCAAACAGGTGATCTACCGGCTGAAACTGTCGGTGCTGGAGGATGCCCTGTTCGGGTTTGCGAAGACCTTCGGCATCGGGAACGGTGAAACAGGATGAACGGATGAGCGTTGCCGTCTTTATCGGGGTCGACTGGGGTACCACCAATCTGCGCGCCTGGCAGATCGATGCCGACGGTGTCGCGCTGGAAGGCCGTATTTCGGACGACGGGATGGGCGGACTGACGCCGGACGACTTCGGTCCGGCGCTGGACCGGCTGATTGCCGGCTGGCCGGCCTTGCCGGTGCTGGCGTGCGGCATGGTCGGCGCGCGACAGGGCTGGGTCGAGGCCCCCTATGTGGCGTCACCGGCGTCGGCGGAGGCCCTGGCAGCGGCGCTGATTCCCGCGCCCGACCGGCCCGATACCCGGATCGTGCCCGGCGTGGCCCTGCGTGATCCCTCCGGGGGACTGGTCGATGTGATGCGCGGCGAGGAGACCCAGGCCATCGGCGTGGCTGAGGCCGGGCCGTCCCTGCTGCTGTGCCCCGGAACCCACGGCAAATGGATCGAGACCGGCGGCGGGCGGGTCGGCGATTTCCAGACCTTCATGACCGGCGAGCTGAACGCCCTGCTGGGCCGGCAGTCGGTGCTGCGCCATTCGGTCGCCGGCGAGGCGGCACCGGACGGGATCTTTGTCGGGGCGGTGCGCGAGATGTTGGACGGAGCGTCGTTGACGGCCGCCCTGTTCTCGGTCCGGGTCGGCACCCTGGACGGCCGACTGGACGGGGCCGGGGCGGCGTCGCGCCTGTCAGGTCTGGTGATCGGGGCCGAGGTGGCGGCGGGCCTGGCCCGGTTCGGGCGACGGGCGGTGACAATCATCGGTGACGAACGGCTGAACGCCTTCTACGCTGCGGCGCTGGACGTGGCGGGCTATACGGATATTCGCACCGTCAACGGGGCCGGGGCCGTGTGCCGGGGTCTGGCCCGGATCTGGAGACACCGACCATGATTGACCGTCATCTGGACGCCCTGCCGCTGATCGCCATCCTGCGGGGTCTGGACCCGGACGAGGCGGTCGCCGTGGGCGAGGCCCTGTTCGACGCGGGGTTCCGTTGTCTGGAGGTTCCGCTCAACTCGCCGCGGCCACTGGAAAGTATCGCGCGGCTGGCCGACCGGTTCGGTGACACCATGCTGGTCGGGGCGGGTACGGTCCTGAGTCCGGCGGCGGTCGATGAGGTCAGGGCCGCGGGTGGCCGGGTGATCATCTCGCCCAATGCCAATCCGGCCGTGATCGCCCATGCCAAGGCCGAGGGGCTGGTCAGCCTGCCCGGGGTCTTCACCCCGACCGAAGCCTTCGCCGCCCTGGCCGCGGGGGCCGACGGGCTGAAGCTGTTCCCTGCCGAAATCGCCGGGACCGCCGGGCTGAAGGCGCTGAAGGCGGTGCTGCCGAAGACCGCGCCGGTCTATGCGGTAGGCGGGGTGGCACCGGAGGCGATGGCGGACTGGTGCGCGGTCGGGGCCGACGGCTTCGGCATCGGATCGGCCCTGTATCGTCCGGGCGTCACCGCCACTGAGGTCGGCCGTCGTGCGGCCGGCTTTGTCGCCGCCTGGTCCGCGACCCGCTGAGGCGGGGAATGATCATTTCCCGATGCGGGTGACAGGACGGGCCGAGGGCGGCTAGGTTGGCGCGGGCGGCGCACGCCTTGACGGAACCACGACAAGGCATGCCCCCAACTCCCGAGAAAGTCCCGACGATCAGTGACGTGGCCCGGGTCGCCGGGGTCTCGCCGATGACCGTGTCCCGCGTCGTCAACAAGCAGAGTGGCGTCAAGGAATCGACCCGTGATGCCGTGATGGCCGCGGTGGTGGCGCTGGGCTATTCGCCCAATGCGGCGGCGCGCAGCCTGGCGCGGTCGGGGGCGGGGCGGATCGGCCTGCTGTATTCCAATCCGAGCTCCGGCTATCTGGGCGAGATCCTGCTGGGGGCGCTGGAGGGCGCGCACCGGTCCGGGGCCCAGCTGCTGATCGGCAAATGCGACAGCGACACCGACAGCGAGCAGGCGGCGATCCGGCGCCTGATCAGCGAAGGGGCGGGCGGGGTTATCCTGCCGCCACCACATGGCGAGTCGTGGACGGCCATCGCCGAGATCGAGGCCCAGGGGGTCGAGGCGGTGGCGATCGCCGCGGGCCGGTTCCGTTCGGTGGCCAGCAGCATCCGGATTGACGATATGGCCGCCGCGGCGGAGATGACCCGCTATCTGATCTCGCTGGGACACCGGCGCATCGGCTTCATCAAGGGCGCGCAGAACCAGAGCGCCAGCGCCGAGCGGCTGATCGGTTTCGAGACCGAACTGAGTCAGGCCGTGCCGCCCGCCGAAGGACTGATCGAGAGCGGGGAGTTCACCTATCGCTCGGGCTTTGAGGCGGCGGAACGGCTGCTGGCCGCCCGTCGCCCGCCGACCGCGATCTTCGCCTCGAACGACGAGATGGCGGTCGCCGCCATCGCCGCCGCGCGTCGTCGCGGTCTGGACGTTCCCGGGGACCTGACCGTCGTCGGTTTCGACGACACGCCGCTGGCCAGCACGGTCTGGCCGGCCCTGACCACAATCCGTCAGCCGATCGCCGAAATGGCCGAGGCGGCCGTCACCCGGCTGGTGCGCGGACGGTCCGACGAGCCGGACGACCGGGACCGGATGGTCGAGCACACCCTGGTCATTCGGGAATCGAGCGCCCCGCCGCCGGAGTGACTTTATTTCACTGGTGAAAGCTGTTGACATAGTGATTGCACCCCGCTTTGTTAGCGCTAACAAACGGGTGCGGTCGACGCTCGAACAGGCCTATCGGCGGGGAAACATTGAATATTATCAACTCCTTGCCGGATGACTGGCGTCAGGCGTTGCTGATCGGCCGTGTCGCCGGAAAAGACGGGCCGACTCCCATTCTCATCCGCAAGGGGCGGGTTCTGGATATCTCGGCCCATGCGCCGACTACGGCCGATGCCCTGGCGAGGGGCGATCTGGCGGCGCTGGACGGGGTCGACATGGGGGCTGTCGAGGCGCTGGCGATCACGGCGGACTGGTCCGACGAGGCCGGGGTCAGCCTGCTGTCGCCGCTGGACCTGCAATGTATCAAGGCGTCAGGCGTGACCTTTGCGGTCTCGGCCCTGGAGCGGGTGATCGAGGAGCGCGCACGCGGGGATGCCGACGCCGCCAGTGTGATCCGCGAGGGGCTGAAGGCCCGGATCGGCGGCGACCTGAAGGACCTGAAACCCGGTTCGCCCGAGGCCGAGGCGGTGAAGGCGACCCTGATCGCCGACGGCCTGTGGTCGCAGTATCTGGAAGTCGCGATCGGCCCTTATGCCGAGATATTCACCAAGGCCCCGGTGCTGGCTTCGGTCGGTTGGGGCGCGGCGGTCGGGGTGCGGGCCGACGCGGCCTGGACCAACCCCGAGCCCGAGGTGGTCGTGGTCTGCGATCCGACCGGCCGGGCCGTCGGCGCGACCCTGGGCAATGACGTCAACCTGCGCGACATCGAGGGCCGGTCGGCCCTGCTGCTGGGCAAGGCCAAGGACAATAATGCGTCCGCGGCGCTGGGGCCGTTCATCCGGCTGTTCGACGAGGGTTTCGGCATGGACGATGTGCGCAGCGCCGTCGTCGGCCTGTCTGTCGCCGGCGAGGACGGCTTCCGGCTGGAGGGGGAGAGTTCGATGGCCCTGATCAGCCGCGACCCTGAGGAGCTGATCGCCCAGACCCTGAGTGCCCACCAGTATCCGGACGGCTTTGCCCTGTATCTGGGCACGATGTTCGCCCCGGTCGAGGACCGCGACACGCCCGGCAAGGGCTTTACCCACAAGGTCGGCGACCGTGTGCGTGTGTCGTCCGGCCGGTTGGGTGTGCTCGAGAATGTCGTCCGGACCTGCGACGCTGCCCCGCCCTGGACCCTGGGGGTCGGCGACCTGATGCGAAACCTTGCCGGACGCGGCCTGCTGGGAGGCGCGGCATGACCGACGCAATATTTCCTTCGTTGAAGGGGCGGCTGGTGCTGGTGACCGGTGGCGGCTCCGGGATCGGGGCCGGGCTTGTCGAGGCCTTCGCCCGTCAGGGGGCGCGTGTCGTCTTTTTCGACGTCGCGGAAGCCGAGTCCCGGGCCCTGGAAGCGTCGCTCGCCGGACTGTCGCCGGCCCCGGTATTTCACTGGTGCGACCTGACCCGGGTCGAGGCGCTGCAGGCCTGTTTCACCGAGGTCATCGCCGAGCACGGCCCGGTCGATGTGCTGGTCAACAATGCCGCCAATGATGACCGCCACACGCTGGACGAGGTGACGCCCGCCTATTGGGATGAGCGGATCGCGGTGAACCTGCGCCATCTGTATTTCGCGGCCCAGTCGGTGGCCCCGGGCATGCGTCAGCGGGGACGCGGGGTGATCCTGAACCTGGGCTCGATCAGCTGGCACCTGGGCCTGCCGGACCTGTCGCTGTACGAGACCGCCAAGGCGGGGATCGAGGGGATGACACGGGCACTGGCGCGGGAGCTGGGCAGCGACGGGGTGCGGGTCGCCTGCATCGTGCCGGGCAATGTCAAAACGCCGCGCCAGTCGAAATGGTACACGGCCGAGGGCGAGGCGGAGATCGTCGCGGCCCAGTGCCTGAAGGGCCGGATCGAGCCGCGCGACGTCGCGGCCCTGGCCCTGTTCCTGGCCTCGGACGATGCGCGGTTCATCACCGGCCACGAATATTTCGTCGACGCCGGATGGCGCTAGACGGCAACCACAGGCAACACGCCCGCGTCAGACGGGCAGAACAAGGGGCGGAACGAGATGGCAGGACCGACGGGGGGCTCGGGCCCGAACACGGCGGAAGCTGACAGGGTCAACCTGGGCTTCATTATCGCGATCGTCGCGGTCGCGACCATCGGGGGCTTGCTGTTCGGCTACGACAGCGGTGCGGTGAACGGCACCCAGGCCGGTCTGCAGGCCCAGTTCAATCTCGATGCGAACGGTCTGGGTTTCACGGTCGGCTCGCTGCTGATCGGGTGCGCGTTCGGTGCCTTCTTCGCCGGTCGCCTGGCAGATGTGATCGGTCGCCGGACGGTGATGATCGTGGCCGCCCTGCTGTTCCTTGCCGGTGCCCTGATCCAGGGTCTGACCGATAGCCATACCGTGTTCGTGGCCGCGCGCTTCGCCGGTGGCATGGCGGTGGGGGCCGCCAGTGTCCTGTCGCCGCTCTACATCTCGGAAGTGGCCCCGGCCAGGGTCCGGGGGCGCATGAGCACGGTCCAGCAGGTGATGATCATCAGCGGCCTGACCGCCGCCTTCCTGGTCAACTATTTCCTCGCCAAACATGCCGGCGGCAGCCTCGGCGAGATCGCCGGAACCACCGCCTGGCGCTGGATGTACCTGGCCCAGGCTGCACCGGCGATCGTCTTCCTGCTGGCCCTGTTCCTGATCCCGGAAAGCCCTCGCTATCTGGTCATGAAGAACAGGGACGAGGCGGCGCGCAAGGTGCTGGCCCGACTGTTCGGTGCCGAGACGGCAGACCGCAAGATCGGTGAGATCCGCGCCAGCTTCACCAAGGGGCATCGCCCGAGTTTCGCCGATGTCCTGTCGAAACGCACCGTGTTCCGGCCGATCGTCTGGGCCGGCATCATGCTGGCCACCTTCCAGCAGTTCGTCGGCATCAACATCATCTTCTACTACGGCGAGACCCTGTGGCGTCTGGCCGGGGTCTCGGAAGAGGTCGCGCTGGAGCGCAATATCATCTCGGGGGCCGTTTCGATCGCGGCGGTGCTGCTGGCTCTGGCGGTGATCGACAAGGTCGGCCGCAAGCCGCTGTTGCTGATCGGCTCGGTCGGTATGGCGATCACACTCGGTGCCATGACCTGGGCGTTCAGCGGGGCCAGCGCGGATGCCGCCGGCAATCTGGTTCTCGGGGCCACGGCGGGCCTGACGGCGCTGGTTGCCGCCAATCTGTATGTGATCTTTTTCAACTTCAGCTGGGGCCCGGTCATGTGGGTCATGCTGGGGGAGATGTTCCCGAACCATATGCGCGGTTCGGCGCTCGCCGTGGCGGGTCTTGCCCAGTGGGGGGCCAACTATCTGGTGGTCCAGAGTTTCCCGGCGCTGGCCGACGGGATCGGCCTGGCCGGCACCTATGCGCTGTATACGGCGTCGGCGGTGATCAGCATCTTCCTGGTCCGTTCCCTGATCAAGGAGACCAACGGCAAGGAACTGGAAGACATGAAGGGCTGAATTTGCGGCCGGACGTGCCTATCTCTCTCGCAGCGGACGGTGTGCCCATGCCGTCCGCTGCCTCACTGTAACGAAGGATCATCGCCATGTCGGATACGCTGGAACTGTCGCACTGGATCGGCGGCAAGACGATGGGCAGTGACCGTCCGGCCGAGAGCCTGAATCCATCGGACACGCGCGACGTGGTCGCGCGTATGCCCAAGGGCGGGGCCGCCGAGGTGGATCAGGCCGTGGCCGCGGCCAGCGCGGCCTTTCCCGCCTGGTCGGAAGCCTCGCCCGAGGTGCGGTCCGATGTGCTGGACCGGGCGGGGACGCTGATCCTGGAGCGTCGCGAGACGATCGGGCGGCTGCTGTCGCGCGAGGAGGGCAAGACCCTGGCCGAGGGTATCGGCGAGACGGCCCGCGCCGGCCGGGTGCTGAAATTCTTCGCCGGCGAGGCCCTGCGCCTGCATGGTCAGAACCTGGCCTCGACCCGGCCGGGTGTGGAGGTCCAGACCTATCGCCAGCCGATCGGCGTGTTCGGCCTGATCACCCCGTGGAATTTCCCCATCGCCATCCCGGCCTGGAAGATCGCGCCGGCCATCGCCTTCGGTAATACGGTGGTGATCAAGCCCGCCGGATTGACCCCGGCCACGGCCGAGGCCCTGATCGCGGTCCTGCACGAGGCCGGCCTGCCGGACGGCGTGGTCAATATGATCATCGGTGACGGCGACGTCGGCCGGGCCATTGTCGCCCACAGGGACGTGGTCGGTGTCAGCTTCACCGGCTCCCAGGCCGTGGGCGCGGGCGTGGGTGAGAATGCGATGAAGCGCCAGGCGCGCGTGCAGCTGGAGATGGGCGGCAAGAACCCGCTGATCGTGCTGGATGACGCCGATCTGGACCGGGCCGTGGCCATCGCCCTGGACGGTTCCTTCTTCGCCACCGGCCAGCGCTGCACCGCCTCCAGCCGGCTGATCGTTCAGGACGGCATCCATGACCGTTTCGTCGCCGCCCTGGCCGACAAGGTGAAGGGGCTGCGCGTCGGCGACGCCCTGGATCCCAACACCCAGATGGGGCCGGCGGTCAGCGAGGCGCAGCGCGAGACCTCCTACCGCTATATCGACATTGCCCGCGAGGACGGTGGCCGGGTGGTCACCGGCGGCGAGCGGCTGAACATGGACAAGCCGGGCTGGTATGTGCAGCCGACCCTGATCGCCGACACCTCGGCCAGCTGCCGGATCAACAATGAAGAGGTGTTCGGTCCGGTCGCCTCGACCATCCGGGTCAAGGACTATGAGGAGGCGCTGGGCGTCGCCAACGGGGTCGAGTTCGGCCTGTCGGCGGGGATTGTGACCCAGTCGCTGAAACATGCCCGCGACTTCCAGCGCCGCGCCAGGGCCGGGATGACCATGGTCAACCTGCCGACCGCCGGGGTCGACTATCATGTGCCGTTCGGCGGCACCAAGGGGTCCAGCTACGGCCCGCGCGAACAGGGCTTTGCCGCCGCCGACTTCTATACCCAGATCAAGACCAGCTATTCGGCGGGCTGATCATGGCCGGGGCGGAACTGGTCTGGGATCTGGGGGCCGAACTGGGCGAGGGGCCGGTCTGGGACGAGGAACGCCAGGCGCTCTGGTTCGTCGACATCAAGGGGCGGCGGTTGCATCGTTATACGCCGGCGACCGGGGACAAGGCGTCCTGGGATGCGCCGGACCAGATCGGCTTCGCCCTGCCGGCCGATGACGGGTCGCTGGTCTGCGGTGTGCGCGGCGGCCTGTACCGGTTCGATGTCGACACGGGCACGTTCTCGCTGATCTGTCCCGTTGAGCAGGACCGGCCCCAGAACCGGCTGAATGACGGCTATGTCGCGCCGGACGGTTCACTGTGGTTCGGCACGATGGACGACAGTGAGGCCCAGAAGAGCGGGGCCCTGTATCGCTGGACCGGCGGTGAGCCGGTGCGGCACGACGATGGCTATGGGGTCACCAACGGCCCGTGTCTCAGCCCGGACGGCAGGACCCTGTATCACCATGACACTCTGAACCGGACGGTGCTGGCCTTCGACCATGCAGACGGCGGGAAGCTGTCGAACCGCCGGGTGTTCGCGGTGACGGACGACGGGTTCGCCGACGGGCCGACCATGGATTCGGCGGGGGTGCTGCACGTCGGCCTGTTCAACGGCTGGGGCGTGGCGCAGTTCGATCCGTCGGGCCGGCGGATCGGTACCCTGCGTCTTCCGGTGCAGACGGTGACCAAGGCGGCCTTCGGTGGTTCGGACCTGCGCGACCTTTACTGCACCACGGCCTGGCTGGGGAATGCCGACAAGCGGGCGGCCCAGCCGACCCTGGGCGGGCTGTACCGGCTACGGGTCGAGACGCCGGGCCTGCCGCAGAACCGGATCCGGTTGTGATCCGGCTGACCGCCGGGGGCTGGTCCGCGACGATCAGGCCCGAGCTGGGCGGGGCGATCCTGGGGCTGGACTGGCGCGGACACCCCGTCCTGCGGCCGACGCCGGACGGGTCGAACGATATTCTCGAGACGGCCTGTTTTCCGCTGGTGCCCTATGCCAACCGGATCGCCGGCGGGCGGTTTGCCTTTGGCGGGCATCGGGTCGCCCTGCCGGTGCCGGAACGGTTCGCACCCCATGCCCTGCACGGCGACGGCTGGCTGAGGCCGTGGACGGTCGAGGCCGTCGATGAGGCGTCGGTGAGGATGACCCTTGCCGGCGGGGGCGATCACTGGCCGTGGCGCTGGACGGCGGTACAGACGTTGAGCCTGGGCGAGGCCGGTCTGCGTATCGATCTGGTGATGACCAACGACAGTGATGAACCGGCTCCGGCGGGACTGGGTCTGCATCCGTATTTCGCGCGGGCGACGGATGCGCGGCTGACCTTGGTGTCCGAGGCGGTCTGGCTGACCGATGCCGGACAGATTCCTGATCGCACGGCCCCGCCGACGGCGGTGGTGGACTGGAGCGCGGGGCGGGCCCTGGCCGGGGCCCCGTTCGTGGATCATGCCTATGCCGGCTGGCCGGGCAGGGCGAAGATCGATGGCGACGGGCGGCGTGTGACCCTGACGGCCTCCGATACCTGCCGCTGGGTGCAGGTCTATGCCCCGCCGGGCGCCGACTTTCTGTGTGTCGAGCCGGTCACCCATCGCCCCGACGCCCTGAATGCGCCGGCCGGAGAAGGGGCGGGCGTGACCGTGCTGGCTTCGGGCGAAAGCCTGTCGATGTGGTTGACGATCGGCGTCGAGACCTGACGCCGTCGTGGCCCGCCGGGGTCAGTGGTTGTCGCGGGGCAGGCCCAGGGTGTCGACGATGCGGTGGTATTTGACCGCCGGTTTCAGCACGGCCCCGGTCTCCAGCTCACTGACCATTCCGCGCTGGATCTCCTGCCACGGGGTCTGGGAGGGTGGGTATTTGTAGCCGCCCGCCGCTTCGAAGGCCTTGCGGCGTTCGGCCATCTCGGTCGCGTCGAACAGCACGTCCACCCGGCGCGTGTTCAGGTCGATGCGCAGGCGGTCGCCCGTGCGAAGCAGGGCGATGTTGCCGCCGGTCGCGGCCTCGGGCGAGGCGTTCAGGATCGAGGGCGAGCCCGAGGTGCCTGACTGCCGCCCGTCGCCGATGCAGGGCAGGGCATGGACGCCCTGTTTGATCAACCAGGCGGGGGGGCGCATGTTGACGACCTCGGCCGCACCCGGATGGCCCACAGGACCGGCCCCGCGCATGATCAGAATGCTGTCGGCGGTGATCGCCTCGGCCGGATCGTCAATGCGGCGGTGGTAGTCCTCGGGCCCGTCGAAGACCACGGCGGTGCCGACCAGGGCGTTGGGATCCTTCGGGTCTGAAAGATAACGTTCGCGGAACTCGGCGGCGATGACGCTGGTCTTCATCACGGCGCTGTCGAAGACGTTGCCAGACAGGATCAGGAAGCCGGCGTCGGCGACCAGGGCGGTGTCGAAATCGCGGATTACATCGGGCAGGACGACCCTTGCGTCGCGGCAGTTGTCACCGATCGAGCGCCCGTTGACGGTCAGGGCGTCTTCATGAATCAGGCCGTGCCGCATCAGTTCGGAAACCACGACCGGGACGCCGCCCGCCTGGTGAAAGTCCTCGCCCAGATAGGTGCCGGCGGGCTGAAGATTGACCAGCAGCGGGACCTCGTGGCCGACCGTCTCCCAGACCTGAAGCGGCAGGTCGACGTTGGCGTGACGCGCGAGGGCGGTCAGGTGGATCGGGGCATTGGTCGAACCACCGATGGCCGAGTTGACGACGATGGCATTCTCGAACGCCTGACGGGTCAGGATGTGCGAGGGTTTCAGGTCCTCATGCACCATCTCGACGATGCGTTTTCCGGTCAGATAGGCGATCTGGGGCCGTTCCCGGTAGGGGGCGGGAATGGAGGCCGAGCCGGGCAGGGACATGCCCAGGGCCTCGGCGAGGCTGTTCATCGTGGTGGCCGTGCCCATGGTGTTGCAATAGCCAACCGACGGCGCCGAGGTCGCGACCAGATCGATGAACTGTTCATAGTCGATCTCGCCGGTGGCCATCATCTCGCGCGCCTTCCAGATGATGGTGCCCGAGCCGACGCGTTCGCCCTTGTGCCAGCCGTTCAGCATCGGGCCGACCGACAGGGCGATGGCGGGAATGTCGACCGTCGCGGCGGCCATCAGACAGGCGGGCGTGGTCTTGTCGCAGCCGATGGTCAGGACGACCCCGTCCAGCGGATAGCCGTACAGCAGCTCGACCAGACCCATATAGGCAAGGTTGCGGTCGAGGCCCGCGGTCGGCCGCTTGCCGGTTTCCTGGATCGGATGGACCGGGAATTCCAGACAGATGCCACCGGCCTCCCGTATGCCTTCCCGCACCCGCTTGGCCAATTCGATATGGTGGCGGTTGCACGGGGACAGGTCGGAGCCGGTCTGGGCGATACCGATGATCGGCTTGCCCGAGCGCAGCTCTTCCAGGGTCAGGCCATAGTTGAGGTAGCGCTCGAGGTAGAGGGCCGTCATGTCCGGATTGTCCGGATTGTCGAACCAGGCGCGCGAACGCAGCGGCGGCTTGGGGGAGTCGGTCATCAGTTCCAGCCGCCGTCGACGATATGGTGTTGGTTGGTGATGGCCGAGGCGTCCTCGGAACACAGGAAGACGACAACGCGGGCGATGTCGTCGGGGACCAGCGGCCGCTTCAGGCACTGGTTCTCGTAGATGGATTTCTCGGTCTCGGGGGTGACCCAGAGTTCCAGCTGGCGCTCGGTCATGATCCAGCCGGGGGCCACCGCATTGACCCGGACGCCATGCTGGCCGAAGTCGCGGGCCAGTGAACGGGTCAGGCCGAGGACGGCGGATTTCGAGGCCGTATAGGCGGCCATGCCCCCCTGTCCGATGATCCACGAGCAGGAGCCTAGGTTGACGATCGACCCGGCTCCCCTGGCCATCATGTCGGGCAGGACGGCCTGGGCGGCGAAGAACTGATGCTTGAGGTTCACCGCCATCCGGCCGTCCCAGTAGGCCTCGGTAACCTCCAGGGTGTCATGGCGTTCGTCGTGGGCGGCGTTGTTGATCAGGCAGTCGATCGGGCCGTACGCCTTGCCGACAGCCCCGATGGCCGCCTTGAGGCCGTCGATGTCGGTGACGTCGCAGGCCTGAAAATGGACGGCGTCGCCCAGTTCGGCCTGCAGGCGCTCGCCGCGGACGGTATCCAGATCGAGCACTCCGACCCGGGCCCCCTGGTTGACGAAGCTGCGGGTGATGGCCTCGCCGATGCCGCCGGCCCCTCCGGTGACGATCACGACCTTGCCGGCCAGATCAGGATAGACAGCCATGGACTTCCCTCAACCCGGCGGGGTTCGCCGCATTTCATTCATGAAATAGATACTGTCAGCGAAAATGGCTGGGCGCGGACGGCAAGTCAACGGCGGCGTGACGCGAAGGTCAGGCCTGGGAAACGCCGGACATTTCCGCCGAGATCGCCCGGGCTGCGGCGCGCAGCTGGGTGAGGGCCTCGTCCACGCCGCAAACCGGGGGCGTGCGCTCGATATAGGGGGTGATCAGGGTGGCGATGATACTGCCGGCCCCCATGATCGGCGCGACCAGATCCGTGACGCCCTTCACGAAATCGCTGTTGCGCCGGACATAGCCCTGGGCCCCGGCGACTTCGGCCCGTTTCACATAGTCAGCCACCCGGGCCTTGCCGTGCAGTTCGGACAGGCGGGCCCGCAGTTCGCCCTGTGCCTGTTCGGAGGCGCAGCCGTAGAACATCAGGCCCGAGCTGGCGTCGATGATGTTGCGGCGATAGCCCAGGCGGACCGAGTAGCTGAGATCACCGGGCCCCTCGATCCGGGCCACGACCACGATCTGGGCCTCGGTCGGGACGACGAGGTGACAGGACTGGACCGTGGCGGCCGACAGGTCCCGCATATGGGGCAGGGCGGCCTCGGTCAGCGACTTGACCGGGGCCTGGGCCATGCCGAGGGCGAACAGGCGGTTGCTCAGCCGGTAGCCGGCGGGAGTCAGTTCGATATAGCCCCGGAACTCCAGCACCTGGATCATCCGGAACAGTTCGCTGACCGACCGGCCCAGGTCGGTCGACATCTGCGACGGCGTCATGGGTACAGCGTTCGTCGCCAGCAGCTCGAGCACGTCGAGCCCCTTTTCCAGAGCCGGTGCCCGGTATTTGCGGTCGTCCGTGTCGTCTTGATGCGTCATGCCGGTCTCTCGCGCGATTCGCGTCGTGTCTGATGTCTACCACGGCCAGAGACTGCGGTTGTTCATTGTTGTCAGTAAAATAAACGGCGCATATGAAAACTGATGGACCGTCACTCCGGCTTGTCCTAGCGTGGGCGTCAGAAGGCTGAAAACGCCTCGGGAAACGCGAGCTGAGGGGCGGAGCGCCATGTCCTTGTCCAATATCGACCTTGCCATTCTGGCCGTCTACGGCCTGGCCATTTTTGGTCTGGCCCAGTGGGTCTCGCGCGACAAGGGCGGGGCGAAGAAGACCTCCACCGACTATTTCCTGGCCTCGAAGAACCTGCCCTGGTGGGCGATCGGTGCGTCGCTGATCGCCGCCAACATCTCGGCCGAGCAGATCATCGGAATGTCCGGCTCGGGCTATGTGATCGGTCTGGGCATCGCCTCCTATGAGTGGATGGCGGCCCTGACGCTGCTGATCGTGGGCAAGTATTTCCTGCCGATCTTCCTGCGCAACGACATCATGACGATGCCGCAGTTCCTGCAGCAACGATACGGGCCGACGATCCGCAATGTGATGGCCGTGTTCTGGCTGCTGCTCTACGTCTTCGTGAACGTCACCTCGATCCTGTGGCTGGGGTCCATCGCCGTCTCGACCGTGACCGGCCTCGACCAGATGTACGCCATCGTTGCCATCGGGGCCTTCGCCCTGCTGTATCAGCTGTGGGGCGGGCTGAAGGCCGTGGCCCTGACCGACATCGTCCAGGTCACCTTGCTGGTCACGGGCGGGCTGATCATCGGCTTCGTGGCCCTGACCCGGATCGCCGGGGCCGACGGCGTTGCGGGTGCCCTGTCGGGCTTCAACATCCTGCTGACCGACTTCCCCGACAAGTTCGACATGATCCTGTCGCCCGACAACCCGAACTTCAAGGAACTGCCGGGCATCGCCGTCCTGTTGGGCGGACTGTGGGTGATGAACATCAGCTACTGGGGCTTCAACCAGTACATCATCCAGCGAGCCCTGGCGGCGAAGTCCATCGGTGAGGCCCAGAAGGGGATCGCCTTTGCCGCCTATCTGAAGCTGCTGATGCCGGTGATCGTGGTGCTGCCGGGCATGGCGGCCCTGATCCTGGCCCCGGCCCTGATCGCGCCGGACCAGGCCTATCCTACGATGATGAACCTGCTGCCGACCGGCCTGAAGGGGCTGGTGTTCGCCGCCCTGATCGCCGCCATCGTCGCCTCGCTGGCCTCCAAGGTGAACTCGATCTCGACCATTTTCACCCTGGATCTGTACGCCAAGGTCAACCGGGGGGCGTCGGAACGGCATCTGGTCACGGTCGGCCGTATCGCCGCGGTGTCCGCCATGGTCATCGGGGTTCTGGTGGCCCGCCCGCTGCTGGGCGGCTTCAGCCAGGCGTTCCAGTTCATCCAGGACTTTACCGGCTTCTTCACCCCGTCGATCGTGGTGATCTTCATCCTCGGCCTGTTCTGGAAGCGGGCCTCCGAGGCCGGGGCCCTGACCGCCGCCATCGGGGGCGTGGCCCTGTCCGGCTACATGTTCTGGCTGGACAAGACGGGGGTCTTCACCCTGCCGTTCATGAACCGGGTCGGTATCGTGTTTGTCGCCGCCCTGGTCGCGGCCGTGGTGGTCTCGCTGCTGTTCCCGCCCAAGGCCGGCACCCAGCAGATCCGCCTCGACGGGGTCAGCTTCAAGACCAGCTTCGCCTTCAACCTGGCGGCCGTGGGCGTCATCGCCTTCCTGGTCGCGGTCTACGCCATCTGGTGGTGAGGCCGACCCCCGGCCTCAGGCCGGGGGTGACGCCTTGCAGTGGGCGGCGATGAAGGCTTCGTGGGTCGGCATGCGGTCGACGCCCTGACGGATGGCGGTCCGTAGCTGGTGCAGCCGCTCCCGCGTGACCTCCAGGGGCAGGATCTCTGTGATCGGGTCGGCCCGCTCGGGCCGCACCCCCTGACCCAGCAGGACGGCGATCCAGCTGGTGTCCTGGAACAATTCATCCTCAAAGCGGAACACACGGCCGCGCGTGCGGAACTGCTCCATCTTCGACCGCAGGGTATCGGGGATGTCCATGGCCGCCACCTGCCGCCAGAGGGGCGAGTCGTCCCGTTCGGTCGCGTGATAGTGCAGCACGACAAAGTCGCGCACCCGTTCATATTCCAGCTGCACCAGCCGGTTGTAGTTGTCGATGTCGGGGGTGGCGAAGCCGGTATCGGGAAAACTGAGCAACAGTTTGCTGATGCCCGTCTGGATCAGGTGGATGCTGGTCGACTCCAGCGGTTCGAGGAAGCCGGCCGACAGGCCGATCGCCAGACAGTTGCCGACCCAGGCCTTCTTGCGCCTGCCGGTGGTGAAGCGCAGGAAATTCGGGTCGGCCATCGCCTTCCCGTCCAGTCCGCCCCGCAGCCGATCCAGCGCCGCGTCGTCGCTGATGTGGGCGCTGCTGTAGACATAGCCGTTGCCGGTCCGGTGCTGCAGCGGGATACGCCACTGCCAGCCGGCCTCGAGCGCGGTCGAGCGGGTATAGGGTACGGGATCCTCGATCCGGGCACAGGGCATGGCCACCGCGCGGTCGCAGGGCAGCCAGTGGGTCCAGTCCTCGTAACCGGTCTTCAGCGCCCCCTCGATCAGCAGGCCACGGAAGCCCGAGCAGTCGATAAAGAAGTCCGCGCCGAGGCTGCGGCCATCGTCGAGGACGACCGAGTCGATGAACCCGTCCCCGCGCAGCTGAACGTCGGCGATCCGCCCTTCGTGCCGGACCACCCCGGCGGCCTCGGCCCGTCCTCGCAGGAAGCGGGCATACTGGCCGGCGTCGAAATGATAGGCATAGGTCATCTGGGACAGGATCGAGCGCGGGTCGCGCTCGGGCCGGGCAAACCGCCCCATCTGTGCCGCCATGGCGGTCACCGAATAGGCGTCGAGGCTGTCGTCCAGCCCCGCGTCGTTCAGGCGCAGCCAGTACTGATGGAAGGCCGCGGCATCGATGCGCGTTCCGTACTGGCCGAACGGATGGAAATAGCTATGACCCTGCCGGTACCAGTCGCGAAACTGGATGCCGAGCTTGAAGGTGGCCTGGGTCGCCCGGATGAAGTCGTCCTCGGGAATGCCCAGCAGTGCATTGAACATCAGGATCGGCGGGATGGTCGCCTCGCCGACGCCGACAGTGCCGATCGCCTCGGACTCGACCAGTTCGACCTTCACCGTGCCCCGCAGGACATGGGCCAGGGCCGCGGCGGTCATCCATCCGGCCGTTCCGCCGCCGACGATCAGGATGCGCTGGATGGGGGCAGGGGTCATCGGGCAGGCTCCGTGGGGTTCATCTGTCG
>CAXBHG010000012.1:0-29304 GCA_963975385.1 uncultured Brevundimonas sp.
TCGATGGTGGTGGCGTCGGGGGCGATCATTCCGGCCCGGGCCCCGGCCTCGATCGACATGTTGCACAGGGTCATCCGCCCTTCCATGTCGAGACCGCGCACGGCCTCGCCGGCATATTCGATGACGAAGCCGGTGCCACCGCCGAAGCCGAGGGCGGCGATCACGGCCAGGGCCACGTCCTTGCCCGAGACCCCGGGCTGCAACCGACCGTCGACCGTGACCCGCAGGGCCTTCGGCTTGCGCTGCATCAGGCACTGGGTGGCCAGAACATGGCCGACCTCTGACGTACCGATACCGAAGGCCAGGGCCCCGAAGGCCCCGTGGGTGGCGGTGTGGCTGTCACCGCAGACCACGGTCATGCCCGGCCGGGTCAGACCCAGTTCGGGGCCCATGACATGGACCACGCCACGGTCCTCGCTGTCCCAGCCGGCCAGCACGATGCCGTGGCAGGCGCAGTTCTGTTCCAGCCGGTGCACCTGGGCCTCGGCCTCGGCGGTGACATAGGGGCGCGCGCCATCGGCACCGGCCGGCAGGGTCGGGGTCGAATGGTCGAGGGTGGCGAAGGTCCGGTCGGGACGGCGCACCGTCAGACCACGCGCCTCGATGTCGCTGAAGGCCTGCGGGCTGGTGACCTCATGCACCAGATGCAGGTCGATATAGAGGACGCCCGGGGTATCCCCCGTTTCCGCCACCACCTGATGCCGGTTCCAGACCTTGTCGAACAGGGTTTCAGGCCGGCTCATGCTGACGCTCCCTGGCAGCTGTAGCAGGGGCGGCGATACTCTCCAGCCAGCCGAACCGGTCGGGCGTCGCCCCGGTGAACAGGCCCCGGAAGGCCGCGTTCAGGCCGCGCGTGACCGGGCCGGGGCCATTGGCGCGGGTGGCGATACCGTCGATCGAGCGCACCGGGGTGATCTCGGCGGCCGTGCCGGTCATGAACACCTCGTCGGCGACATAGAGGGCCTCGCGCGGCAGGGTCTGTTCGACCACCTCGATCCCCTCGGCCCGGGCCAGTTTCAGCACGGTGTCGCGGGTGATGCCCATCAGGATGGATGAAGCTGCCGACGGGGTCAGGATGCGACCGTCCTTAACGATGAACAGGTTCTCGCCGGCCCCTTCGGACAGTCGGCCGTCGGTGCCCAGGGCAATGCCTTCGCCGAAGCCGTTGGTGCGGGCCTCACGACCGATCAGATAGCTGGACAGATAGTTGCCGCCCGCCTTGGCCCCGGACGGCACCGTATTGGGCGCGATGCGGGCCCAGCTGGAGACGCAGGCGTCGACGCCGTTCTCCAGCGCGTCCTCGCCCAGATAGGCCCCCCAGGGGAAGGCGGCGATGGCGACGTCGACATTCATCGCGGTCGGGGCCGGGGTCACGCCCATGCCACACGCCCCCAGGAAGGCGATCGGCCGCAGATAGGCACTTTGCAGCCCGTTCTCGCGCACCACCGTGCCACAGGCGGCGATCAGCTCGGCCTCGGTGAACGGCAGGGTGAAATGATACATCCGGGCGCTGTCGAACAGACGCCGGATATGGTCGGTCAGGCGAAAGCCGCGCGGACCGTCCGGGGTGTCATAGACGCGGATCCCCTCGAACACCGAGGTGCCGTAGTGCAGGGCGTGGCTCATCACGTGGATCTTCGCATCGGCCCACGGCGTCAATTCGCCATTGATCCAGATACTCTCAGCCAGCGGCGGCATAGGCGCGATCCTCGTGATGGGTGGCCGGGCGCGAGGCCTCGACGATGGCCAGCAGTTCCTGGTCGTTGATCTCGCCGATCTGGTCAGCACGCTGTTTGAAGGCAGCGAAGGCCCCGGCCAGATGCGGCCCGGCCAGCGGATGGCCCAGCACCTCGGCCCGCCGGGCCAGGGCGTGCCGGCCCGAATGCTTGCCCAGCACGAAGAAACTGCCCTCGAAACCGACGTCCTCGGGCCGCATGATTTCGTAGGTGCGGGCGTCTGCCATCATGCCGTGCTGGTGAATGCCGGCCTCGTGGGCGAAGGCGTTGATGCCGACGATGGCCTTGTTGCGAACCACCGGCGTATGGGTGACCTCGCTCAGCAAACGACTGGTGCGCACCAGCTGGGTGGCGTCGACACCGGTGGTGACTCCGAAATGGTCGGCGCGGGTGCGCAGCGCCATGACCACCTCCTCGACCGAGGCGTTGCCGGCCCGTTCGCCTATGCCGTTGATCGCCCCTTCGAACTGGCGGGCTCCGGCCTCGATGGCGGCCAGCGTATTGGCCACGGCCAGCCCCAGGTCGTCATGGCAGTGGGCCGAAAAGACCACGTCCGGAAAGCGTGGGCGCACGGCGGCGATCAGGTCGGCGAACCGGGTCGTCACCTCACCCGGGGTGGCATAGCCGACGGTGTCGGGCACGTTCAGGGTCCCGGCCCCGGCCTCGGCGGCGGCGGCCAGCACCTCGGCCAGAAAGGCCGGTTCGGTGCGGAAGGCGTCCTCGGCCGAGAATTCGACGTCATCGAACCGGCTGCGGGCATAGGCGACCGCCCGGCCCACCGCCGCCAGAACCTCGTCGGTGCTCATGCGCAATTTGGCCGAACGATGGATCGGGCTGGTGCCCAGAAAGACATGGCAACGGCGCGACGGCGCACCGCGCAGGGCGCGCCAGGCGGCGTCGACATCGGCCTCGGACGCGCGGGCCAGCGAGCAGAAGGTCGGCCCTTCAACCTCACCGACGACGCGGCGCACGGCCTCCTCGTCACCGGGTGAGGCGGCGGCGAATCCGGCCTCGACCACATCGACCTTCAGGGCCGCCAGCACATGTCCCAGACGGACCTTGTCGTCGGGCGACATGGAAAAGCCCGGGGCCTGTTCGCCGTCACGCATGGTGGTGTCGAAGACGATGACCCGGTCGGCGGGGGGACCGCCTACGGGCGGTTCAACTGCATCGGTCATGCCGCCACCTCGGTCTGGAAGGTCTGGACCGCACAGGCGGTCGCGACCCGGGTGGCCCCGATCATGCGATCGATCTGACGGCCCAGGATCTCGACGCAGCGGCCGGAATCCCGGCCCCGGACCTGCAGCTGCAGGCGGCGCATCGCCCCCTCGCCCGACAGGGTCATGCCGTCGATGTGGAAGCCGCGACGCTCGACGAGACCGATCAGGCGCTGCAGCGAACCATCGGCGTGGTCGATCTGGATATGCAGGATGTCGGTCATCAGATTTCACCTTCAAAATTCATCGTGCCGTGCATCATCTCGGCATTGCTGCGACCCGGCGGCACCAGCGGCCAGACGTTGGCCCCGGGGTCGATCAGGACATGGGCGAGGCAGGGGCCGGGCGCGGCCAGCAGGCGCTGGATCCCGGCGGAGACCTCCTCGCGCCGACTAATTCGGAACGCCTCGATGCCGAAGGCCTCGGCCACGGCGACGAAGTCCGGGTTGTCGGACAGGTCGACCTCGGAATAGTTCTGGTCGAAGAACAGCTCCTGCCACTGGCGCACCAGGCCCAGGGAGCTGTTGTCCAGCAGGACGATCTTCAGGGCGACGCCATAGCGGCGCAGGGTCGCCAGCTCCTGGATGTTCATCATGAAGCTGCCGTCGCCGGAAACGGTGACGACATGGGCGGACGGGTTGGCCATCTTGGCTCCCAGCCCCGCCGGCAGGCCGAAGCCCATCGCCCCCAGACCGCCCGAGCTCAGATGCGCCTGCGGCCGCGAGAAGGCACAGTGCTGGGCCACCCACATCTGATGCTGTCCGACATCGCAGGCGGCGATGAAGGCGTCGCCGGCGACCCGCGACAGCTCGTTCAGCAGGGCCGGCGCATAGACCCCCTCGCCCGGCGCGTCGTAGCGGAAGGCGTGGCGGCGAGCGTTGGACGCACAGCGAATGATCCACGGGTCGATGGCCAGCGGAGCCGTGGCCATGCGTGCGGCCAGGGCCTCGATGCCTTCGCGCATCGGCCCGACCACGGCGACGTGGGCGGCCCGCAGCTTGCCGATCTCTGCCGGGTCGATGTCGAAATGAACCACCCGGGCGTGCGGCGCGAATTCGGCCAGCTTGCCGGTGGCGCGGTCGTCGAAGCGCGCGCCCAGAACGATCAGCAGATCACTGTCCTGAACCGCTTCATTGGCGGCGCGCGTGCCGTGCATGCCCAACATGCCCAGAAAGCCCGGCGCGTCCGTACGGACCGAGCCCAGGGCGTTCAGGGTCGAGACCGACGGAATGCCCGTGCGATCGGCGAACTGGCGCAGGGCCTCGACCGCCCCGGCGATCTTGACCCCGCCGCCGACATAGATCAGCGGCCGTTCGGCGGCGCGGATCATCGCCTCGGCGTCGGCGATGGCGTCGACGTCCAGCGGCGTGACGGCGTTCGGGACGTTGAAGCCGAAGTCGTCCGCGGTCAGGCCGACCTGGATATCCTTGGGCAGATCGACCAGCACCGGTCCCGGACGCCCCGAACGGGCGACGTGGAAGGCCTCCTCGATCACGGCCGGAATGTCGGCCGGGTCGCGCACGATCCAGCTGTGTTTCACCAGCGGCAGGGTGACACCCAGGATGTCGATTTCCTGAAACGCGTCGGTGCCCATGACGGCGGTCGAGACATTGCCGGTGATGCAGACCAGCGGCACCGAATCCATCATCGCATTGGCGATGCCGGTAACCAGATTGGTGGCCCCCGGCCCCGAGGTGGCCAGGCAGACGCCGGGCTTGCCGGTGACCCGGGCCCAGGCGTCGGCGGCGAAGGCCGCGCCCTGCTCGTGACGGACCAGGATGTGTTTCAGCGTCGACCCGGTCAGGGCGTCATAGACCGGCATGATGGCACCGCCCGGATAGCCGAACACCACCTCGACCCCCAGCCGCTCCAGGGTGGAGACGAGCAGCTGCGCCCCGCTTCGGGGAGCGGGGGTCGTTGCGGCTTGCAGGGCGGGCGCGGCGGCGCTCATCATCTTGGTCCGGTCAACTCTCTGATCAGGCCGCTTCGGCGGCCTTGGGGGCGTGCAGCCAGGCCATGCGCTCGCGCAGGCTGGCACCCACGATCTCGATGGGGTGCTCGCTGTCGGCCTTGACCAGGGCGTCGTACCGGCTCTTGCCGGCCTCGTTCTCGGCGATCCATTCGCGGGCAAATTGACCCGACTGGATCTCGTCCAGGATCGCCTTCATCCGGGCGCGGGTTTCGTCATTGATCACGCGCGGACCGGAGGCGACCGAGCCCCATTTGGCGGTCTCGGAGATGAATTCGTTCATCTTGGTGATGCCGCCTTCGTAGAACAGGTCGACGATCAGCTTCAGCTCGTGCAGGCATTCGAAATAGGCGATCTCGGGCTGATAGCCGGCCTCGACCAGGGTGGTGAAACCGCCCATGACCAGTTCCTTGGCCCCGCCGCACAGCACTGCCTGCTCGCCGAACAGGTCGGTTTCGGTCTCTTCCCTGAAACTGGTTTCCAGCAGGCCGCCGGTCGCGCCGCCGATGCCTTTCGCGTAGCCCATGGCCCGATCACGGGCCTTGCCGGTCGCGTCCTGTTCGATGGCGAACAGGGCCGGAACGCCCCGGCCGCGCGCGAATTCACGACGCACCAGATCGCCCGGCCCCTTGGGCGCGACCAGGATGACGTCCATGTCGTCGCGCGGGGTGACGCGGTCGTACAGGATCGAGAAGCCGTGGGCGAACAGGATGGCCGCGCCCGGCCTGGCGTTCGGGGCGATGACGTCGCGATAGATCCCGGCCTGGGCCATGTCCGGCGTCAGGATGGCGATGATGTCCGCCCCCTTGACCGCCTCGGCGGGCTCGGCCGTGGCGATGCCGTCGGCGGTGGCATTCTTCCAGCCCTTGCCGCCGTGGCGGACGCCGGCGATCACATCATGGCCGCTGTCCTTCAGGTTCCGGGCATGGGCCCGGCCTTGCGAGCCATAGCCGATGACGGCGATGCGCTGGCCGGCGATGGCCCCGGGGCGGATGTCGTCGTTCGTATAGATCTGCATGTCAGGCGTCCTCATGGGCTTTGGTGTCGGCCGGCATCGGGGTGTCCCGGGTCTGGGCCGGCGGCGGATTGGGAATGGTGACGGCCCCCTGGGCGGCCGAGGCGACCGAGGCGGCGTATTTGGCGAAGACGCCGTGTGCCGGGCGGGCACGGTTGGGGGCGAAGCCCGCCCGGCGGACCTCCAGATCGGCGCTGACGTCGATCCGGCGGTTGGTGACGTCGACCGTGATCCTGTCGCCATCGCGCACCAGGGCGATGGGACCGCCGACGGCGGCCTCGGGCGACACATGGCCGACGACGAAGCCGTAGCTGGCTCCGGAGAAGCGACCGTCGGTGATCAGGGCGACGTTATTGATTCCGCGCCCCTTCAGGGCGGCGGTGACCTGCAGCATTTCGCGCATGCCGGGACCGCCGCGCGGCCCCTCGTAGCGGATGACGATGACATCGCCCTCGCCGACCGACCCGTCCTGGACGGCGTGAAAGGCGTCTTCCTCGGAGTCGAACACACAGGCCGGCCCCTCAAAGCGGTCGACCGCGTGACCGGTCAGTTTGATGACCGCCCCGTCGGGGGCGATGTCGCCGTAGATCACCGCATAGGAGCCGCGCGGGCTGACCGGGGCAGCGATGGTGGCGATGACCTTCTGCTGCGGCGTCTCCTCGGCCTCGGCGGCCTCGGCAAACAGGCTGCGGCCGCTGACGGTCGGGGTGTTATGGATCCTGCCGGCCGCGGCCAGCCGCTGCGTCACCAGTCGGGTACCGCCGGCCGCGTACAGGTGGCTGGCCAGGAAACGGCCACCCGGCTTCAGGTCGCAGATGACCGGCGTCGCCTCACAGGCGGCGTTGCAGTCCTCGACCCCGAATTCGACCCCCGCCTCGGCGGCGATGGCGGTCAGGTGCAGGACGGCGTTGGTCGAGCCCCCGCTGGCCGAGACGGCGGCGGCGGCATTCTGCAGCGACCGGCGGGTGATGTATTTGCGCGCATGGTCGCCGGCAAAGACCCGCTCGACCACCAGCCGGCCACAGCGCTCGCCCTCGGCGGCCTTGTCGGGATCAACGGCGGGGACGTCATTGGCCCCCATCGGCGACAGGCCCATGACCGACAGGGCCATGGCCATGGTATTGGCCGTGAACTGACCGCCGCACGCTCCGGCCCCGGGACAGGCGGCGCTCTCGACGGCCTTCAGCCCGGCCTCGTCCAGCGCCCCGGCGGCATGGGCCCCGATGGCCTCGAACACTTCCTGGATCGAGAATTCCCGCTCGCCGATCCGGCCGGGCATGATGGTGCCGCCGTAATAGACCAGGCCGGGGATATCCATCCGGGCCAGGGCCATGGCCGCCGCCGGAATGGTCTTGTCGCAGCCGACGATGCAGATGACGCCGTCCAGCTGATGGCCCTCGATGGCCAGTTCGATCGAGTCGGCAATGACCTCGCGGCTGATCAGGGACGCCTTCATCCCCTTGGTGCCCATCGAGATACCGTCGGTGACGACGATGGTGTTGAAATCGACCGGATAGCCGCCCGCAGCGATGATGCCGGCGCGCACATCAACCGCCAGCCGGTCCAGATGCATGTTGCACGGGGTGACCGTCGACCAGGTGTTGACGATTCCGATCATCGGCTTGTCGAAATCGGCATCGTCCATGCCGGCCGCACGCAGATAGCTGCGCGCGGCGGCCCGGTCCGGACCGCGCGTGACGGCATGGCTCCGCCATTCGGGCCGCGCGTCGTTCGGGGTGAAATCTTGCGTCATGAAGTCAGGCCGGTTCCGGGAAAAATCCGGGCCGCGCGCATGAAAAACCCCGCTTCCTGGGAGGAAGCGGGGGCTGCGAGCGATCCAGAAGAGTGTCTGGGTTAGGTCGCGTTCAGCCACACCGCTCCGGAGAGCAGTACGAGAGCAAGCCCAAGAATGAGGGTGTGCATGGCCAGAGGGGGGGCGTCGACGCGCGACAGCGCCACCGCCCCGGCGGCGGCTCTGCGATCAGCGATACGAACGGCGTCAGTCACGGCACGCTTCCTGTGTGGAGATTCACCTAACCAGATATTGATGCGCCGCACAACCCGAATTGGACGAATTGTGCCGTCCACGGGGTTTTACGCACCAAATCCGGCAATTTTTGTCTTTCGAGGTCGCAAGGCCCGGAGCCCGGGTGTCAGGCCGGTCAGGCAGCCACCCGCACAGCCACGCGTGCGAGGGTGCGGGCGTCGGTGGGTATGCCCTCTCCCGTCAGGCTGCGGCCGACCCAAAGCTGGAGGTTCCGCGCCGCCAGGACGTCCCGACCGTCCGACCGTTCACCGCCGGCGATGCTCTCGGCCAGGACCTCGGCAATCAGAACGGCCTGGAGATCGTCGCAGGGGCGATGCTCGAGGATCAGGCGCTCGGCCTGAAAATAGGCGTCATCACCGGACTCCGTGTCGGCCAGATCCAGCCATAGACGGGCGGCGGTCACAAAGCTCATCGACGTCATGGGGTCGCTCCACGAGTGTCCGGCGGGTGGCCGGACCGGGTTAAGGGATTGAACGATCGCGAGGTCTGGACCTTCAGGCGACCAGCTGGGCCCGCCACTGCTCGTACCGGCGAACCATCGGTGCCTCCACGACGCTGGCGACCAGGGCGAGAAGGATGCCGGCGCTGATCAGCCAGCGCAGCGTCACATAGGCCCACCACAGGATCGAGGCGTCGAGCATGGCCGCAAAATGGGACAGGAAGCCCAGCAGGGCGAAGGCCGCCGCAACGCGCACCCACCAGCGCAGGCAGCGCAGGGCCAGATGATAGAAGGCCGCGAACAAAAGCCCGTCCGCGATCATCACCCCCCAGGTCACCCGCCCCCAGAAATACTCGTCGACAAGGCCGCTGGCGACGAAATTGGCGAGGACCAGAAGCACCCCCGTCCGTTCGGGCTGATCGCCCCGCCACCAGGCCAGGCCGAAGACAACGAGGCTTGCCGCCCAGTAGATCGCCTGGGCCGGAGTCTCCACCAGGGGCAGGATGTCTAGAAGCATGGGTGTCTGGTCGGCGCATGGGACACCTCCGTCAAGCGACGCGGCGAAGCCGTTGCGGCAGAAGTGGCAGATCACCGTCATCGGGCGGGGGCTTGGTCTCGGGACCGCCGCGCAGTCCGGTCCAGTCGATCCGCATCGCCCGGGCGTCACAGGCCAGCCGCCGATGAGCCCGCACCAGACGATCCCGCGATCGGGCGATCAGCGGCAGGACCGCCATAACCTCCACCAGAGCGCCCTGGCCGACGACGGCGCTGATGCCGTGCTCGATTCGACCGCGCACCATCACCGCCCCCAGGTCGCATACGGCGGCAACAGCCAGATCAACTGCGCATTCCGCCGTTTGCAGGCGCTCGGCAAGTTCGCGTCCGAACTGGTCCTGATTCATGGTTCCGGCCTCCAGCGCCGGACATATCCGGCCGATCACAGATCGGTTGCGCGGCGACCTAAAGCAGGCGGTAGCCGAACAGCAGGAGGAAGATCAGGATCACCAGGGCTCCCAGAACAGCGAAAGCCCCGATGATGGCCGACGTGTTCACACCGCCCGACGGGGGCGGCCGGTAGAAGCCCGGAGGATGATCCGGAACGACTCCGGCACCGACCGGGTCAGCTGAGCCGGGCGCGGTCACGGCCGCCATCGGGGGCGATACCCATAGGGGATTTTCCCCTAGCCTGAGCCGCGCGGCCCGTCGGGAACTGACGCCCAGCCGGCGCATGGATTCCGATATGTGCAGGCTGACGGTCTTTGGCGAAATGCCGAGCGCGCGGGCCATCTCCTTGTCCGTCATATTGGCCGACAGCCGCAGACACTCTTCCTGTCGCGGCGTCAGAAGATGAGGCTGGTCCTGTGGCGATGCGTCTTCCGTGTCGCGAACCGCAGTTCCGGATTCCAGACCGATCGATCCCGCCCCGTTGGACATTGCGCCTGCCTCGTTGCTACGCGTCCGCGCCCGGCGTGTCCCCCGACGCGATGCTTCCTGCCTGATCTTATAGGCCGTCTTCCGCCCCCGGTGAATCCCCCGGGACGGTCGCCGGATCAGGCGCGCTTCTGCACGGCCACCGCGTCGGCCCGGCGCGGCACAACATGCGAGAATTGCAGCAGGGCCTGAGGCCAGCCCTCCAGCAGTCGCCGGGCCAGCGGCGAGCGTGTCGCTTCCGCATGGGCCTCGACCAGCGCCCGCAACCGGACCGCCGCGGTCCCCACGACCGGGCCGGCCTCGACGGAGTCCGCGTTCAGTCGGGCGTCGATTTCTGTCCCCGCGTGGAAGACGAAGGCTTCGCCACCCGACATCCCGGCTCCGAAATTCCAGCCGATCGCCCCCAGCACCGCCACCGCACCGCCGGTCATATATTCGCAGCCATGGGCCCCGCAGCCCTCGACCACGGCGGTGACGCCGGAGTTGCGGACGGCGAAGCGTTCCCCCGCCGCCCCGGCTGCAAACAGATTGCCCGATGTGCCGCCGTACAGGCAGGTGTTGCCGATCAGGGACTCGCCCTCCACCCAGGCCGGCGGGCGCACGACGATGGTGGCCCCGGACAGGCCCTTGCCGACATAGTCGTTGGCCTCACCGTCCAGCTCGATGCGCAGCCCCTTCATGCCCCAGGCCGCCAGCGACTGGCCCGCCGCCCCGCGCAGGTTCAGGGTCAGCAGGCCCTCGGGCAGGCTGTCGCCGAAACGGCGCACGATATGGGACGACATCCGCGTGCCGATGGCCCGCTGGGTGTTCCGCACCGCATAGGTCAGCTGCATCTTCTCGCGCCGCTCGAGGAAGGGGGCTGCATCCAGGGCGATGCGGGCGTCCAGCGAGTCAGCCACGGCATTACGCGGGGCCTCGGCCGACCGTCCGTTGCCGGCCTCGCCAACCCGGACCAGCAGGGGATTCAGGTCGAGATCGTCCAGATGGGCCCCGCCGCGCGAAACCTGCCGCAACAGGTCGGTGCGACCCACGGCCTCGTCCAGCGAGCGCAGGCCGAGGGAGGCCAGAATCTCGCGGGTCTCCTCGGCGATGAAGCTGAACAGGTTGACCACCTTCTCGGCCGTACCCGTGAACATTGCCCGCAGACGTTCGTCCTGCACACAGACCCCGACAGGGCAGGTGTTGGAGTGGCACTGGCGCACCATCAGACAGCCGACAGCGACCAGGCTGGCGGTGCCGATGCCGAACTCCTCAGCCCCCAGCAGGGCCCCGATGACCACGTCCCGGCCAGTGCGGATCCCCCCGTCGGTGCGCAGCCGCACATGACCGCGCAGGCCGTTCAGGCTCAGCACCTGATGCGCCTCGGACAGGCCGGTCTCCCACGGCATGCCGGCGTGTTTGATCGAGCCCAGCGCCGAGGCCCCGGTGCCGCCGTTATGGCCGGAGATCAGGATAACGTCGGCCTTGGCCTTGGCCACGCCTGCCGCCACGGCACCGATGCCGGACGAGGACACCAGCTTGACCGTCACCCGGGCGTCCGGATTGATCTGTTTCAGGTCGTAGATCAGCTGGGCCAGGTCCTCGATCGAATAGACGTCGTGGTGCGGCGGCGGCGAGATCAGGGCCACGCCGGGCGTCGAATGACGCATCCGGGCGATGAATTCCGTGACCTTGAAGGCCGGCAGCTGACCGCCCTCACCCGGCTTGGCCCCCTGGGCCACCTTGATCTCGATCTCGCGGCACTGGTTCAGATATTCTGCGGTGACCCCGAACCGGCCCGAGGCGATCTGTTTGATGGCACTGTTCGGATTGTCACCGTTGGGACGCGCCTTGTAGCGTTCCGGGTCCTCGCCGCCCTCGCCCGAGACCGAGCGGGCCCCGATCCGGTTCATGGCGATATTCAGGGTCTCGTGCGCCTCGGGCGACAGGGCCCCCAGCGACATGCCCGGCGTCAGGAACCGCTTGCGCAGCTCATTGACGCTCTCGACCTCCTCCATCGGGATCGGGGTGGCCTCGCGGAAGTCCAGCAGATCGCGCAGGGCGGTGGAGGGAATCTCGCGCGTGCGGCGGCTGTATGCCTTGTAGCGTTTGTAGTCGCCACGCGTGGTGGCGTCCTGCAGCCGGTGAATCTGCTCGGCATCCCAACCGTGCGTCTCCTCGCCGGCGCGGATGCGATGCGACCCACCGATGCGCAGCCGCGGCGGCGGCGCGGCAAAGCCCCGCGCGGTCTTGCGCACCGCCTGGCTCTCGATCCCCGACAGGCCAACCCCGGAAATCCGCGAGGTCATGCCGGGGAAGAATTCAGCCGCCAGGGCCCGCGACAGGCCAAGGGCCTCGAACTCATAGGCCCCGCGATAGGCCGAGATGACCGAGATCCCCTTCTTGGCCAGGATCTTCATCAGCCCGGCCTCGGTCGCCGCCTTGTGGTTCAGGCAGGCCTCGCGCAGCGACAGGCCGGGATAGCGTCCGCCATCCAGCCGCTCGAGGAAGCTCTCCTGCGCCAGCCATGCATTGACTGCCGTGGCCCCGCACCCGACCAGGACCGCGAAGGCATGGGCGTCGATCGCCTCGGCCGACCGCACCACCAGCGAGGTGACGGCACGCAGGCCCTCGTCCACCAGCCGCGAATGGACAGCCGCCGTGGCCAGGATCATCGGGATCAGCGGGCGTTCCGCTCCGGTCCCCGTATCGGTCAGGACGACCAGCGCCGCACCGCCCCGAACGGCGGCCACCGCCTCGTCGCGGATCCGGTCCAGCGCCGCCTTCAGGGTCTGACCCGGCGCGGCCTCCGGCGTCGGGGCAGCGAAGGTGCAGTCGATCTCGGTCGTCGCCCCGGCCCCGACAACCTCGAGCATCCGCTCGTACATCCCGGTGGTCAGGACCGGACTGTCCAGCACGAAGACGCGCGTCTGGGTTTCGTCCTGGGCCAGGATGTTGCCCAGGTTCTTGAACCGGGTGCGCAGACTCATGGCCCCGGTCTCGCGCAGCGGATCGATCGGCGGATTGGTGACCTGGGCGAAGGCCTGGCGGAAATAGTGGCTGAACGGCCGGTCGTGGGTCGACAGCACGGCCGGGGGAGTGTCGTCCCCCATAGAGGCCACGGCCTCCTTGCCGGTTCCCGCCATCGGATCCAGTACGATATCAATGTCTTCCTGGGTCCAGCCGACCGCCGCCTGGAAACGGGTCAGGGCCTCGCCGGTCAGGCGGCGCGGTTCTTCGCCGGGACCGACCAGCGGATCCAGCTGGACCATATTCGCCAGCCAGTCGCGATACGGCAGGGCCGCCGCCAGCCGGTCAATGGTCTGGGCCTCGTCATAGAACCGCCCGGCCTCCAGATCGACCGAGATCATCCGGCCCGGACCGATGTAGAGCCGCCGGGCGATGCGCTCGTCGCCGATGCCGGCCATGCCGACTTCGGAGCCGCAGATCAGCAGGCCGTCGACGGTCTCGGCGGCGCGCAGCGGACGCAGGCCATTGCGATCCTTGCCGGCCACGACCCAGCGGCCGTCGGTGGCGCAGATGGCGGCGGGCCCGTCCCACGGCTCCATCACCGCATTGCAGTAGGCGTACAGGGCCCGGTGATCATCGGAGATGACGCCGTCGACCGGGGCCTCCGGCATCAGCAGGGCCTTGACCATCGGGGCCGGACGGCCCGCACGCACCAGCACCTCGAACACATTGTCCAGCGCGGCCGAGTCCGAACCACTGGACTGGATCACCGGCTTGACCGTGGCGTCGTCGGCCCCGAACGCCTCGGCCGTCATGCCGATCTCGTGGCTGCGCATCCAGTTCGCGTTGCCGCGCAGGGTGTTGATCTCGCCGTTGTGGGCCAGCATCCGGAAGGGCTGGGCCAGCCGCCACTCTGGGAAGGTGTTGGTCGAATAGCGCTGGTGGAACAGGGCGACATTGGCCTCCACCCGGGCGTCCGTCAGGTCGGCGTAGAAGTCGCCCAGCGCCTCGGCCAGCATCATCCCCTTGTAGATGACCGACCGGGCCGACAGGGAGCAGATGTAGAAGTCCGGCAGGTTGCGGGCCCGGGCGCGCGTCTCGATCCGCCGCCGCAGGATATAGAGGGCACGCTCCAGGGCCTCGCCGTCCAGCCCTTCGGGCGGACTGACCATGATCTGCTCGATCTCGGGCCGGGTGGCGGCGGCACGTTCGCCCAGAACCTCGGCCCGGTGCGGCACCTGACGCCAGCCATACAGGTAGAATCCGGCCGCCAGCACCTCGCTCTCGACAATGGTGCGGGCCCGCTCCTGGGCCCCCAGGTCGATGCGCGGCAGGAAGACCATGCCGACGACCAGCGGACCCGGTCGCGGCGTCTGTCCCGCGTCGCGGACCTGTTGTTCGAAGAAGGCCCGCGGCAGGCCGATCAGGATCCCGGCCCCGTCACCCGACTTGCCGTCAGCGTCGACGGCCCCCCGGTGCCAGACAGCCTTCAGCGCCGTCAGCGCCAGCTCGACGACCTCGCGACGTGGCTGCCCGTCGATGGCGGCGACCAGGCCCACGCCACAGGCATCACGCTCGGAGGATGGATCATAGGCCTGGGCGTCGATCAGACGCTGACGCTCGGACAGATAGTGTCGGGGATCGAAGGTCATGCCGCAGCCTGCTCCCGGCTGGTCAGCCATGTGTCAATTTCCGCCGCCGCATCCTGACCGTCGCGAACGGCCCATACGACCAGTGAGGCCCCGCGCACGATGTCCCCCGCCGCGAAGACGCCTCCCAGGGTGGTCGCCCCGGTCGCGCCGGCGGTCCAGACCGTACCCCAGTCGGTCACCGCCAGATCGGAGACGGCGAAACGGGCGGGGATATCCTCGGCATCAAACCCCAACGCCTCGATGACCATGTCGGCGGGCAGGTCGAACTCACCGCCCGGGACGGGTTCGACGCTCCAGCGGCCGTCGGCACCCTGCATGGCCAGGGCCATCCGGTTCGCCCGCACGCCGGTAACGCATCCGGCGTCGCCGAGCACGGCGCGGGGGGCGGCCAGCCATTCGAAAACCACGCCCTCCTCCTCGGCATTGGTCACCTCCCGGGCGCTGCCGGGCATGTTGTCGCGGTCGCGGCGGTACAGGCAGGTGACCGAGGTCGCCCCCTGGCGCACGGCGGTGCGGACGCAGTCCATGGCGGTGTCCCCACCGCCGATCACCACCACCCGCTTGCCCGCGGCGTTGAGCGGCCCGTCGTCAAACGCCGGCACCGCGTCGCCCAGTCCCTTGCGGTTCGAGGCGATCAGATAGTCCAGCGCCGCGGTGACCCCGCCCGAACCACATCCCGGGACCGACAGACGTTTGGCCCTGTAGACGCCGGTGGCGACCAGGACCGCGTCGTGTTCCGCGCGCAGATCGGCGAATTCCACATCGACGCCGATCTCGACGCCCAGCCGGAACTCGACCCCGCCCTCGACCAGCCGGTCAATGCGGCGCTGCACCACCGGCTTCTCCAGCTTGAAGCCGGGGATGCCGTAGGTCAGCAGGCCACCGGCCCGGTCATGGCGGTCATAGACGGTGACGCCGTAGCCGGCACTGCGCAGCCGGTCGGCGGCGGCCAGACCGGCCGGTCCGGCCCCGATGATTCCCACCGACAGGCCACGCTCGACCAGGGGCCGCACGGGCGTGACCCAGCCGTTCTCAAAGGCGAGGTCGCCCAGATATTTCTCGACCGAGCCGATGGTGACAGTTTCCCAACCGGCCTGTTCCAGGGTGCAGGCCCCCTCGCACAGCCGGTCCTGCGGACAGATCCGGCCGCAGATCTCGGGCATGGTGCTGGTGGCCTCGGCCTGATGCCAGGCCTCCTCCTCCCGCCCCTCGGCGGCGAGGCGCAGCCAGTCGGGGATGTTGTTCTCCAGCGGGCAACCTGTCTGGCAGAACGGGACGCCACACTGGGCACAGCGGCTCGACTGCCCCTGGGCCGCGGCCTCCTGGAACGCCGCATAGATTTCGTCAAAATCACCCACGCGCTGCGCCGCCGGCACCTTGGCCGGGCCGGCGTGGGGAACCACGACAAATTTCTGGTTGGCGTCGGCCAAGATCAACATTCCTACTGCAGTGCGAGGAAGGACCCTAGGCGACCCGGGGCAAAGGCACAACAATTGTGCCAATTTTGCGTGCACTAGTCCGTTTGCAGCAAGATTATTGCCGATTCGTCACGATACCCCCTTGCCAAGCTCGCAAATGCGTTAAACATTTCGCAACTGCGAGATAACCAAGGGGGACCTCAACATGACCAAGATCTGGAACAGGCTACCGGGCATTGTCGCCCTCGGCCTACTTACCGCCGCTCTGTTCGCGGCCGGCGGCGCCTTCGCCGCACCGGTCGACACCGTCGCCGCCATCGCCATCGAAACCGCCTCCCCGACGGCCGCAGCACCCGCTGCGGTCGTTTCTGATTCCGCCACTGAAATCCCGGCCGGAACGGAAACCGTCGCCGTCATCGAGGATGAGCCGGATCCGGCCCTGCTGGCGCACCAGGCCCCGCTGGAGCTGGACGCCGCCGGAACCGCCTGGCTGGGAACCTCGACTGCCCTGGTCCTGCTGATGACCCTGCCCGGTCTGGCCCTGTTCTACGGCGGCATGGTCCGGCGCAAGAACGTCATCGCCACCATCACCCAGTCGGTCGGGGTCTTCGCCGTCGTCTGTCTGGTCTGGTTCATCGCCGGCTATTCGATCGCCTTCGGGGCCAACGACTCGGCTGAACTCCAGCCCTACGTCGGGGGCCTGGACATGCTGTTCCTGAACGGGGTCACCCTGGATACGGCCAACGGCCTGCTGCCCGGCATTCCCGAATTCCTGTTCATCGCCTTCCAGATGACCTTCGCCATCATCACCCCGGCCCTGATCACCGGAGCCTTCGCCGAACGATTCAAATATTCGGCCCTCTTGCTGTTCACGGCCCTGTGGTCGCTGCTGGTCTATGCGCCGATCTGCCACTGGGTCTGGGGCGGCGGCTTCCTCGGATCTGCGGGCGTGCTGGACTTCGCCGGCGGTGCGGTGGTGCACGTCAACTCGGGCGTCGCGGGTCTGGTCTGCGCCCTGTTCCTGGGCAGCCGCAAGGGCTACGGCGTCGACACCATCACGGCCCACAATCCGGTGCTGACGATGATCGGGGCCTCGCTGCTGCTCGTCGGCTGGATCGGCTTCAACGCCGGTTCGGCCGGTGCCGCCGACGGCCTGATGGCCGTGGCCCTGCTGAACACCATCCTGGCCGCCGCCGCCGCCGCCCTGACCTGGAAGATCATCGAGTTCGTCGAGAAGAAGAAGATGTCGCTGATCGGCATGCTGTCGGGGGTCGTCGCCGGTCTGGTGGCCATCACCCCGGCCGCCGGCTTCGTCGACCCCAAGGGCGCGGTGATCATCGGCCTGATCGCCGGTCCGGTCTGCTACGTCGCCTCGATCTGGATCAAGAAGCTGCTGCGTTATGACGACAGTCTGGACGCCTTCGGCATCCACGGTGCCGGCGGTCTGGCCGGGGCCCTGCTGACCGGGATCTTCGCCACCACGGTCATCAATGGTGCCTCTGACGGGGCCCATGTCGCGACCCAGGCCCTCGGCCTGGCCTGGACCATCGCCTACAGCGCCGTCGGCACCTTCGTGATCCTGCTGGTCTGTAAATTCACGACCGGGCTGCGGGTCACCGAATCCCAGGAAGACGAAGGCCTCGACTCCCACCTCCACGGCGAGGTCCTCGACCACGCCTGACCTGAATTGCCCGGGCAAGGGGCCTCCCCCCCTGCCCGGGCGACGCGGCCCGTGCCGCAAACCACCGTTTCAACCGACTGCAACCAAGACGAGGGGATCATCCAATGCGTATCTATCTTGCGAGCGCGGCCGCCGCCGCCCTGCTGCTGGCCGCCGGCACGGCCTCGGCCCAGAGCACCGAAGTGTCGTTCAATGCCAATGTGACCAGTGACTATGTGTATCGGGGCTTCAGCCAGACGGACGAGGACCCCGCCTTCCAGCTGGGCGTCGACCTGACGGCCGGTGCCTTCTACGCCGGGGCATGGGCTTCAGACATCGACTTCGGCGACGACACCAAGGCCGAGTTCGACCTGTACGGCGGCATCCGCGGCGAGTCCGCCGGCTATGAATGGGACCTTGGCCTGATCGGCTATTTCTACGCCGATGCGCCGACCGGGGCCGACTATGACTTCGTTGAGGTCAAGGCCGCCGCCTCGAGGGCCATCGGACCCGTGACGCTGGGGGCGGCCGCCTACTATTCTCCCGACTTTTTCGGCATCGACGAGACCGCCACCTACGTCGAGCTGAACGGCGAATGGGCCCTGACGGAAAAGGTCAGCGTGTCTGGTGCGGTCGGCCAGCAATATCTGGACGTCAACGACGACTATGCGACCTGGAATCTCGGCCTCGGCTATGCGGTGACGGACGCGCTCGGCGTCGACCTGCGCTATCACGATACCGACGTCGACGGCGTGCTGTCCGAGGCCCGCTTCGTCGCCAGTCTGTCGCTGGGCTTCTAGATCAGGAAAGGGGGCCGCCCGCCGGGGCGGGCGGCCTCATCCTCAGTCCGGACCATGACCGTGGCCGCCGCTTTCCGAAGTGGCGGCCCCGGCACTCCAGGCCTCGCCGTCAGCGCCCTCGAACCAGAACGGCGCACGCGGACGCGACCGGCGACCGACCTCGTCCATGCGGGCGTCGTAGATCCGGCCGTTGGCCACCGTATAGGCGATGGCCGTGGTGTTGCGCAGGTTATCCAGCGGGTTGGCGTCCAGCACCACCAGGTCGGCCAGCTTACCGACCTCGATCGAGCCGATGTCGCGGTCCATGCCCAGGGCCTTCGCCCCGTTCAATGTGCCGAAGCGCAGGGCCTCCATCGGGGTCGAACCACCCTGCTCCATCATCCACATCTCCCAGTGGGCGGCCAGACCCTCGCGCTGGCCGTGGGCCCCCAGTTCGACGGTGACACCCTCGCGCGACAGGCGGGTGGCCTCGCGGGCGATGGCGATGTGGTTCAGCTCCTCCTCCGGCACCTGGACCGGGCGGCGGGCACGGGCATCCAGCAGCCGCCGGGGCACAAATTGCTGCAGGCGGGCGTCGTCCCAGACCGGCGTGGACTGGTACCAGTAGTTCTCGCCCCAGTTGCCGCCATAGGCCACGACCAGGGTCGGGGTATAGGCGACCTCGGTCTGACGCCACAGCTGGTGGACATCATCGTACAGATTGGCCAGCGGGACCGAGTGTTCGATGGTCGTATGGCCGTCCACGATCATCGACATATTGTGCTGGAACAGCGAGCCGCCCTCGGGGACGACCATCATGCCCAGTTCCCGGGCTGCCGCGATCACCTGCTGACGCTGGTCGCGGCGCGGCTGGTTGTAGCTCTTGACGCTGATGGCCCCGACGGCCTGCATGCGGCGCAGGTTGGACAGGGCGTCGTCAAGGTTGTCGATCTGGGCGGTGAAGGCGGTGCGGGCCCCGTACAGTATGGTGCCGGTCGAGAAGATGCGCGGCGCGACGATACGGCCGGCCTTGGCCAGTTCGCTGTGGGCGAAGATCTCGCTGGTGTCATTGGACGGGTCGTGGATCGTCGTCACCCCGAAGGCCAGGGAGGCATAGTCGATCCGGCTCTGCTGCGGGATGATCTCGTCCGATCCCATCGAGCCGTGCCAGTGGGCGTCGATGATGCCGGGGATGATGGTCTTGCCGGTCATGTCCATGACCACGGCGTCGGCGGGCACGGTGACCGAGCTGCGCGGGCCGATCGACTCGATCCGGTTGCCGTTGACGACGATCACCCCGTCCTCGATCACCTGTTCGCCGTTCATCGTGATCAGCCGCGCCCCGGTCAGGGCCACCCGTCCGGTAGGCCGGTCATAGTCGGCGGTGAAGCTGATGTTGATCCCGGCCTCGGCCGGTTTCGGCAGGGTCTCGGGCGCGCCTTCGACGAAGCTGAAGGTCTGGTCCAGGTTCCGCGAGAACAGCTCCGGACCCAGCGACCACTGCAGACGGTGGGAATCCCCGGACCAGTGCAGCCACTCGCCCGCATCGCGGGTCACCCGCGTCTGCGGCAGGGCCTTGCCCGAGGCGCTGACACTGACGGCCCGGCCGGTGCTGACAAAGGGCGCGACATAGGCGTTGAAGCGCTCGGTCCAGGCAATCCAGCGCTCATCCGGCGACAGCACGAATTCTGCGGCATATTCGGAGGTCAGATGGGTGCGTTCATCATGGCCGGTCAGGTCGACCGACTTGAACGCCCGGTTCTCGCCCTCACGCCCCGTGAAGAAGATCCGGTCACTGGACGCGCCGAACCGGGGCGTGATGCCGTCATCGGTGACGAAGGTGGCTTCGCCACCGGCGGCGGGGACCCGATAGATGCCCGGATTCTGGCTCCAGAGGGCCGTGGTCAGATAGCCGTCACCCGTCGAACGATAGGCGATGGTCCTACCGTCCGGCGAGAAGGTCGGCTCCAGATAATGGCCCGGCTGCCGGGTGACGACACGGCCATTGCCGCCCGTGGCCGGCACCACGCGAACGGTGCCCAGTTCGCTGTCGCTCCAGGTCGTATAGACGATCGACCGGCCGTCGCGCGACCATGAGGGATACAGTTCGAAATGGTCCGACTGGCGCGTCAGGCGGCGTGGCGTGCCGGTGGGCAGGTCGCGGATCCACAGATTGCCGAGCGCCTCGTACACGACCTTGCTGCCGTCCGGCGAGGTGGTGGCCCAGCGGATCATCTTCACGTCGAACCGGTCGGGTGCGACCTCGACCGGGAAGCGCACGACCTCCTCGACCCGCCGCGTATCCGCGACATGGAACGGGATGTCGGCGACGGCGCGAGAGGCCACATCCACGCGACGAATCTTGCCGCCGGCCCAGAAGACGATCGCGCTGTTGTCCGGCGTCCAGCTGATGGCCGGATAGACCCCGTGGATCGCCCAGGTCTCCTGCAGGTCACGGTCGAGGGCGTCATAGACCGGCGTTTCGCGGCCCGACTCCAGGTCCTTCACATAGAGGACCGACTGGTAGCGAACGCGGCGGATGAAGGCGAGTGAACGGCCGTCCGGCGACGGCGTCGGCCGGATCGAGCCGCCGGGTCCGGTGACGAATTCGTCGACCTCGCCGGTTTCCCGGTCAAGGCGCTGGATCACATAGATCTGGCCGTTCGGGTCCTTGCTGTAGTCGAAGGTCTGGCCCGGCGTCGCGTCGTCGCTGAAATAGAGGTAGCGGCCGTCCGGCGAAAAGGCCGGCTCGCCGGTGTCCTTTTGCTGGGTCCGGCGTTCCGTCAGCTGCACGCCCTCGCCGCCGGAGCGGTGATACATCCACATCTCGCCGGCCCCGAGCGAGCGGCCCGAGGTGAAATGCTTGCGGGCGACGATGAACTGGCCGTCCGGCGACCAGTCAGGCTGGGTCAGCAGGCGGAAGCTCTCGTCACTGACCTGGGTCGGGTTGGAACCGTCGCGGTTCATCACCCAGATATTGTCGCCGCCGCCCCGGTCCGAGGTGAAGGCGATCTGGCGGCCGTCCGGCGAATATTTCGGCTGCATGTCCCAGGCGACGCCGCTGGCGATGACCCGGGCCTCACCACCGGCGATCGGCATCACATAGATGTCGCCCAGCAGGTCAAAGACGATTTCACGGCCGTCAGGACTCACGTCCAGCGACATCCAGGTCCCTTCGGTCACGTCCAGCGGGATATCGCGCGAGGGCCCGGGCGGAGTCTGCACGTTCCATTTCGGCGGGGTTGCGTCGGCCTCCGTCACGGCCGTCCCCGTGGTGGGCGGCGGGGCCTCGGCCATCATGGGTTCGGCAGCCGGGTCAGGGGCCGGAGCGGGCTGCGGCGGCGTCTGGGCCATGGCCGGCGCTGCGAACACCAGCACCGCGACCGTCGTCAGCAAGGAACGTTTCATCAGCCCACCCCCGGAACCCCGACAAGCTCGGGACACCAATGTCTAGCCGGACGCCCCCCTGTTTGGCGACCCCGTGCGCCGTCTTTGCCGCACCCACAAAGCGGGGACCTGGGGGATTGACGACGGCGCGGACCTTCGCCAACGTAAAGCCACTCATCAAGACCGGCTGAGGGATAGGCCCTTTGACGCCGGGGCAACCTGCGCGTGGCTACCCGCCGCTCGAGATGGTGCCAACTCCTGCGGGGTTCTCCGGAGCCGCGAGAGATGAGTGAAGCGAAGACCCCGCCGCAGGTGGAGTCCGACGTCTTCACGGGTCTGTCACTGCATGAGTCTCGATGAGCGAGACCTGGAGTGACCCGTGCCGACCCCATCCCAGACGCCCTCCCCCCGGATTCCCGATCGTGACGTGCACGCGATGATTCCGGCTGACTTCCGGCTGGAGTCCGGCGAACGGCTGAAGGCGGACCGGGTTCAGGGTCGTCTCCACGGGCCGGAAGATGGCCCGCTGATCGCCGTTGCCGGCGGCATCTCCAGCGGCCGGTTTCCTGGCGTGGACGCCGACGGCGCGCCGGGTTGGTGGCCCTGGCTGGTCTGTCGTGGCGGGGCAGTGGACCCCGGCCGGACGCGCGTGCTGGCGCTGGACTTCCTGCCCGGTCACAACGAGGCCGCCGTGACCATCACCCCGACCGACCAGGCCCGGCTGCTGAAGCTGCTGCTGGACAGTCTCGGCGCGAGCCGCCTCGACGCCTTTGTCGGGGCCTCATACGGCGGGGCGGTGGCCCTGGCCTTCGCCGTCGCCTTTCCCGACCATATCGGCCGGCTCGTTGTGATTTCCGCCGCGCACCGGACCCATCCGATGGCGACCGCCATGCGCGGACTCCAGCGCCGCCTGCTGGCCTTCGGCCGGGAAACGGGACAGGAGGCGCAGGGGATCGCCCTGGCCCGCGAGCTGGCGATGATTTCCTACCGGACTCCCGAGGAGTTTGGCCTGCGCTTCGCCTCCACGCCCCCCGCCGCGGCCGGGGACGCCTATCCGGTCTGCGACTATCTGACGGCGCGCGGCGCGGCCTACCCGCAGGTGATGGCGGTGGACCGCTGGATCAGCCTGTCGGACTCCCTGGACCGGCATGCCGTCCCCCCTGAACAGATCCTCGCGCCCCTGACCCTCATTGGCTTCACCTCGGACCGGCTGGTCCCGATCGACGACCTGCGTGAGCTCGCCACCCGCGTCCCGAGGCTGGAGCGGTTCGTCGAGGCTCCGTCGATCTTCGGCCACGACGCCTTTCTCAAGGAGCGCGAGCTGATCGGCCGCACCCTGACCGACGCCCTCCTCCCCCTGTTCAACCGCCCCCGCGAGATTGCCGCATGACCTGTCCCCCCGCACAGCACCCCGCAACCCTGGCCGCGCGCCACGGCGTCAATTCCGACAGCGCCCACGGCGCGGTGATGCCGCCCCTCTACCTGTCCAGCAATTTCAGCTTCGACGGGCTCGATGGCAAGCGGCGCTATGACTACACCCGGTCGGGCAATCCGACCCGCGACGTCCTGGCCGAGACCCTGGCCGAGCTGGAAGGCGGGGCCGGGGCAGTGATCACCGCCACCGGCATGGCCGCCGTCGATCTGGCCCTGTGTTCACTGGAGCCCGGTGATCTGCTGGTCGCCCCGCACGACTGTTACGGCGGCACCCACCGCCTGCTGTCGGCCCGGGCGCGCCGCAACCATTTCAACGTGGAATTCGTCGACCAGGGGGATACCACCGCCTTTGACGAAGCCCTCACCCGGAAGCCGAAACTGATCCTGGTCGAGACCCCGTCCAATCCACTGATGCGCATCGTCGATGTCGCCGACCTGTGTCGCCGCGCCCATGCGGCGGGGGCGAAGGTCGCGGTCGACAACACCTTCCTGTCCCCGGCCCTGCAGCAGCCGATCGCGCTGGGTGCCGATCTGGTGATCCATTCGACCACCAAATACATCAACGGCCATTCCGACGTAGTCGGCGGTGCGGTGATCGCCGCAGACAGGGCCGACCATGAGCAGCTGACCTGGTGGGCCAACTGCCTCGGTGTCACCGGCTCGCCGTTCGACGCCTATATGACGCTGCGCGGGGTCCGCACCCTGTTCGCCCGGATCGAGCGGCAGCAACAGACAGCCGGGCGCGTGGCCGAATGGCTGGTGCGCCAGCCGGTGGTGCGGGCGGTTCATTATCCGGGCCTCGACAGCCACCCCGGCCACGCCATTGCCGCCCGCCAGCAGGCCGGCTTCGGGGCCATGCTCAGCTTCGAACTGCACGGCGGGCTCGACGCCGTGCGCGGATTCATCGACGGCCTGGCCGTTTTCACCCTGGCGGAGTCGCTGGGCGGGGTCGAAAGCCTGGTCGCCCACCCCGGCCTGATGACCCATGCGGCCATGACCCCCGAAGCGCGGCAGGTGGCCGGTATAACCGACGGCCTGCTACGCCTGTCGATCGGGCTGGAGCACGGCGACGACCTTCTGGCCGATCTGGAACGGGCTCTGGCGGCCGTGCCCGTGGTGGTCGCGGCAGCGGCCTGAAGCAAGCCGGGCTAGGATCGGGTCCGCGCCGCTCGCGGTCCCGGCCGCCCGGCCCCGTCGATCAAAGGCTTCAGCCCGGCCATGATGAAGAAGGCCACGGAGATGCCGACGAAGTCGGCCAGAAAATCTCCCCAGCTGGCGTCGCGTCCGATCGCCCCCTGGATCAACTCAACCAGACCGCCGATGACCAGGGCCAGCAGGCAGGGCAACAACCGGGTGCTGCGCCAGATCAGGATTTCGAGACAAACCGCGATCATGAAAAAGGCCACGGCATGAGCCAGCTTGTCAGACACCGCCGCCGTCTGCTCGATGGCGAGGACCGGTCCCAGCATCAGCGACAGGAGGCCGGCAATCACCGCGGCGGCGAACAGTCTGAGAAAGGTCTTCATGAATCATCCGGCTGAACGGGCCACCACCTAGCAGGTCTGTGCCACCCTTGTCGCCGGGCAAGGAGCCCCGTATCTGCGGCAATATTCAGACACACCCCAGGATTGTGTGAGGTATTTCCGAACATTGACCCGGTAGTCCGAAAGTCGCCGCCAGGACCCTCAATCCCGGATCGGGGTTGGCAATGTCTGATCATGAAAGCTAAGGCGTGGGTATGGCCCTGTTTCCAGTCATCATGTGCGGCGGCGCGGGCACCCGGCTGTGGCCGGCGTCGCGACCGTCCCGTCCAAAGCAATTCCTTGCGCTGACCGGGAAGCGGTCGCTGTTTCAGGAAACCGTGGCACGGGTCGCTCCGCTGGTGGGCGAAGGCGGACAACTGGTCATCGTCGGCGGGCTGGCCCATCGTCACTGGATCGTCGAGCAACTGGCGGAACTGGGCGTCCGGGCCCAGGTCCTGCTGGAACCCGAGGGCCGGGATTCAGCGCCGGCCATGGCCGCGGCGGCCGTCTGGGTCTCGGAACAGGACCCTGAGGGCATCGTCGCCTTTCTGGCCTCGGATCATCACATTCCCGATCATCCGGCCTTTCGCGAGGCGCTGGAAGAGGCCGCCCGGGGCACCGGCACCGGCCGGATCGTGACCCTGGGCGTTCGCCCCACGGATCCGTCCCCCGCCTATGGCTATATCAAGCCGACCGGACCAGGCCTTTCGGATGTCGCCGCCTTTGTCGAAAAGCCGGATACGGCCACGGCCCGCGACTACATCCGCGACGGCTATCTTTGGAACAGCGGCAATTTCATCGTCGCCGCCCGAACCCTGCTCGATGAGCTGCGCACCTTCGCCCCCGAGATCGAGACTGCGGTGCGCGCGGCGCTGGACGCGACGAACACGGCCGGTGTCCAGACCCTGTCCGACGGCTTCCGGCAGGCTCCACGCATCTCGATCGACTATGCGGTGATGGAGAAGACCCGCCGGGCCGCGGTCCTGGAAGTGGATTTCGCCTGGTCGGACCTCGGCGCGTGGGACGCGATTGCCGTCGCCAGCCAGGACGACGACAGCCCGCACATCTCCGTGGAGTCCAGCGACTGCCTGATCCGGGCCCCCGCCGGCACCCTGGTCGCGACGCTCGGCGTTCGCAACCTGGCGATCATCGCCGAGGCCGACGCCATCCTGGTCTGCGACCTTGATCGGGGCCAGGAGGTCAAGTCCGTGGTCGAGCAGATCCGGGCACGGGCTCCGGAACATCTGGATTTCCCCGCCGCGGTTCCCGGGAATCTGACCGGGGCCGGGGCTCGCTTTGCCGACTGGCTGCGCCTGCGCGCCCTGCCGACCTGGTCCACCCTCGGCCAGGCCGAAACCGGCCAGTTCGCCGAGGCCCTGACCCTGGATGGCCGCGCAGCCGGACTGTCCCACCGGGCGCGGGTGCAGACCCGCCAGATATTTGTCTACGCCCAGGCCGGGCGGATGGGATGGCAGGGCCCGTGGCAGCGGACGGTCACCGACGGCCTGACCCGCCTCGACGCCTGCTTTCTTCGCGACGACGGCCTGAGCCGGTCGCTGGTGTCGGGCAACGGCGAGTCACTCGACGATACAGCCCGACTATATGACCAGGCCTTCGTCCTGCTGGCGCTGGCCACGGCGCGCCGTGCGGGGGTCAATGCGGTGGCGGCAGAAGCCGCGGCGATCCGCCTGCGTGAAGCCCTGCTGGGCCAGGCCCTGCCCAACGGCGGCTTCCGGGAGGCGGGCGACCATCCCTTCCAGGCCAATGCCCATATGCATCTGCTGGAGGCCTGCCTGGCCTGGGAAGAGGCCGGCGGCGATGCCGGCTGGACGACCCTGGCGGACCGACTGGTGGCCCTGGCCTTTACCGCCTTCATCGACCCGGAAGGCGGCTTCCTGCGTGAGTTCTTCCGCGCCGACTGGACCCCGGCCGAAGGCGAGGACGGCACGCTGGTCGAGCCCGGCCATCAGTTCGAATGGGCCTGGCTGCTGACCCGATACGGCCGCAGCCGCGGTGACGAGCGCGTCCTGGCCGCAGCGACCGGTCTCTATGCCGCCGGGCGGCGGGGCATTGCCGGACATCCCCGGATCGCCATCGATGCGCTGAACACCGACGGCACCATCCGCAGCCGTCAGGCGCGGCTGTGGCCGCAGACCGAATGGCTGAAGGCGGCCCTGATCCTGGCCGAGACGGCATCCCCGAACGACCGTAGCGGCCTGCTGACCGACGCGGCCTCGGCCCTGGACGCCCTTTGGCTGTATCTGACACCGGACGGCCTGTGGCATGACAAGCATCTTCCGGACGGTGGCTTTGTTGGGGAGCCGGCTCCGGCCAGTTCCTTCTATCATATCATGGCCGGCTTCCAGCAGCTGGCGGCGTCCTGGTCGACCGTTGTCGACGACGACAAGGCCAGGATGACGCTGGCCTAGACGCGACCCGTCAGGCCGGATCGGCCACGTCCCACGGGCGCACGCTGATCTCACCGTCGGCCTGCTGAACCGCTTGCAGGAAGCGATGCGCCTGGCCTTCCAGCCGCACGGCGGTCAGCACCCCCGACTCATAGGCCCGGGTATCGATGCCGATACGGCGGTGATCGATATGCGGCTCGTCGGTCGGTGTATGGCCGTGCACCACCACACGCTCAAACCGCGTCTCGCTGTTCAGGAAGGAGCCGCGAACCCACATCAGGTCATGGTCCGACTGGTCCTCCAGCGGCACACCGGGGCGGGCCCCGGCATGGGCGAAGAAATAGCCGCCGATGGAGACACTGTATTCGAGCGATTCCAGAAAGGCTCTCTGACGCGACGTGAGCCGGTGGGCCAGATCCGACGACAGCGCGGTCCAGCCTTCCGGCCGGTGTTTGAGCACCGGGATCTTGAGCCCGAACGATTCCAGCGCCTGGGCCCCGCCATAGTCGCACCAGGCCGCCCCGACCGAGGGGTCCTCGAGAAACTCCAGCATCTTGTCCTCGTGGTTGCCCTTGAGGAAATGGGTCTCGAACGCCGGATCGTCGGCCAGGTCCACCAGCCGGTCGATGACGCCGCAGGACTGTGAGCCGCGATCGATATAGTCGCCGAGGAAGACCAGCGTCGGGATCGGGCCGTCACCCACCTGATCACTGTCGACGACGGCCGACAGCAACCGGTCCAGCAGATCGAGGCGACCGTGGATGTCGCCGACCGCCCAGACGACCTTTCCCGCGGGCAGGCCGGCGGGCACGGTCACGACCGGCGCATCGGCCCGGGGCTTTCGATTGAACAGACGACGAAGCATGCCGCGTCCCATGCACGATTGCAGCCCTGACATTCAACCATGTTCGCAGGCCCGGCAATTGCCGGGCGCGAGATTTGAACGCCGGCACGGCGTCAACACGCTGCGGCCACTGGATTTCCGGACCCGGCTGGTGTCCCCTGCCCCGAGCAAAACCGGGAGATCCAGCGTGCGCGATTCCGACCTCTATCCCGTCCCCGCCGGCTGGGCCGCCCGCGCCCATATGGATCAGGCCGGCTACGAGGCGGCCCGCAAGGCCGCCCGCGAGACACCCGACGCCTACTGGGCCGAACAGGCGAAGCGGCTGGACTGGATCACCCCGCCGACGGTGATCAAGGACGTCTCGTTCAACAGGGACGACTTCCGCATCCGCTGGTTCGCCGACGGCGTGCTGAACGTGGCCTGGAACTGTATCGACCGGCACCTGGCCGAACGGGGCGACCAGACCGCCATCCTGTGGGAGGGCGATGACCCCGCCTGGTCGGGCGGCCTGACCTGGCGCGAACTGCACCGCGAGGTCTGCCACATGGCCAATGTGCTGAAGGCGCTGGGCGTGGCGAAGGGTGACCGGGTCACCCTGTATCTGCCGATGATCCCCGCGGCAGCTGTTGCGATGCTGGCCTGTGCCCGGATCGGGGCCGTGCATTCGGTGGTGTTCGGCGGCTTTTCGCCCGACAGCCTGGCCGGACGGATCGAGGACTGCGGCTCCAGGGTCGTCATCACCGCCGACGAGGGGCTGCGCGCCGGCAAGCGGATCCCGCTGAAGGCCAATGTCGACGCGGCGCTGGAAAGGGTCGCGGTCGAGACCGTGCTGGTCCTGACCCACACCCGGGCCGAGGTACCGATCGTGGCGGGCCGCGACGTGCGCTACGACGATATCCGCCAGACCGTCGGCGACGACTGCCCGTGCGAGCCGATGAAGGCCGAGGACCCGCTGTTCATCCTCTATACCTCGGGCTCGACCGGCAAACCCAAGGGGGTGCTGCACACCACCGGCGGCTATCTGTTCTGGGCCGCCTGGACCCATGAGCTGGTGTTCGACTACCGTCCCGGTGAGGTCTTCTGGTGCACGGCCGACGTCGGCTGGGTCACCGGCCACACCTATGTGGTCTATGGGGCCCTGGCCAATGCCGCCACCACCCTGATGTTCGAGGGCGTGCCCAACTATCCGGACAACGGCCGCTTCTGGCAGGTGGTGGACAAGCACCGGGTCGAGATCTTCTACACCGCCCCCACCGCCCTGCGCGCCCTGATGCGCGACGGCGACGCCCCGGTGAAGGCGTCCTCACGCAAGAGCCTGCGGCTGCTGGGCACGGTCGGCGAGCCGATCAATCCCGAGGCCTGGCGCTGGTATCATGAGGTCGTCGGCGACGGAAAA
>CAXBHG010000013.1:0-29110 GCA_963975385.1 uncultured Brevundimonas sp.
ATTCAATGGCCTTCGTTCCTTTCGACGATCGTGACGGCTGGATCTGGATGGATGGCGATTTTGTGCCCTGGCGGGAAGCAAAAACGCACGTTCTGACCCATGCCCTGCACTACGGCTCGTCGGTCTTCGAGGGTGAGCGTATGTACGGCGGTGAAATCTTCAAGCTGACCGAACACTCAGAACGCCTCCATCGCTCGGCGAACATGCTGGACTTCGACCTGCCGTACAGCGTGGCCGAGATCGACGCCGCCTGCAAGGCGACCTGCGCCCGTATGGGGCTGGAAGACTGCTATGTCCGTCCGGTCGCCTATCGTGGCCCCGAGGCCGTCAGCGTCTCGGCCAGCAACAACAAGACCCACGTGGCCATCGCCGTCTGGGAATGGCCCAGCTATTTCGACCCCGAGACCAAGGCGAAGGGCATCCGTCTGGAATGGGCCAAATGGCGCCGTCCCGACCCGATGACCGCCCCGTCGGCGGCCAAGGCGGCGGGCCTGTACATGATCTGCACCATGTCCAAGACCGCGGCCGAGAAGCGCGGCTATGCCGACGCCATGATGCTGGACTGGCGTGGCTATGTGGCCGAGGCCACCGGGGCCAATGTCTTCTTCGTCCAGGACGGCGTGCTGCACACGCCTCCGGTCGACGCCATCCTCGACGGCATCACCCGCCAGACGGTGATCCAGATGGCCGCGGCCAAGGGGATCGAGGTCGTGGTCCGCCACATCCGCCCCGAGGAACTGGCCGGCTTCAGCGAATGCTTCCTGACCGGCACCGCCGCCGAGGTCACCCCGGTCAGCGAGATCGGTGAGTACAAATTCAAGCCGGCCGCCCTGTCGCTGGGCCTGATGGAAGACTACGGCCGGCTGGTGCGCCGCCTCTGATCAGAAGCGGACGCCCAGGGTCAGCCGCGCGTTCAGCGGCGCGCCGGTCGAGATGTTGTTATTGTTGTGGGCGTCCGGGAAATAGGTCGCATCCAGCAGGTTCTCGATGTTCAGCTGCAACTCCACCGCATCGCTGACCCGATAGAAGGCCGCCGCATCGACGCGGGTAAAGGCCGGCAGCCGGGTGGTGGTCGCCGTGGTCCGGATCGACGCATACTGGCTGGTCTGGTGGATGACACCCAGGCCGAAGCCCAGCCGGCGGCTGACGTCGTAGCGGTTCCAGAGGCTGAACTGCTGTCGCGGCGTCTGGGCCAGCCGGACCGAGTCATTGCCCTGCAGCCGGGCGTCCAGCCAGGCATAGCCGCCGCTGATCTGCCAGTTGGATCGCACCCGGCCGGTCAGCCCCAGTTCCAGGCCCTCGGTGCGGGTTTCGCCGACATTGATCGAGACGGTCGGATTCAGCGGATCAGGCGTGGTCGCATTGCTCCGGTCCAGCCGGAATACGGCGGCGGTCAGGTTCAGGTCGGGCCGGAGGTCCCATTTGACCCCGATCTCGTGATTGGTGAACGCCTCGGGCTCCAGATTCTCCTGGGCGGTCGTCAGGGTCAGGAACTGGTCGCCTGACCTCGGCAGGAAGGACTGGCTGTAGCTGGCGTAGACCGAAACCTCGGGGCGCGGCTTGTAGATCAGGCCCAGACGCGGCGAGACCTTGTCGTCGACGCGGGCGAACGGGCGATCGGGGTCGGGTTGCAGGTCGGTGCCGGTGATGTCGAACCGGTCGTAGCGCAGGCCGGCGACGATCTGCACCTGCTCACCCAGATGGATCTGATCCTGGACATAGGCGGAGACGGATTCGACGGTCGAGACCGTGTTCCGGCTCAGGGTCGTGAAATTCACGGTCGGAAAAACCGGATTGGCCAGATCGAGGCTCGGGCTCGACAGGGTTGCACTGCGACGCTGGTTGGCGGAATCCTGGTCGCCGTACTCCAGGCCGAACAGCACCTTGTGGTCCATGCCCCCGGTGGTCACGTCCCAGACCAGGTTGCTCTGCACCAGCAGGTTCTGGCGCGTGGTCGGAGAGGCATAGACCCCCAGCGGGACCGTTCCGTCCTGTGCGGTGGCCGGGCCGCTCGCATAGACGTTGGTGTAGACCTTGTCGTAGTCGCCATACAGGATCGTGGTCGAGGCCTCGACATTGTCCGCCAGGGCACCGTCGATCCGCAATTTGGTGATGTGCGCCTCAAGGGTCGTGCGGTTCACGCCCGGAACGCCGAAGAACTGGTCACGGTAGCCGGTCAGCGGGGCACCGTTCAGTGACGGAATCCCGCGGTCCACAACCCGGTCATCATTGACATATTCATAGGACAGGCCGGCCTGCCAGCCGGTGCCGAAGTCCATGGCCACGTGCGGATTCACCGCGTAGCGCTCGCCCTCGAAGGCGTCCCGGTGGTTGTCGAGGTTTTCGTAGACGGCGTTGATCCGGAACGCCGCCATGTCGCTGACGGGGGTGTTGGCGTCGGCCGAAACGTCCCAGGCCCCGAAGCTGTTGGCGCTGACCCGGCCCGAGGCGAAGGCCCCGCCGGCGCTGGGGGTCTTTTGGACGCGGTTGATGATGCCGCCGCCGCCACCGCGGCCGAAGATCAGGGCATAGGGCCCCTTCAGGACCTCGACACGCTCGACATTGTAGAGGCCGCGGAAATACTGGGTGTCGTCGCGCACACCGTCCAGGAAGAAGTCGGCGGTGGTGTTCTGGCCCCGCAGGGTGACCTGGTCCCGGTTGCCCTCACCCTGTCCGACCGTGGTTCCCGGCACATAGTGCAGGACGTCGCCGAGGCTGTGCAGGGCCTGGTCGTCCAGTTGCTCGCGCGTGATGACATTGACGCTCTGGGCCACGTTCAGCAGTGGCGTGTCGGTCTTGGTCGCGGTGACCGAATTCAACGCGACATAGCCCCGGCTCTGGCCCGTCACGAGAATCGGCTCCAGGTCCACGACCTCCTGCGCCACGGCGAGTGTCGGCAGGGCCAGAAGCATGGCGCTGGATGTCAGGAGGATACGCATGGGCCTGCCGGGGTGTTCTGTACGGAGAGGGCGGCTGGATAGTGCGAGGCATTATCATTAGCAAGGGATTTCTCGCCTTGAGCGGTCACCGGGCGGACGCGGGAAGGGCCCGGCACGGCCCCGGGGGCACCGTTCGGGATCATGGTCGCTTGCGCCCCCGCGAGGTCTACGGCAGCTAAGGGGATCGTGGGGAGTCTTCGATGTTCAGCCTTCTGAACCTGCAGAGCCTGTTTGGCCTGACCGTCATCATCGCCGTCTGCTGGGGCCTGTCCGAGAACCGGCGCGCCTTTCCGTGGCGACTGGCCCTGGGGGCGGTGGCGGTGCAGGCGGGACTGGTGCTGGCCCTGTTCGCCATTCCCGGTTCCCAGGGGGTCCTGGCCGCGGTGACCGGGGCCGTTGACGGTCTGACCCTGGCCTCGGCCAAGGGGGCCCAGTTCGTGTTCGGCTATCTGGCCGGCGGCGACCAGCCCTATGTGGTCGGCAATCCCGGGGCCCTGTTCACCTTCGCCTTCAACGTCCTGCCGATGATCCTGGTGATCTCGGCCCTGTCGGCCCTGCTGTGGCACTGGAAGGTTCTGAAATGGATCACCCACGGCTTCGGCATCCTGTTCCAGCGCACCATGGGTCTGGGCGGGGCCTCGGCCCTGGCGGTGGCGGCCAATATCTTCCTCGGCATGATCGAGAGTCCGATCGTGATCCGCGCCTATCTGGACAGGCTGACCCGGTCGGAACTGTTCCTGATGATGGTGGTCGGTCTGGCGACCGTCGCCGGCTCGACCATGGTGGCCTATGCCACCATCCTGAAGGACGTCCTGCCCAATGCGGCGGGCCATGTGCTGGTCGCCTCGATCGTCTCGGCCCCGGCCGGGGTCCTGCTGGCCCGGATCATCATCCCCGAGAAGCCGGGTGAGGGCGGGGCCCATGCCGACTACGGGTCCGACCTGAAATACGACAGCGCCATCGACGCCCTGGTCAAGGGGACGGCCGACGGCCTGATGGTGGTGCTGAACATCTCGGCCGTGCTGATCGTCTTCGTCTCGCTGGTGGCCCTGGCCAATGTCATGCTGGGCGGCTTCTGGCTGTTCGGCGACCATGTCACGGTCGAGCGCCTGCTGGGCTGGGTCTTCATGCCGGTCGCCTGGCTGACCGGTGTCGAATGGTCCGAGGCCGGCAGGGCCGGCTGGCTGCTGGGGGTCAAACTGACCCTGACCGAGTTCGTCGCCTTCATCGAACTGGGCAAGGTGCCGGTCGCCGACATGAGCGAACGCACCCGGATGCTGATGACCTATGCCCTGTGCGGCTTCGCCAACATCGGCTCGGTCGGCATCACCGTCACCGGCCTGTCGGTGCTGGTGCCCGACCGCCGCGAGGAGGTGCTGGGCATGGTGTGGAAGGCCCTGTTCGCCGGCTTCCTCGCCACCCTGATGACCGCCGCCGTGGTCGGGGCCTTGCCCGCCGCCGTCTTCGCCTGATAGCGTTGCTTTGGAAAACGGAGGGTCGCCCCATGAAGCTGTTCGACTATGCGCGCGCGCCCAATCCGCGCCGGGTCCGCTGGCTGATGGCCGAGAAGGACATCACGGATATCGAGATCGTTTCGGTCGATCTGGTGTCCGGCGAGCACAAGGCGCCCGAATACCGCAATCGCATCGGCCTGGCCCATGTCCCGGCGCTGGAGCTCGATGACGGCACCTGTGTCTCTGAATCGCTCGCCATCTGCCGCTATCTGGAATCCCTCTATCCCGAGCCCAACCTGTTCGGTCGCGATCCGCGCGAACAGGCGGTGATCGAGATGTGGACCCGGCGCTGCGAGATCTATCTGGCCAATCCGATGATGCTGGCCGTGCGCCACACCCATCCGGGCCTGGCCCTGATGGGGCCGCAGAATCCCGAGGTCGGCACCTACAACCTGGCCGAGGCCGGCAAGATGATGAAGACGCTGAACCGGCATCTGGCCGACCGCGAATTCATCGCCGCCGACCGTTTCACCATGGCCGACCTTGTCACGGTGACCGGGCTCGATTTCGCCCGTCTGATCCAGTACGCGCCGCCGGAGGAATTCGAGCATTTCAACCGCTGGCTGGCGGCCTGCCGCGCCCGCCCGGCGGCGAAGGCCGGACTGTGAGCGGCGACGGCTGAACCGGAGCACGGGGTGTGACCGCTGATCGTTCCGAGGGCTGGGATGCTGTGGGTGCGCAGTTTATCGCGGCCAGATCCGGCGTCGGGGGCCAGCTGATACGGTCGTGGGCGCGGGATAATTTGCCCCGCTCCGCCGCTGTGGTCGACGTCGGCTGCGGATCGGGCATGCCGATCAGCGAGGCGCTGATGGACGAGGGGTTGGCCGTGTTTGGCATCGACGCGTCCCCAACCCTGATCGCCGCCTTCAAGCGGCGGTTTCCTGATACGCCGGCGGCGTGCAAGGCCGCCCAGGACAGTCCCTTTTTTCACCGGCAATTTGATGCCGCTGTCGCCGTCGGTCTGCTGTTCCTGCTTGCTGAGGATACACAGCACCAGATCATTGACCGGGTGGCGAACGCCCTCAGGTCCGGTGGACGTTTCCTGTTCAGCGCGCCCCGGGAGGTTTGCGAATGGCAGGACACCCTGACCGGACGACCGTCACGGTCACTGGGCGTAGAACAGTACGGGCGGCTTCTGCACGCTTCGGGGATGGACCTGGTCGGCGGGCATGTCGATGAGGGACGAAACCACTATTATGAGGCTGTCAGGCGCGGCCCGTAGCGGGTTGAACCGGCTTGGCCGCGGATATCGACGCCTGCCGCTCAGCGAGGGGTGAATTTCCGGATCACCCCGGAATAGGTCATCAGGGTGCGGTCGCCGGTGGTGATCTGGCCGCGCACGAAGATCAGCGAGCCGCCGGCCCGCACCACCTCGCCCGTCGCCTCGATCAGCTCGCCGACATAGGCCCCGTCGATGAAGGTCGAATCCAGCTGGATGGTGACGCCGTTCTTGCCCTCCATCTCCTGGTAGGCGGTCTGGAACAGGGCGATGTCGGCAAAGGTCATCAGACAGCCGCCGTGCATGCGATCGCCGGCGTTCATATGTTTGGCCTCGGCCCGGAAGGCGCAGCGCATCCGGCCGTCGGGATCCGGGCGGAAATAGAAGGGGCCGACCGTCTGATCGAAGGTGCCGTGCAGATCATAGCGCTGCCAGCCGGCGAACTCGCCCTCGCTCACCGTGACTTTCCCGACCATAGTCCTTACTCCGCCTTCTTTTCGCTATTGCAGCGCAGCATACAGACATCATGACCGATCCCATAGAGAGCGCCATCTTCGACAAATTGGCGGCGGCCGATCCCAAGGGTGTCGGCGGCAAGAGCATCGAGCCGTCTGACGTGGCCAAGGACCTGCAGCCGGAACAATGGCAGCGCATGCTGCCCAAGGTGCGCCACTGCGCCCTCGCCCTGATGCGCCAGGGCAGGCTGACCATCACCAAGAAGGGCAAGCCGGTCGATCCGACGGCCTTCAAGGGTGTGATCCGCCTGCGTCTGCCGACGCCCGAGGAAACGGCCGCCGCCCTGGCCGCCCTGCCGCCGGTGGTCGATGCGGATGACGACGATTTCGCCTGATCGCTGAGGCCGGCCATGCGCCGCCGCAGCCGGCTTGTCTGCGGTCGCGGCCGTGCCGATACTGCGCCGATGATCCGTCGCCCGGCTGCCCTCGTCCTGTGTCTGGCCCTGGTGGCCTGTGCGACCCCCTACGTCCAGCCGCCGCTGACGCCGCCGGCCGGGTTCACCGGTCCCCGCATCGCGGACGCCCCGGCGGGCCGTTCCGGGGCCTTCATCGTTCAGGACGGGGCCCGGCTGCCATTCCTGCGCTGGTCGCCCGACAACGGCCAGCCCTGGGCCGTGATCGTGGCCCTGCACGGCATGAACGACTCGCGCGCGTCCTTCCGTCTCGCCGGTCCATGGTGGGCCGAACAGGGAATCGAGACCTGGGCCTACGACCAGCGCGGTTTCGGCGAGGCTCCGGGGCAGGGCCTGTGGCCCGGTGAAGCGACCCTGACCGACGATCTGCGCACGGTCGTCGCCCTGGTCCGGGCCCGCCACCCGCACGCCCTCGTCGCTGTCGTCGGCGAGAGTATGGGCGGGTCGATCGCCGTCGCCGCCTTCGCCTCGGACCAGCCGCCCGCCGCTGACCGGCTGATCCTTCTGGCACCGGGGGTCTGGGGCTGGTCCAGCCAGGGCTGGCTGAACGGTACCAGCCTGTGGTTCGCCTCGCGCCTGTTCGGCGACCGCGCGGTCGAACCGCCGGAATGGGCCGTGCGCGACATCCGCGCCTCCGACAATATGCTGGAGCTGATCCGCAACGGCCGGGATCCCAACAGTATCCTGGCGACGCGGTTCGACACCCTGTCCGGCCTCGTCGGCCTGATGGAGGCGGCCTCGCAGCGGCTGGGCCGGACCCGGGTGCCGACCCTGCTGCTCTATGGTGCGCAGGACCAGATCGTCACGCCGGGCCCGATGCGTCGGGCGCTGGAACGGGCCGGGGAGTCTCCGACCCTGCGCACCGCCTGGTATCCGGACGGCTGGCACCTGCTGGATCGCGATCTGGCGGCCGTGACCGTCTATGGCGACGTCGCCGCCGCCCTGCGCGACCCCGCCGCCCCGCTGCCGTCCGGGGCGACCGCCGTCCTGCCCCGCCTGGAGGCCGCGCGCCCGGCGCCCTGAGGTCCACGGCCGTGCTTGCCGTTGCGTCATCGTGAGGGTATCTGCCCTCTCAACAAGAATAATGCCCGGGAAGGCCCGCTATGAGCATGACGCTTTTCGATTCTCCGTCTTTCGCGAACCATGAAGGCGTCCACGCCTTCTTTGATGAAAAGACAGGCCTCAAGGCGATCGTCGCCGTCCACTCGACCGCCCGGGGCCCGGCGGTCGGCGGCACCCGGATGTGGAACTATGCCTCGAGCGCCGAGGCGCTGGAGGATGTGCTGCGCCTGTCGCGCGGCATGAGCTACAAGAACGCGATCGCCGATCTCGAGATGGGCGGCGGCAAGTCGGTCATCCTCGGTGACAGCCGCACCCAGAAGACCCCCGAGCTGTTCGCCGCCTTCGGGCGCGCCGTCGATACGCTGGGCGGCAGCTATTATGCGGCCGAGGACGTCGGTGTTTCGGTCGAGGACGTGGCCGAGGCCCGCAAGGTCACCCCCTATGTCCTGGGTCTGAACGACGGCCCCGAAGCCTCGGGCGATCCCAGCCCGGTCACCGCCGAGGGTGTGTACCGTTCGACCCTGGTCGTCGCCCGTCGCCTGTGGAACCAGGATGACCTGAGCGGCCTGACCATCGCCATGCAGGGCGTCGGCCATGTCGGCGGCTACCTGGCCGACAAGCTGCATGCGGCCGGGGCGAAACTGGTCCTGACCGACGTCAACACCGCCCTGCTGGAAGAGGTTGCCGCCCGCACCGGGGCCGATATCGTCGACCCCGAAGCCATCTATGACGTCAAGGCCGACATCTATGCGCCCTGCGCCCTCGGCGCGACGCTGAACGACCGGACCCTGGACCGGCTGACGGTCAAGGCCGTGGTCGGGGCGGCCAACAACCAGCTGGCCACGCCCGAGATCGGCGAGGCCCTGTTTGCCCGCGGCGTCCTGTATGCCCCCGACTATGTCATCAACGGCGGCGGCATCATCAATGTCGCCTCTGAGCTGCGGGCCCGCCAGGCCGGCGGGGCCTATGATCCGGCCTGGGTCGAGACCAAGCTCGCCCGGTTGATGGAGACGCTCGAGGAGATCCTCGACCGCTCGGCCGGCGAGCAGCGGCCGACCCATCAGATCGCCGCCGCCATCGCCGAGGCCCGGATCGAGGCCGCCGCCGGCGCGCGGGACGTCCGGCGTCAGGCCGCCTGATACCCCGCGGGCGCCACAGCCCCCGGAAACCGTTGGCTGATTAACCGGTCTTAACGCCCCATTTACCACGCAGGCGGCACTTTCTGCCTAGCGGGCGTGTTCGGTCTCCCGTCGGTTAGAGTGGGTGGGGACGCGTGGGCGGCTTCTCGGCGGCGTTACAGCGATTTGGAATCGGTCGACTGACTGTGGTGCTGGGCGTCGCCGCCGGTGTCGCGGCCGTGCTCGTCGCCGTCATGCTGCGCATCGGCCAGGCCCCGGACGCCCTGCTGTATTCCAACCTCGACCTGCGTGAAGCCTCCGAGATTTCCAGCGCTCTCGACGGGGCCGGGATCAAATACCAGTCCAAGGGCGACGGCTCGACCATCTTCGTCAATCGCGACGATGTGGGCACGGCCCGGTTGATGCTGGCCGGCAAGGGGCTCGTGACCTCCGGCTCGGTCGGCTACGAGCTGTTCGACAACCAGTCGGTGCTGGGCCAGACCGAATTCCAGCAGAATCTCAATGAACAACGCGCCCTGCAGGGCGAGTTGTCGCGCACCATCATGTCGATGCGTGGCATCACCTCGGCCCGGGTCCAGATCGCCATGCCGCGGCGGGAACTGTTCCAGTCGGACGGGGTCGAGCCGACGGCCGCCGTCGTCGTCGGTGTCAGTGGTCGGGCCCTGACGGCCAGCCAGGTCGATGCCATCCGCAACGTCGTCGCCTCCTCGGTGCCGAACCTGAAGCCGGAAAAAGTTACCCTGACCGATACCGCCAACCGGACCCTGGCGGCCGGATCCGGTGCCGACGGCTTCAGCTCGGCCTCGGCCCTGGACGCCAAGAACACGACCGAGGCCCAGCTCCAGGCCCGCATCAAGGATATCGTCGAGGGCGTCGTCGGCGTCGGCGCGGCCCGGGTCCAGGTGACGGCCGACATCGACCACAGCCGCTCCACCACCCAGGAGCTGCGCTACGATCCTGACGGCCAGGTCGTGCGCTCGACCTCGACCAATGGCACAGAGTCCACGGACACCACCGGCGTGTCCGACGGCGGTGCCACCGCCACCAACAACATTCCCGGTGGTCAGGCTCCGGCCACGACCCCGATCGGTTCCAGCGACACCGCCAATACCGAAACCACCAACTACGAGATTTCCAACACCACCACGACGACCATCCGGGAAGCCGGTGAGGTCAAGAAGCTGGCCGTGTCCGTGGTCGTCGATGATGTGCGTACGCCGGCGGCCAACGGCGAGGGGCCGGCCACCTATGCGGCGCGCACGCCGGAACAGATCGAGCAGATCAAGTCCCTGGTGGCCGCCGCCGTCGGCATAGACGAGGCCCGCGGCGACAAGATCGAGGTGCTCAACGTCGGCTTCACCCGCGAAGTCGCCGACATGGGCGGGACCGAGGCCGGGTCCTCCCTGTTCGACTTCACCAAGAACGACATCATGCGCGGCATCGAACTGCTGGTGCTGTTGATCACCGGCCTGCTGCTGATCTTCTTCGTCCTGCGCCCGCTGCTGAAGACCGCCTCGGGCGGCGGCGGGGTGCCCGCCCTGGCCGGACCGGGCGGCAGCCCGGCCGTGCTGCAGACCAGCCTGGCCGGTGGCCAGGGGGGTGATGTGGCCCAGCTGACCGGCCCGTCCGAAATGGAGAAGCGGCTGGATATGGCCCGGGTCGAAGGCCAGGTGAAGGCGTCATCGGTCAAGATGGTCGCTGATTTCGTGGAGAAAAATCCCGACGAATCGACGGCGATCCTGCGCAACTGGGTGCATGAAGGCTGATGGCGCGCTCGCCCAACAAGAAGGTCGTCATCGAGGATCCGGCCAAGCTGACCGGACCCGAGAAGGCCGCGGTCATCCTGCTGGCACTCGGCGAGGATCACCCGCGTCTCTGGGAGTCCCTCGACGAGGAGGAGGTCAAGGAGATCTCCCAGGCCATGGCGGCCCTGGGCACGGTCGCCTCGTCCGCGGTCGAGGAGCTGATGGTGGAGTTCGTGTCCGGCATGGCCGGGTCGGGCTCTGTCATGGGCAGTTTCGAACAGACCCAGCGCCTTCTGGCGGCCTTCATGCCGCCCGATCGCGTCGACGGCCTGATGGAGGAGATCCGCGGTCCGGCCGGCCGGACCATGTGGGACAAGCTCGGCAATGTGAACGAGGCCGTCCTCGCCAACTATCTGAAGAACGAATACCCGCAGACCGTCGCCGTGGTCCTGTCCAAGATCAAGCCGGACCATGCCTCGCGTGTGCTGACCGCCCTCCCGGAGGATTTCGCCCTGGAATGCGTCCAGCGGATGCTGCGCATGGAGCCGGTGCAGCGCGACATCCTCGACAAGATCGAACAGACGCTGCGCACCGAGTTCATGTCGAATCTGGCGCGCACCTCCAAGCGCGACAGCCACGAGTTGATGGCCGACATCTTCAACAGTTTCGACCGCCAGACCGAGGCCCGTTTCATCGGGGCGCTGGAGGAGCGCAACCGCGAGGCGGCCGAGCGTATCCGCGCCCTGATGTTCGTGTTCGAGGACCTGTCCAAGCTCGATCCGGGCGGGGTCCAGACCCTGCTGCGCGCCGTCGACAAGGATTCCCTCGGCCTGGCCATGAAGGGGGCGTCGGAATCCCTGCGCGAGATGTTCTTCTCCAACATGTCCGAGCGCGCCTCCAAGATCATGCGCGAGGATATGGAGTCGATGGGCCCTGTCCGCCTCAAGGACGTCGACGCCGCCCAGACCGCCATGGTCCAGATCGCCAAGGACCTCGCCGCCAAGGGCGAGATCATGCTGGTCGGCCAGGGCACCGACGACGAGCTGATCTACTGACATGACCGATCCCGCTGTCCATCGCCCGTTTGCCTTCGATACCGAGTTCGACGACTCGGGCGTCGTCGTCACGCCGTCGGGCTTCCGCCCGACCAAACGCTCCTACAGCCCGGCCGAGGTCGAGGCCCTGCTGGCCCAGGCCCGTCTGGAAGCGCGCGAGACCGCCCTGGCCGAGGTCGAGAGTCTGCAGGCAATGGCCGTCACCGCCATCGGCGAGGCGGTAACCTCCGGGGCCCCGGCCCTGACCCAACTGATCCAGCGGCATCGCGAACAGGCGTCGCAGCTGGCCCTGACGGCCGCCCGCGTCGTCGCCGCCGCCGCGCTGGACCGTTTCCCCGACGGTCCGCTACAGGCCGCGCTGGAGGCCCTGGGCCAGGAGATCGACGCCACCCCGCGCCTCATCATCCGCTCGGCCGGGCTGGATGATACGGTGCAGACGCGGATGACCCAGCTGTGCGTCGAGGCCGGTTTCTCGGGCCTGGTCGCCTTCCGCGACGATCCCGACCTGCCGGTCGCCGCCTTCCAGCTCGAATGGGCCGACGGTCGCGCGGCCTTTGATCCCGAAGCCGCCCATGCACGCATGACCGAGGCCCTGGCCTCGGCCCTGGCGGGCGAGGCCGGCCATGCCGAAACCCTTTCTGACGGGAGGCCCTCCGATGGCCACTGACGATCTGTCCCTTGAAGAGTTTGCGGACTCCACGGCCCTGACCACCGGCGACGAGGGGGGGGACAAGGCCGCCACCGATCTCGCCAGCGTTTTCGACGTCCCGGTCAACATCTCGGCCGTGCTCGGCAAGGCCCATATGACCGTAGCCCAGTTGCTGAAACTCAATCGCGGCTCGGTGCTCGAGCTGGACCGCAAGGTCGGCGAGGCCATCGACATCTTCGTCAACAACCGTCTGGTCGCCCGCGGGGAGGTCGTCGTCGTCGAGGATCGTCTCGGGGTGACCATGACGGAAATCATCAAGACCGAGGACACCGGCGCCTGATCGGCCGCCGGATCCCCGCAAGTAGAGATTAGAGGAGAAGACCCATGCGGCTTCTGGTGGTTGGACGGCTCTCGGGCCAGCTGGCGTCGGCGGTAAAGATGGCCATGGCCCACGGGGCCAAGGTCCAGCACGTCGAACGAATCGACCAGGCGACGGAGCAGCTCCGCCGCGGGCAGGGTGCCGACCTGCTGATGGTCGACTATCACCTCGACATCGGGGCCCTGATTGCGGCCAATGACGCCGAGCGGATCCATGTGCCGGTGGTGGCCTTCGGTCTCGACGCCAATGCCGCCGAGGCCGCCGCCGCCATCAAGGCCGGGGCCAAGGAATTCATCCCCCTGCCGCCGGAAGCCGACCTGATCGCCGCCGTGCTGTCGGCCGTGGCCGACGACGACCGGCCGCTGATCTCGGCCGACCCGTCGATGAAGGCCGTGGTCATGCTGGCCGACCAGGTGGCCCGTTCGGAAGCCTCGATCCTGATCACCGGCGAAAGCGGCGTCGGCAAGGAGGTGATGGCGCGCTACCTGCACACCAATTCCAAGCGGTCGGAACGGGCCTTCATCAGCGTCAACTGCGCCGCCATCCCCGACAACCTGCTGGAATCCGAGCTGTTCGGTCACGAGAAGGGGGCCTTCACCGGGGCCGTCGCCCGCCGCATCGGCAAGTTCGAGGAGGCCGACGGCGGCACCCTGCTGCTGGACGAGATCAGCGAGATGGACGCCCGGCTGCAGGCCAAGCTGCTGCGCGCCATCCAGGAACGGGTCATCGACCGGGTCGGCGGCACCAAGCCCGTGCCGGTCAACATCCGCATCATCGCCACCTCCAACCGCGACCTGGCCCGCGCCGTCAGCGAGGGCACCTTCCGCGAGGATCTGCTCTACCGCCTGAACGTCGTGAACCTGCGTCTGCCGTCGCTGCGCGAACGGCCCGGCGACATCGCCGCCCTGGCCGAGTTCTTCGTCAAGAAATACGCCGCCGCCAACGGCGTGCCGGTGCGCCCGATCGCGGCCGAGGCCCGCCGCGCCCTGGCCGGTCACCGCTGGCCCGGCAATGTGCGCGAGCTGGAGAACGCCATGCACCGCGCGGTGCTGCTGGCGACCGGGGCCGAGATCGACGTCGAGGCCATCCGCCTGCCGGACGGCCAGCCCCTGACCGGCGGCGGGTCGATCGACTCCAGCCCCGCCGCCCGCGCCGCCCAGACCGCCGACGCCGTGTCGCGCGCCTATGTCGGCCAGACCGTGGCGCAGATGGAAAAGACCCTGATCCTCGACACCCTGTCGCACTGCCTCGGCAACCGCACCCATGCGGCCACCATCCTGGGCATCTCGATCCGCACCCTGCGCAACAAGCTGAACGAATATTCGGACGAGGGCACGCCCATCCCCGCGCCCCAGTCCGGCGTCGCCTCATCCGGTTTCGCGGCCTGAGCATGACCATGGCGACGGACCGCAGAAGCGTCCTGACCGGCCTCGGCGCGCTGGCGCTGGGGGGCTGTTCGCCGCCGGCCGCGTCCGAGGCCACACCCCGGGTCCAGCCCGCGCGGCCCGCGGCCACGATCGGGGCAATCGACCTGTCGGCCCTGGAGGCCCGCAACGGCGGCCGCCTCGGCTTCGTCGCCATCGACACCGGCACCGGCCGCAGCTGCGGCTGGCGCGGCAACCAGCGGTTCGTCTACTGCTCGACCTTCAAGATGTTCCTCGCCGCCGCGACCCTGGTCCGTATCCAGAACGGTCACGAGCGCGCAGACCGGCTGGTCCCGATAACGGCCGCCGACATGATCTCCCACGCTCCGGTGACCGAACCCGCGATCGGATCCAGCCTCAGTGTCGACCGCCTGATGCAGGCCGCCGTCGAGGTCAGCGACAACCCCGCCGCCAATCTGTTGCTCAGGGCGAACGGGGGCCTGGCCGCCATGCAGGCCTTCTACCGCACCCTCGGCGACGACAGCACCCGGGTGGACCGGTTCGAGCCCGAGATGAACCGACTCGACGGTGACAAGGACACGATCCGGCCGGACCAGTCGGCGGTCAATCTGCAACGCCTGTTCGTCAGCCTCGACTCGCCGCTGACGGCGGAGTCGCAGGAACGGCTGCTGGGCTGGATGGCCAATGCCCCCTTCGGCAGCGGCCGGATCAAGGCAGGCGCGCCTTCTGGCTGGCGCGTGGCGCACAAGACCGGCACCGGCGGCTATGGCCCGACCAACGACATCGGCCTGCTGTACCCGCCGACCGGCAAGCCGGTGATCGTCGCCGCCTATTATCATGCGACACGGGCCTCCTCGTCCGCGGCCAATGACGCCGTCATCGCCGAGGCGACCCGCCTCGCGCTCACCGCCCTGGGCCACGGGTTCCGCGCATGACCGACATCCCGGTCATGATGAAGGACGGCATGGCCGCCCCGACCAGCAAGGACATCTGGGGCTGGTTCGCGCGCGGTGAGGTCGGCATGGCGGTCGGCGTCATCGGCGTCATCCTGCTGCTGATCCTGCCGGTGCCGAAATTCCTGCTCGACATGCTGCTGGCCATCTCCCTGGTCTCCAGCGTGCTGATCCTGATGACTGCGGTGATGATGAAGCGGCCGCTCGACTTCGCCATCTTCCCGACCGTCCTGCTGGTCTCGACCCTGTTCCGCCTGGGCCTGAACCTGGCCTCGACCCGGCTGGTCCTGACTCATGGTCACGAAGGGCACAACTCCGCCGGCGAGGTGATCCAGGCCTTCGGCTCCCTGATGATGGGCGGCAATTTCATCATCGGCATCATCATCTTCGCCATCATTCTGGTGGTGAATTTCGTGGTCATCACCAAGGGCTCGACCCGCATCGCCGAGGTCAGCGCCCGCTTCACCCTCGACTCCATGCCGGGCAAGCAGATGGCCATCGACGCCGACCTGTCCTCGGGCCTGATCGACGAGGCCGGGGCCAAGCTGCGCCGCAAGGAGCTGGAGCAGGAATCGACCTTCTTCGGGGCCATGGACGGGGCCTCGAAATTCGTGCGCGGCGACGCCGTGGCCGGTCTGATCATCACCTTCATCAACGCCCTGGGCGGCATGCTGATCGGGGTGCTGCAGCACAGCATGCCCGCCGCCGACGCGGCCAATGCCTATATCCAGCTGACCATCGGCGACGGTCTGGTCACCCAGGTCCCGGCCATCATCATCTCCATCGCCGCCGGCTTCCTGGTGTCCAAGGCCGGGGTCGAGGGCACGGCCGACAAGGCCTTCGTCGCCCAGCTGGCCACCAACCCCGTCAGCCTCGGTGTGGTCTCGGCCGCCTCCGCCCTGATCGGCCTGATTCCCGGCATGCCGCTGATCCCCTTCGCCGCCCTGTCCCTGGGCACCGGGATCATGGCCTGGCGGCTGGGGAGGAACCGGCTCAAACCCACGCCGACGGCGGAACAGCTGGCGGCCTCGGCCGCGGCCGCCGGCCCGAGGGAGGATGTCGAGGAACCCATCGGCACGGCCCTGACCATCGACGAGGTCAAGATCGAGCTGGGCTATTCCCTGCTGTCGCTGATCAATGACCTTGAGGGCCGCCGCCTGACCGACCAGGTCCGGGCCCTGCGCCGCTCGCTGGCCCAGGAGTACGGCTTCGTCATGCCGTCGGTGCGCATCCTCGACAACATGCGGCTCGGCACCCAGGGCTATGCCATCCGCATCAAGGAGATGGAGGCCGGACAGGGCGAGGTGCGTCTGGGCTGTCTGATGGCCATGGACCCCGCCGGCCGCCAGGTCGAACTGCCGGGCGAACACACCAAGGAGCCCGCCTTCGGCCTGCCCGCCACCTGGATCGACGAGAGCCTGCGCGAGGAGGCCACCTTCCGCGGCTACACCATCGTCGATCCCTCGACCGTCCTGACCACCCACCTGACCGAGATCCTCAAGGAGAACATGGCCGAGCTGCTCTCCTACGGCGAGGTGCAGAAGCTGCTGAAGGAACTGGGCCCCGAAGAGCAGAAATTGGTCGAGGAGCTGATTCCCACGGTCGTCACCGTCACCACCCTGCAGCGGGTGCTGCAGACCCTGCTGCGCGAAAAGGTCTCGATCCGCGATCTGGGGGCCATTCTCGAGGGTCTGGCCGAGGCCGCGCCCCACACCAGTTCGGTCACCACCCTGGTCGAACACGTCCGCACCCGTCTGGCCCGCCAGCTGTGCTGGCAGCACAAGGGCGACGACGGGGCCCTGCCGATCGTCACCCTGTCGCCGGAATGGGAACAGGCCTTCGCCGAGGCCCTGGTCGGCCAGGGCGAGGACAAGCAGCTGGCCATGGCCCCGTCACGGCTTCAGGACTTCATCCGCGCCGTCCGCGACGTGTTCGAGCGCGCCGCCATGGCCGGCGAGAGCGCCGTGCTGCTGACCGGACCCCAGGTCCGCCCCTATGTGCGCTCGATCATCGAACGCTTCCGCGGCCAGACCGTGGTGATGAGCCAGAACGAGGTCCACCCCCGCGCCCGTCTGCGCACCATCGGCACCGTCTGATCTAGTTGACCTGGCTCCAGCCCCCGGCCGAGGCGTCGCGGGCGACGTCATTGACCGGGCGGGCGACCAGGCCGGACTGGGTGATCCAGACCTCATATTTGGCCCCGTCGGCCATCGGCATATAGGTCGCGCCGCCGTACAGGGTGTCGACCGCGTCGATGTGGCGGCGATAGCGGCGCGCCATATCCCAGACACTGAGTTTCCACGGCACGGTGATATTGCCGGGCAGGACGGTGGCCTTGTCGCCGCCGGACAGGGCGTGGACGCTGCGGGTGCTGTGCAGCTCCTGCTCGATGTCCTGATAGCGGCCCGACAGCCGGTCCAGCCGGTACTGGCTGTCCAGCCCCAGCACATTGGCCCACGGCTTCCATTTCAGCACCTGGGCCTCGATCCGCCAGTCGTCGCCGTTCAGCAGATAGATTTCCGACCGGGCGGCCTCGCCCTCGGCGCGCGCCGGCTGGGTCACTGTGGTCTCGAAATACTGCGGACCCAGCTGCTTCATCTCCAGGGTCGCCACCGGCCGTTCATAGGTCATCCGCGCATAGGTCTGGACGTTGAGCCCGGTCAGGGCCGCGATCGCCGCGACCGCCATCAGACCCCCGCCACCGATCGTGCCCAGACCACCGCCGACGATCCGTCCACGGAACAGACTGCCCAGGCTGACCAGCAGCAGAAACAGCCCCAGGGCCCCGACCACCGCGGGAATAATCCACCACCACCAGATCATATCGTCGTCTCCACCCGTACTGAATGAAACCCTAACAGGCCCGGGCCCGGCAGGGGAGGCGTATTCAACCGGCGGGCGAACGGTGTTCGCTGGATGCCCCTGTCGACAGGGGGGCGGGTTGGTGTAGGTCTGCCCGTTCGATCGGGCCCAGGGGCCGTAATTCTGGATATGTGGCGTGCTTCAATTCGGCGACCCTGATCCCGGCGTCGACTACCGCGACCGCCCGGCCGCCTTCGGCCTGCTGGTCGAGGCCGGGCAGCTGGCCTGCGTCCGCGTCGACCGGGGCGAGGGCAGCTATTTCGACCTGCCCGGCGGGGCCGTCGACGGCGACGAGACCGAGGCCGAGGCCCTTGTTCGTGAATATATCGAGGAGACGGGCCTGACCGTGCGGCCGGTGTTCCGGCTGGTCGAGGCGGCCCAGTATTTCCGCAAGACCGACGGCACCCCGCTGAACAACCATGGTGGCATCTGGATCACCGAGCGGATCGCCTTTGATCCCGATGCCCGGGTCGAGGCCGATCATGAGCTGGTCTGGCTGGATCCGGTCGCGGCCCTGTCCGGCCTGCGGCACGAGGCCCACGCCTGGGCCGTGGCCCGCTGGCTGCGTCGGGGTTGGGCGCTGCCTGACGCAATAATGATCTAGCGCGTCAGCGCCCGCATGGCCCTGTCCAGGCCGTCGATGGTCAGCGGAAACATCCGTTCGTCCAGCAGTTCGCGGATCATCCCGACCGAGGCCGAATAGCTCCAGTAGCGTTCCGCCACCGGGTTCAGCCAGACGCATTTCTCCCACTGCTGGCGCGCCCGCGTCAGCCAGACGGCCCCCGCCTCCTCGTTCCAGTGTTCGACCGAGCCGCCGGGCATGGTCACCTCATAGGGGCTCATGGTGGCGTCGCCGACGAAGATGGCGCGCCAGTCGCCCGGGTATTTGTTCAGCAGGTCCCAGGTGGCGATCTTCTCGCCGTGACGCCGCCGGTTGTCCTTCCACACCCCTTCGTAGAGGCAGTTGTGGAAGTAGAAGAACTCCATGTTCCTGAACTCGGTCTTCGCCGCCGAGAACAGCTCCTCGCACAGCTTTACATGGCCATCCATCGAGCCGCCGATGTCGAGGAACAGCAGCACCTTGATGGTGTTGCGCCGCTCGGCCCGCATCTGGATGTCCAGCCAGCCCTGTCTGGCCGTGCCGTCGATGGTCGCGTCCATGTCCAGCTCGTCCTGCGCCCCCTCGCGGGCGAAGCGCCGCAGCCGGCGCAGGGCCACCTTGATGTTGCGCGTGCCCAGCTCGACCGTATCGTCCAGATTGCGGTATTCGCGCTTCTCCCAGACCTTGACCGCCCGGCCGTGTCTGCCCGGCCCGCCGATGCGCACACCCTCGGGATTGTAGCCGCCGTGGCCGAACGGGCTGGTGCCGCCGGTGCCGATCCATTTCGACCCGCCCTCGTGCCGCGCCTTCTGCTCCTCCAGACGCTGTTTCAGCGTCTCCATCAGCTTGTCGAACCCGCCCATGGCCTCGATCGCGGCCTTGTCCTCGTCGCTGAGGTATTTCTCGGTCAGCTGTTTCAGCCAGTCGTCGGGAATGGCTGTGGTCAGGTCCTCGCCCGCGCCCACGGTCTCGACCCCGGCGAACACCTTGCCGAACACCTGGTCGAACCGGTCATAGTGTTTCTCGTCCTTGACCAGAACCGCCCGCGACAGATGGTAGAAGTCATCGACCTTTCGCCCGGCCACGTCCTTGTCCATGGCCTCCATCAGATGGAGCCATTCCTTCATGGAGACGGGCACGCGGGCGTCGCGCAGGGCGGTGAAGAAGGGGAGCAGCATCAGTTCGGTCTTCTCACCAGGGCGGATATGCGTGTGGCCAGTTCAGGTACGTCCTGCGTCGCGGTCAACCAGATGATCCGGGCATCGAGGCTGGCGTAACCATGCGCAATACGATTTCGCAGAGTGACGACATCGGGCCAGTGCGTCTGGGGCAGGGCCGCCTTGGCGGCGTCTGACAGAAATCGCGCCACTTCCCCGATGCGGATCAGGTTGAGGCATACGGCGTCGAACACGATCATTCGGTTGATGAACTCAGCCTCGCCCATCGGTCCGATGTAGCGGTGGATGCGCTCGGCCGCTTCGATCATGGAGTCGAGATAGTCGAGATCGCCCCGATCAAATTGCAATGGCGTCAGCCTCGGCGCTCTGAAGAATTCTCGGCGGCATGGCTCCGCGCGAACAAAACTCCACCCGCTGGTCCAGACGGTCGCCCAGCAGGCGCTCGATTGTCAGGAACTCAAGGCCCATGGGCCGGGACATCTCCACCAGCAGGTCCACGTCACTGTCCGGCCCGGCCTCGTCGCGCGCATAGCTGCCGAACAGGCGCACGTTGACGATGCCCTGCTCTTCCAGCCAGGGCTTCAGGTCGCGCAGCTTGATCAGCAGTTCATCGCGGGTCATGCCGCCAGTATAGACTATCCCCGCCGCAGGATGAACTCGTGGTCGCGCCAGGTGCCGACCGGGTACTCATATTCCCCGGCCTTTTCGAACCCGTACGCCGCATACAGTTTCTGGGCCTTCAGATTGCCGCTCCAGACCCCGATCCACTGCGGCCCGTCGCCGTTGGCGTCCATCCACTCCAGCGCCACCGCCAGCAGTTTCGTGCCCAGCCCCAGGCCCTGGGCCGACTTCGCCACATACAGTCGCTTCAGCTCGGCGTGGGACGGGCGGGCGTCGGGATGGGGCAGGCTGTTGGGGCCGGTGGTGGCAAAGGCCACGACCGCGCCGTCGACCTCGGCCACCCACCAGGCCCCGGCGGGATCGGCCAGGCTGGCCGTGATGGTCTCCAGTCCGAAGGCGACGTTCAGAAACGGCACCAGATCGGCAGGCGGATAGGGGATGCCGAAGCCTTCGACGAAGGTCTCGACGAAGGTGACGCGGCCCAGGGTCGACAGGGCAGGGGCGTCCTCGGGGCGGGCCGGGCGGATCAGGGGGGCAGTCATGGCTTGGTTTGCACACGCCGCTGGTCGGGACTCAACCCCTGTTGACCGGTCACGCGATGGTTGGGGTTCCCCGCGGACCGCTCTATCCTGCGCCGATGAGCGTCGCCCTGTTCACCCACCCCGACATGATCGACCATCGCCCCGGCGTCGGTCATCCCGAACGGCCCGAGCGGCTGCAGGCGGTGCTGGACGCGCTGGACGCCGCCGGCCTGTCGCGCGACCGTCATGCCGCGACCGAGGCCGCCGTCGCCGATCTGGAGCGGCTGCACCCCGCCGCCCATGTCGCCCGCATCCTGGCCGCCTCGCCCCGCGAGGGACTGGTCGCCCTCGACGCGGACACTGTCCTGTCGCCCGGCAGTGTCCGCGCCGCCCGCCTCGCCGCCGGGGCCGTGCTCGACGCCGTGCGCGCCGTCGCCCGGGGTGAGATGGATCGCGCCTTCGCCGCCGTCCGCCCGCCCGGCCATCACGCCGAGCCGGACACCCCCATGGGCTTTTGCCTGTTCTCCAATGTCGCCGTCGCCGCCCGGGTCGCGCAATCGGAAGGATTCGCCCGCGTCGCCGTGGTCGATTTCGACGTCCACCACGGCAATGGCACCCAGGCGGCGTTCGAGGGCGACGCCAGCCTGTTCCTGGCCTCCATCCACCAGTCGCCCCTCTATCCGGGCAGCGGCGCGGCGTCCGAGACCGGGGTCGGCAATATCGTCAACGCCCCGGTCCAGCCGCATGCGGCCCGCGAATCATGGCGCGCGGCCTTTGCCGACACCCTGATGCCGGCCCTCGAATCGTTCGCTCCGGACCTGATCCTGATCTCGGCCGGATTCGACGCCCACCGCCGCGATCCTCTGGCCCACCAGTCCCTGGAGGCGGACGACTTCGCCTGGGCCACCCGCGCCGTGCTCGAGGTCGCGCGTCACACCTGCGGCGGCAAGGTTGTGTCCTCGCTCGAGGGCGGTTACGACCTCGAAGGGCTGGGCCGTTCCGCGGTCGCCCATGTTCAGGCACTGGGGGAGAATTAGGGACCGCATACGGCGTATCGACCACCACGCCCGTCCCCCGCAGCCATGACCGCTTCCCTTCCCGACATCGACACCGGCCGCCCGCGGTCCGCCCCGGCGACCCCGCCGGTCGCCGCCGCCCCGGTCCGTCCGGGGGCCATCATCCTGGCCCGCCACGGCGAGCCGGCCCTGTCACGCAAATGCCTGATCTCGGCCAGCCAGTATCGTGACTGGTGGGCCCGCTATGAGGTCGGCGGCCTGCTGGCCGGCCAGACCCCGCCGGCGGCCCTGGTCGCCGCCGCCGCCGGAGCCGGAGCCATCTATGCCTCGACCCGGCTCCGGGCCCGGGAAACCGCCGCCGCCGTGGCCGGTAGCCGCGAGGTCATGGTCGACGCCCTGTTCATCGAGGCCCCGCTGCCGCCGCCGAAACTGCCCGAGTGGTTCCGCCTGCCGCCCAGATACTGGGGCGTGGTGGCCCGCTTCTGGTGGCATGTGTTCAACCACCACGACGGCCAGGAGACCCGCCTGCAGGCCGAGGCCCGCGCCGAACAGGCGGCCCAGGCCCTGATCGCCCGCGCCGCGACCGGCGAGGATGTGCTGGTCTTCGCCCACGGCTATTTCAACCATATGGTCGGGGCCCGGCTGAAGGCCGACGGCTGGCGTCTGGTGCATAATCAGGGCTTCAAATACTGGTCCCAGCGGCGCTACGAGAAGGCCTGAGTCCCGGGACGACCGTTCCGAGGGTTGGCGCGCCCGCCGCGTCCTGTAGAACGAAGCCATGACCGACAAAGCCGCCATCCCCGCCGATCTCAGCTTCGAGGACGCCCTCGCCCGGCTGGAATCGATCGTTTCCCGCCTCGAGTCCGGCCAGGCTCCGCTCGAGGAGTCCATCACCCTCTATGAAGAGGGCGCGCGCCTGAAGTCGCATTGCGAGGGCCGGCTCAAGGCGGCCCAGCTGCGCGTCGAGAAGATCGTGGTCGGTCCCGACGGTCAGGCAAAGGGTGCCGAACCGGCCGAGTTCGGCTGATGACCACCGACCCGGTCGCCGACCGCATCGCCTTTGATGACTTCCTGAAGGTCGATATCCGCGTCGGCCAGGTGATTGCCGCCGACCCCTTTCCCGAGGCGCGCAAGCCCGCATTCAAACTGACCATCGATTTCGGCCCCGACATCGGGATCAGGAAGTCCTCGGCCCAGATCACCGTCCACTACACCCCGGAGCAACTGGTCGGCCGCAAGGTCGCCGCCGTGGTCAATTTCGCCCCGCGCCAGATCGGCCCCTTCATGTCCGAGGTCCTGACCCTGGGCTTCCCCGATGCCGACGGCGAGGTGGTTCTGGTCGGGGTCGACCGCGAGACCCCGGTCGGCGGGAGGCTGTTCTGAAACACCCGCCCGTCATTCCCTGCGCCGCCAATTCGTCCGAACAGACGGTCATCGACCGGGTGGCCGAGGTCGCCGACCTGGTCACTGTCGCCCTCGACGAACTGCTGCCGCGCGCCGACGGTCCCGAGGTCCGGCTGACCGAGGCGATGCGTTATGCCGCGCTGGGGCCCGGCAAGCGGCTGCGGCCCTTCTTCGCGCTGGAGGCCGCCAATCTGTTCGATATCGAGGAGCGGCCGGTGCTGCGCGCCGCCTGCGCCCTGGAATGCGTCCATGCCTACAGCCTGGTCCATGACGACCTGCCCTGTATGGACGATGACGACGTCCGGCGCGGCCGCCCGACCCTGCACAGGGCCTATGACGAGGCCACCGCCGTCCTCGCCGGCGACGCCCTGCAGACCGCCGCCTTCGACATCGTCCTGCATGAGGACACCCACGAGGACCCGGCCATCCGCTGCGAACTGGCGGCGCGGCTGTCGCTGGCCTCGGGCGCGCGCGGCATGGCCGGCGGCCAGATGATCGACCTGCTGGGCGTGCGCGATGATCTGGGTGGCGTCGCCCGGATGCAGCGGCTCAAGACCGGGGCCCTGTTCGCCTATGCCTTCGAGATTCCGCTGATTATCGCCCGGGCCCGCGACCACCACCGTCAGGCCCTGACCAGTTTCGCCCACGACATCGGCCTGGCCTACCAGATCGTCGACGACCTGCTGGACGTCGAGGGTGACGCGGACCTGCTGGGCAAGGCGGCCGGGGGCAAGGACGCGGCCCGCGGCAAGACCAATTTCGTCACCCTGCTGGGGGTCGAGGCGGCGCGCCTGCGGGTCGCCCACCTGGCCGACCAGGCCCGGGCCCATCTGGATGTGTTCGGCACCGACGCCGAAATCCTCAAGGCCAGCGTCGATTTCGTGCTGAAACGCCGGTCCTGAACCCGGTGTTCCAGCGACACCGTGCCCCCTCGCCGGGGCCGGTCACGCAGGCTAGATGCATCGTTCCTGCACGGAAATTTCAGCGGGAGTCGACCTGACCCGCAGCGAAATGGTCTAAGGCGGGTTGGTAGATAGTCTTTCCTGGATCCAGGGACCCCGAATGCCCGATACGCCGCTGCTCGATACCGTCCACGTTCCCGCCGATATGCGCGCCTTCGATGCGCCACGCCTGCGGCAACTGGCTGACGAGCTGCGCGCCGAGACCATCGACGCCGTCTCGGTCACCGGCGGCCATCTGGGGGCCGGTCTGGGCGTGGTCGAACTGACCGTGGCCCTGCACCATGTGTTCGAGACGCCCAAGGACATCCTGATCTGGGACGTCGGCCACCAGTGCTATCCGCACAAGATCCTGACCGGCCGCCGCGACCGCATCCGTACCCTGCGCCAGCCCGGCGGCCTCAGCGGCTTCACCAAGCGCAGCGAGAGCGACTACGACCCGTTCGGCGCGGCCCACGCCTCGACCTCGATCAGCGCCGCCCTCGGCTTCTGCGCCGCCCGCGACCAGAAGGGCGAGTCCAACAAGGTCGTGGCCGTGATCGGCGACGGCTCGATGTCGGCGGGCATGGCCTATGAGGCGATGAACAACGCCGCCGAGACCACCAAACAGCTGGTCGTCATCCTCAACGACAACGACATGTCGATCGCCCCGCCCGTCGGCGGCATGAGCGCCTATCTGGCCAAGCAGGTCTCGGGTGGGGCCTATCGAAATTTCCGCCGCTTCGGCAAGTCGGTGGCCGGGCATATGCCGCGCCCGTTCCGTGACGCGGCGCGCAAGGCCGAGGAATACGCCCGGGGCATGATCACCGGCGGCACCTTCTTCGAGGAGCTGGGCTTCTACTACATCGGCCCGATCGACGGTCACGACCTCACCAACCTGGTGCCGATCCTGAAGAACGCCGCCGCCATCGACGACCGGCCGGTGCTGGTCCATGTCGTGACGCAAAAGGGCAAGGGCTATGCCCCGGCCGAATCCAGTGCCGACAAACTGCATGCGGTCGCCAAATTCGACGTGATCTCGGGCAAACAGTCCAAGGCGGTGTCCAACGCCCCCAGCTACACCAAGGTGTTCGGCACTGAACTGATCAAACGGGCCCGTCTGGATCCCTCGATCGTCGCCATCACCGCGGCCATGCCCTCGGGCACCGGGCTGGACCTGTTCGGCCAGGCCTTCCCCGATCGCACCTATGACGTCGGCATCGCGGAACAGCACGCGGTCACCTTCGCCGCCGGTCTGGCCGCCGACGGCATGAAGCCCTTCTGCGCCATCTATTCGACCTTCCTGCAGCGCGGCTATGACCAGGTGGTCCACGACGTCGCCATCCAGTCGCTGCCGGTCCGCTTCGCCATGGACCGCGCCGGTCTGGTCGGGGCCGACGGGGCCACCCACGCCGGTTCGTTCGACATCGGCTTCATGGGGGCATTGCCCGGCATGGTGCTGATGGCCGCCGCCGACGAGGCCGAACTGGCCGCCATGATCGCCACCAGTCTCGAGATCGACGACCGCCCCAGCGCCTTCCGCTATCCGCGCGGCGAGGGTGTCGGGGTCGAGATTCCCGAGATGTCGGCCCCGCTCGAGATCGGCAAGGGCCGGATCGTTCGCGAAGGCACGGCCGTGGCCATCCTGTCGCTGGGCACCCGGCTGGAGGAATCGCTGAAGGCCGCCGACCTGCTGGCCGCGCGCGGCGTCTCGGCCACCGTGGCCGACGCCCGGTTCGCCAAGCCGCTGGACGCCGACCTGATCCTGCGCCTGGCCCGCGAGCACGAGGCCCTGATCACGGTGGAGGAGGGGGCCATGGGCGGCTTCGGGGCCTTCGTGCTCCAGCTGCTGGCCGAAAAGGGCGCGCTGGACGCCGGGCTCAAGGTCCGCACCCTGTGCCTGCCCGACACCTTCCAGGATCAGGACAGCCCCGCCGCCATGTATGCGACCGCCGGCCTCAACGCCCCGCAGATCGCCGCCACCGCCCTGACCACCCTCGGTATCGACGCCGCCCGCGGGGCCGTGCGGGCCTGAGTCGACGCCCTAGTCCCGGGCCGGGGCCGTGGCGGGGAAGAAGCGCCGCCCCAGCCACAGGGCGACCGACACCAGCAGGATCAGCACCGGCACCTCGACCAGCGGGCCGATGACGGCGGCGAAGGCCACCGGCGACGCCAGACCGAAGGCCGCGATGGCCACGGCGATCGCCAGTTCGAAATTGTTCGAGGCGGCGGTGAAGGCCAGGGCGGTGGTGCGCGGATAGTCGGTCGCGATCAGCCGCCCCATCAGGAAACTGACCACGAACATGACGAGGAAATAGATCGTCAGCGGGATGGCGATCCGCAGGGCGTCGAACGGCAGGGCCACCACCTCGCCGCCCTTGAGGCTGAACATGGCGACGATGGTGAACAGCAGGGCGACCAGGGTGACCGGTCCGATACGCGGCAGGAAGCGGGTCTCGTACCAGTCGGCCCCGCGCCGGGCGATCAGCACGCGCCGGGTCAGGAAGCCCGCCAGGAACGGCAGGCCCAGATAGAGCAGCACCGCCCCCGCAATGGTCCATACGCTGACGTCCACCACACTGGCCTGCAGGCCGAACAGCGGCGGCAGCACTGTCAGGAAAAACCAGGCGTACAGGCTGAAGAACAGGATCTGGAAGATCGAGTTGAAGGCGACCAGACCGGCGACATAGTCATTGTCGCCGCGCGCCAGCTGGTTCCACACCAGCACCATGGCGATACAGCGCGCCAGGCCGATCAGGATGACCCCGGTCATATACTCCGGCTGGTCCCGCAGGAAGATCACCGCCAGGGCGAACATCAGCACCGGCCCCAGCACCCAGTTCTGGAACAGCGACAGGGCCAGCACGCGTCTGTCGGCGAAGACGCGCGGCAGGGCCTCGTATTTCACCTTCGCCAGCGGCGGATACATCATCAGGATCAGGCCGATGGCGATCGGGATATTGGTCGAGCCGACGGACAGGCTGTCGAGGGCGGCGGGCAGGCCGGGCACCAGTGTGCCCAGGGTGACGCCCAGTGCCATGGCCATGAAGATCCACAGCGTCAGGCCGCGATCGAGGACCGACAGCCGCCGGGGCGGCGATTCGACGGTCATCGCGTCACCCGCCGGCCGGCGGCGTCGATGACGACCTCGCCGTCCTCCTTGGCGAAGGGGGCCAGTGGACCCTCCGGCAGCAGGTCCAGCACCTGTTCGCACGGCCGGCACAGCCGCACCCCGGCCGGCGCGACCACGATCGGCCGGTTCAGCAGCACCGGATGGGCCTCGATGGCGTCCAGCAATGCCTCGTCGGTCAGGGCCGGTTCGTCCAGCCCCAGCTCGGCGAAGGGCGTGCCCTTTTCGCGCAGCAGGTCGCGAATCGTCAGCCCCATCCGCCCGGCCAGCTGCCGGATCAGGGCCCGCTCCGGCGGCGTCTTCAGATATTCGATCACATGCGGCGCGATCCCGGCGTGGCGGATCAGGGCCAGGGTGTTGCGCGAGGTGCCGCAGGCGGGGTTGTGATAGATGACGATGTCCATGACGCTCTCAGTTGCAGTCGGGCAGAAGATCAGCCAGCGCCGGCCCGCACCGCCCGGCCTCGCCGCCACAGCAGTCGGCCACCAGGAACAGCACCAGCGCCCGCACCTGGTCGATATTGGCCCGGTACAGGATCGAGCGACTGCGCCGTTCCGAGCTGACCAGCCCGGCCCGCGACAGCACATTCAGATGCGCCGACAGCGTATTGGCCGGCACACCCAGCCGCTCGGCCAGATCCCCGGCCGCCATCCCCCCGGGCCCATGCGCCACCAGCCGCCGGAACGCCTCCAGCCGCGTCGCCTGCGCCAGGGCCGCAAAGGCCGGGATCGCCTCTTGTGATTCCATATTTCCACGATAACGGAAATATGGTGGGCGTCAAACCGCATCCACTCCGCTATCGTCATTCTCCGGCAAGCCGCATCGCGGCGCAGACCGGAGAACCCGGCGGCGCCGCAGCGGAGCGGAGGCGACCTCACCCCGGCACGACCAGCAGCGTTCGCGACAGGGTCGCGCTCCGCGCGCCGCTGGGTCCTCCGGTCTCGCACCCGCTGACGCGGGCGCTCGCCGAAGGATGACGACACCGAGGGAATGAGCACTGGAAAGCAGCTCTGAGTTGTGATGATCTGAGGGTATGGGGACGCATCGGCTCTTCATCGCCACCTACATCATGGCCAGCGGCCGCAACGGCACCCTGTACACAGGGGCGACCGCCGATCTGGGCACACGGGTCTGGCAACATCGCACCGGGGTGTTTCCGGGGTTCACCAAACATCACGACTGCACCCGCCTGGTCTGGTTCGAGCGTCACGCCTGGGTGGTCGAGGCCATCGCCCGCGAGAAACGCATCAAGCACTGGCTGCGGGACTGGAAGCTGGCCCTGATCGAGGCCGAAAACCCCGGCTGGCTGGATCTCGCCGCAGATTGGTTCCCGGTTGATGATCCCCGCTGGGGAACCTCGACCCTTCCCTGATATTGTCGTCATTCTCCGGCAAGCCGCATCGCGGCGCAGACCGGAGAACCCAGCGGCGCGGTCGCGCAGCGATCGTGAACCCTGTCCCCCGCACCGTGCGAGACCGTGTCGCGCGCCGCTCGACACCCCACCAAATTGCTTTCGTCATCCCGGGGCAAGCGGCGCAGCCGCGCAGACCCCGGGACCCAGCGGCGCGCGATAGCGCGACCCTGTCGCGAACACCGCGGGTCGTGCGGGGGCGAGGTCGCCTCCGCTCCGCTGCGGCGCCGCTGGGTCCCGGGGTTCGCTTCGCGCCCCCGGGATGACGAAAGCAGGAAGGGAAAGTGCGAGGTGTTTGCGCAAAATCCCCCTATGGACGCTGCCCAAACCCCAACCCCATCAATCCCTTACCAAAATCCGCCCGCAATCTTCCCGCCCCACCTCCAGCCAGCTTCATAATCCCCCCGTCCCGTCGCAAGGAAGGGCCGCCTGGCCTGCGACCTGGCGTGCGGCGGGGGTGG
>CAXBHG010000014.1:0-28379 GCA_963975385.1 uncultured Brevundimonas sp.
GCTGACGGCGGCGATCACGATGACGCTGGCCAAGGCCGGTGGTGCCAAGGCGATGGCCTATGCGGACATCGACGCGGCGCCGGAAGAGAAGGCGCGCGGCATCACGATCAACACCGCGCACGTGGAATATGAGACGGCCAACCGTCACTATGCGCACGTCGACTGCCCTGGCCACGCCGACTATGTGAAGAACATGATCACCGGTGCCGCCCAGATGGACGGCGCGATCCTGGTGGTGTCGGCCGCTGACGGCCCGATGCCGCAGACGCGCGAGCACATCCTGCTGGCCCGTCAGGTCGGCGTGCCGGCCCTGGTGGTGTTCCTGAACAAGGTCGACCTGGTCGACGACGAGGAGCTGCTGGAGCTGGTCGAGATGGAAGTGCGCGAGCTGCTGAGCTCGTACGACTTCCCGGGCGACGAAATCCCGATCACCATGGGTTCGGCCAAGGCCGCGACCGACGGTGTGAACCCGGAGATCGGCGAGCAGCGCGTGCTGAAGCTGATGGAGACGGTCGACGCCTACATCCCGCAGCCGGAGCGTCCGGTTGACCTGCCGTTCCTGATGCCGGTCGAGGACGTGTTCTCGATCTCGGGTCGCGGCACCGTGGTCACGGGCCGGATCGAAAAGGGCATCGTCAAGGTCGGCGAGGAGGTCGAGATCGTCGGCATCCGTCCGGTCCAGAAGACGACCTGCACGGGCGTGGAAATGTTCCGCAAGCTGCTGGACCAGGGCCAGGCCGGCGACAACGTCGGCGTGCTGCTGCGCGGCACCAAGCGTGAAGACGTCGAGCGCGGCCAGGTTCTCTGCAAGCCGGGTTCGATCACCCCGCACACCAAATTCCTGGCCGAGGCCTATATCCTCAACAAGGAAGAGGGCGGCCGTCACACGCCGTTCTTCACCAACTACCGCCCGCAGTTCTACTTCCGCACGACGGACGTGACCGGCATCGTCCAGCTGAAGGAAGGCGTCGAGATGATCATGCCCGGCGACAACGCCGAGCTGAACGTCGAACTGATCACCCCGATCGCCATGGACCAGGGCCTGCGCTTCGCCATCCGTGAAGGCGGCCGCACCGTCGGTGCCGGCGTCGTCGCCAAGATCATCGAGTAGAGCCTCCTGATCGGTCGCGCGCGGCCTGAGCGCGCGATGACAAAAGACAGAACCCCCGCCGGTGCGAACCGGCGGGGGTTTTTTCTTGGGCGGGGGTCTAGTCGTTCGGCTTGCCGGTAGCCGGGTCGGTGGCGGTCTTGCCGGAGTTGCTGCTGCCCCTGGCCCCGCGGGGCTCGGTGGCCGGACGGGGGGGCTCGCCCTCGTGGGCCGGGCGGCGTTGATCCTCGGTCTCGCTCTGGCGCGGGGGGCGGGCGGTGTCGGTCATGGTCTGGCTCCTTGTGTGGCAGAGCAACGCGCGGGGAGGCCGACCGGCTCCCGCAAGGCTTCGTTCACCATGCCGCTACACCGTCCTGCAACGGCCACAGGCTAGGGTTGGCTGCGAACGGGTCGGCTGGCGGCCCACGCCAGGATGACCAATGCCCGGATTGAAGGTCGAGATCGTCAAGGCGGATTCCCTGTCGATGGGGAATGTCGACCTGTGGCGGGCGATGGTTGCCGCCAATCCGGCGCTGGCCAGTCCCTATTTTGATCCGGCCTTCACGCGCATCGCCGCCCAGGTCTGTCCGGGCGCGGCGGTCGCGGTCCTGCATCGCCGGGGGGAGGTGGTCGGCTTCTTCCCGCACCAGAGGCGGGGTGGCACGATCCAGCCGCTGGCCGCGCCGATGAACGACTATCACGGGGTGATCGCCCCGCCCGACGCCGTGCCGGATCTGGAAACCGTCGCCGGCCTGCTGGGCGCCTCGCGCCTGAGCGTCAATGCCTGGGTCGGTCCGGCGCGCACAGGGCTGGCGCGGGACACGATGATGACGGTCCTCCCGGACGAGGGCTATGACGCCTGGTATGCCGAACGCCGCGCGGCCTTCGGCAAATATTTCAAGGACAAGGAGCGGGCCCGGCGCAGCATGGAGGCCGAGCTGGGGCCGATCCGCGTCGAACGCGGCCTGCGCGATCCGGCGATGCTGGACCATCTGATCAGTCTGAAGCGCGACCAGTACCGGCGCACGGCCCGGCACGACATCTTCGCCTGCGGCTGGACCGGCGAGCTGTTGCGGGCGCTGATGCGCAGCGGCAGCGACAGCTTCGGCGGCAGTATGGCCGTGCTGTGGGCCGGGGACCGGCTGTGCGCGATCGAATATTCTCTGACCGGCGGCGACCAGTGTCATTTCTGGTTCCCGGCCTATGAGCCGGGTCTGGCCCGCTGCTCGCCGGGCATACTGCTGACCCTCGACACCATGCAGCAGGGCGCGGCCGTCGGCCTGCGCACCTTCGATTTCGGCTTCGGCGGCGAGGGCTACAAGAAATATTTCTGCAATGCGCGGCGCACCGTGCACGAGGCCGTGGTGCTGAAGCCCGGACTGGCGGCCAGTCTGAGCCAGGCGGCCGTGTCGGTCATCAATGCGGGCGGCGGCGACCGCGGCGAGCGGCTGCGCACCAGTGTCCGCCGTCGCTGGAACGCGATCGAGGCCTGCGAGACCCGACCGGTCGACCGGTGGCTGGGCGCGGTCGCGGCCGCCCGCGCCGCCGCCGGCAAGGCCGGCAGGGCCGTGGCCGGAAGCTGAGGCGCAGGCGATGAACCGCACCCGCTATCCCGGACCGGTCAAGGACGCCTGCGTCCACGACCATGGTTTGACCGACCAGGGGTTCGGCACGGACGCGGCCCTGGCGGCGGTGCTGGACCGCTATCCGGCCGAGCTGTTCGACATCAATCTGTATGACTATGACGCCGCCGGACAGGTGTCGTTGCGGACCGGCGCGCGCGGCAACCTGTCGGGACACGAGCTGCTGGCGGCGATCCAGGCCGGGCGTCTGTGGGTCAATCTGCGCGGCATCGAGACCGGCTGGCCCGAGCTGTGGGCGGCGGCCACGGCCGACTTCCGGCGGATCCAGGCGCGCTATCCCGGGATGCGGGCGGTGCGCCGGGCCGGGCAGCTGATCCTGTCCTCGCCCCGGGCCCGGGTGCCCTATCATTTCGATGCCGCGGGGGTGGTGCTGTTTCACCTGCGCGGGCGCAAGCGGGTGTTCGTCTATCCCGGCGACGAGGTCCACCTGCCCGAGCGCTGTATGGAGCAGGTGGTCGCGCGCCAGACGACCGAGGAACTGCCCTATGACCGGGCCTTCGAGGCCGACGCCCGGGTTCTGGACCTGGAACCGGGGCAGGCGGTGACCTGGCCCGTCTATGCCCCGCACCGGGTGGAGAACCTGGACCGGTTCTGTGTCTCCCTGTCGATGGATTTCCAGACCTGGCCGTCGCGGCTGCGGACCGGGGCCCTCTATACCAATGCCGTCCTGCGCAGCCGGGGCGGCGCACCGCGCCGGACCGAGGCCATGGGGCTGCCCGAGCTGGCGGCCCGCTGGGCGGCCTCACTGGCCCTGCGCCGGGCCGGGGCGCTGCAGAGCCGGCTGGGCGATATCGCGCGCGATTTTGAGCCGGACGTCGGCGCGCCGGACGGGGCCCGGGCGCTGCAGGCCTGACGCCGCCGCGTTACAACGGAGTCATGACCTCGATTTAAAGTGACTCCACCGGTCCCCGGGGACACCCTTTGTCCGGAGACAGAGAGGGAGCACTCGTCATGAAATTCGCTATCGCAACCGCCGTGGTCGCCGCCGCCCTGGCCGGGCCGGCCCTGGCGGGAACCCCCGAGGTCGAGGTCCGCAACGCGGTCGCCCGGGTGGTGGTCATCGTCGAGGATCGCGCCGACGTCGGCGTCGAGATCGAACAGGGCAGTTCGGCACTGCCGGCGCTGGAGCTGCGGCGCCGTGGCGACCAGGTCCGTATCGACGGAGGTCTGGGCCGCGGCCGTGTGGCCGGGCTGCGCATCGGTGGCGACCGGATCGGCAGCTGTCGCTCGGGACCGGCGGACGCCCGCCAGCCGGGCGAGGGGGCCTCGGTCGAGGTCAGCCGTCTGGGCCGGATCAATGTCGCGGACGCCCCGCTGATCGTCATCCGCACCCCGCGTGAAGTGGATCTGAGCGTCGGCGGTGCCGTCTATGGCGCGGTGGGCCGCGGCGCGACGGCGGTCGAACTCGGCAACGCGGGCTGCGGCGACTGGACCGTCGCCAATACCGAAAATCTCAGCATCTCGATGGCCGGTTCCGGCAGTGTGCGGGCCGGCACGTCCACGCGCCTCGATGTCTCGGTCGCCGGGTCGGGCGAGGTCCGCGCCGGGGCGACGCGCAACCTCGATGTCAGCGTCGCCGGATCGGGTGACGTCTGGGTGGCCGAGGCCAACGGCCCGGTCGATGTCAGTATCGCCGGTTCGGGAGATGTCGTCGTCGCCGGGGGCCAGGTCGGTGCCGTGGACGTCAGCATCGCCGGTTCCGGCGATGTCGATATCCGTGCCACCGTGGCCTCGGTCGATGCCAGTATCATGGGCTCGGGTGACGTCCACGTCGCCGGGGTGACCGGCGCGGTCGAACGTTCGATCATGGGGTCGGGCAGCGTCACCGTGGGTGAACGCACCTACGAACGCTGAGTCGCCCCCCCGGGAGCCGAGGCTTCCGTTGACAGGCGTTGGCCGGGCCCCGATGGTTCACACCGTCGGGGCCCGGTCATGTCCGGACCCGTGCATCGCGGCCGGACGGGCAGGCGACAGCCGCCGGTCGTGCCCGATCGCCGGACCCGGCAAACGCAATCGGCCTTTGGTACGAAAAGCCCGCCCCGACACAGTTTCGCCGCTTGACGCAGACGGAATCGACCGGCATAAGCCCCCCTCTTGCTGGACCGGCTGTGCATCGCGAGATGCAGACGCGGCCCGCGGGAACGACCTGAGACCCTGTTCTTTGCAGCGATCCAGGACTTTAACGGCCTTCGCGGTTCGCTGCGTGGGCCGATCGTTTTTGCGGACGTGCGTACTCTGAGGGCGAAAGCCTGAAGACCTCCGGTCTTTGAAATGGTTCACAGGGACGCAGGTTCGCCTGCTTGGGAATAGCTACCGATATGGATCAAAGCATCCGCATCAGGCTCAAGGCCTTCGATCACCGCGTCCTCGATTTTTCGACGCGCGAAATCGTCAATACCGCCAAGCGCACCGGCGCGACCGTTCGCGGTCCGATTCCGCTGCCGACCCTGATCGAAAAATTCACCGTGAACCGCTCGCCGCACGTCGACAAGAAGTCGCGCGAGCAGTTTGAAATCCGCACGCACAAGCGTGTGCTCGACATCATCGACCCCACCCCGCAGACCGTGGACGCGCTCATGAAGCTCGACCTGTCCGCCGGTGTGGACGTCGAGATCAAGATTTAAGAAAGCAGAGGCGGGATCCGACATGCGTACGGGCGTGATCGCCAAGAAACTGGGAATGACGCGCATCTTCGCTGAAGATGGCGCTCATGTTCCGGTCACCATCCTGCAGCTTGACGGCTGCCAGGTGGTGGGTCAGCGCACCAAGGAGCGGGACGGCTACGTCGCCCTGCAACTCGGTGCCGGCACCAAAAAGGCAAAAAATACCAACAAGGCTCAACGGACGACCTTCGCGAAAGCGGAAGTCGAGCCCAAGCGCTACGTCACCGAATTCCGGGTCACGGAAGATGCGATGATCGAGGTCGGCGCCGAGCTGACCGCTGACCATTTCGTCGCCGGCCAGAAGGTTGACGTCCAGGGCGCGACCATCGGCAAGGGCTTCGCCGGTGCCATGAAGCGCTGGAACTTTGGCGGTCTGCGGGCGTCGCACGGTGTATCGGTCTCGCACCGTTCGCACGGTTCGACCGGTCAGCGCCAGGATCCGGGCAAGACCTTCAAGGGCAAGAAGATGGCCGGCCATTATGGTCAGGAAACCGTCACCCAGCAGAACCTCACCGTGTTCCGTGTCGACATCGACCGCGGCCTCATCATGATCAAGGGCGCTGTCCCGGGTCACGACGGGACCTGGCTGAAGGTCAGCGACGCGATCAAGAAGACCGCGCCGTCGGAAGTCCCGTTCCCGGGTTCGTTCCGCAAGGCCGGTCAGGCCGCCGCCGCTGCGCCTGCCGAGACTCCGGCAGCCGAGGCTCCGGCCGCTGAAACCGCTGAGGGTGGTGAAGCCTGATGAAAGTCTCTGTCATCAAACTCGACGGCAAGGCCGCCGGTGACGTCGAACTGTCGGATGCCGTCTTCGGCATCGCCGACATCCGCGGCGACATCCTGGCCCGTTACGTCAACTGGCAGCTGGCCAAGCGCCGTGCCGGTACCCACAAGGTCCAGACCCGGAACGAGAACTCGCGTACCGGCAAGAAGATGTACAAGCAGAAGGGAACCGGCGGCGCCCGTCACGGTTCGCGTCGCGCCCCGCAGTTCGTCGGTGGTTCGCGCGCCTTCGGCCCGATCGTCCGCGATCACGGCTTCTCCCTGCCCAAGAAGGTCCGCGCCCTGGCCCTGCGCCACGCCCTGAGCTCCAAGCTCAAGGCCGGTGAACTGGTTCTGGTCGACAACGTGTCGATCAAGGATGCCAAGACCTCCAAGCTGCGCGAAACCTTCGCCAAGCTGGGCTGGAACCGCACCCTGATCATCGCCGGTCCGGAAGTCGACGCCAACTTCGGCCTCGCTGCCCGCAACATCCCGAACGTCAATGTGCTGCCGAACGCCGGTCTGAATGTCTATGACATCCTGCGGGCCGACAAGCTGGTGCTGACCAAGGCCGCGCTGGAAGCCATCGAAGCCACCTATGCCGACTACAAGCCCTCGCGCAGCGAGCTGGCCCGGCAAGCTGAGAAGGAAGCCGCATAATGGCCGGCGCTCAACCCACCGCCAAGCACTACGACACCATCCTGGCCCCGATCATCACCGAGAAGGCCACGATCCTGTCCGAGCAGAACAAGGTCGTCTTCCGGGTTGCCGGAACCTCGACCAAGGATGAGATCGCCGCTGCGGTCGAAAGCCTGTTCAAGGTCAACGTCCTGAAGGTCAACACCCTGGTTCAAAAGGGCAAGACCAAGCGTTTCCGCGGCATTATGGGCCGTCGGGTGGACATCAAGAAAGCGATCGTGACGCTGGCCGAAGGCCAGTCCATCGACGTCACCACGGGGCTCTGAACCGATGGCTCTTAAACATTACAATCCGACATCGCCGGGCCGTCGCGCCCTGGTGCTGATCGATCGTTCCGAGCTGCACAAGGGCCGCCCGGAGAAGTCGCTGACCGAAGGCCTGACCAAGTCGGGCGGTCGTGGTGCCGGTGGCCGTATCGCCGTCCGTTTCCGCGGCGGTGGGGCCAAGCGCCTGTACCGCAAGATCGACTTCAAGCGCCGGAAGTTCGCTGTCGCGACCGTCGAGCGCCTGGAATACGATCCGAACCGGACCGCCTTCATCGCTCTCGTCTCGTACGAGGACGGCGAAAAGGCCTATATCATCGCGCCGCAACGCCTGAAGGCGGGTGACACGATCGTCGCCGGTGAAAAGACCGATGTGAAGCCGGGCAACGCCATGCCGCTGCGCTCCATCCCGGTCGGTACCATCATCCACTGCGTCGAGATGAAGCCGGGCAAGGGCGCCCAGCTGGCCCGTTCGGCCGGTGCCTACGCCCAGCTGGTCGGCCGCGACGCCGGCTACGCCCAGATCCGTCTCGGCTCGGGTGAGCTGCGCATGGTCCTGGACGGCTGCATGGCCACGGTTGGCGCTGTTTCCAACGCCGACCACATGAACCAGAACCTCGGCAAGGCCGGTCGCGTTCGTCACATGGGCTTCCGCCCGCACGTTCGCGGCGTCGCCATGAACCCGATCGACCACCCGCACGGTGGTGGTGAAGGCCGGACCTCTGGTGGTCGGACCCCGGTTACCCCGTGGGGCAAGGACACCAAGGGCACTCGTACCCGCAAGAACAAGGCTACGGACAAGTATATTATCCGTACCCGCCACGTGAAGAAGGCTCGCTAAGAATGGCCCGCTCCTCCTGGAAAGGCCCGTTTGTCGACGGGTATCTGCTGAAAAAGGCCGAGACCGCCCAAGGTTCGGGTCGCAAGGATGTGATCAAGACCTGGTCGCGTCGCTCGACCATCCTGCCGCAGTTCGTCGGTCTGACCTTCGGCGTCCACAACGGTCACAAGCATGTGCCGGTGTCGGTGTCCGAAGAAATGGTCGGGATGAAGTTCGGCGAGTTCTCGCCCACGCGCAGCTTCCCCGGCCACGCGGCCGACAAGAAGGCCAAAAGGAAGTAACCGATGGCCAAGACCAACAACCCCCGTCGCGTCGCCGCGACCGAAGCCCGCGCCAAGCTGGTCAATGTTCGCATCAGCCCTCAGAAGCTGAACCTGGTTGCCGCGTCGATCCGCGGTCTGCCGGTGCAGCGGGCCCTGAACGAGCTGGAGTTCAGCCGCAAGCGTATCGCGACTGACGTCCGCAAGGTGCTGTATTCGGCCGTCTCGAACGCCGAGAACAACCACAACCTCGACATCGACAACCTCGTCGTCGCCGAGGCCTTCGTGGGCAAGAACCTGGTGATGAAGCGTTTCGCGAGCCGTGCTCGTGGTCGTTCGTCGCGCATCCTGAAACCGTTCAGCGAGATCACCATCGTGGTCCGTGAAGCCGGCGAGGCCGCCTGATGGGTCAGAAAATCAATCCGATCGGGCTCCGGCTCGGCATCAACCGCACCTGGGACAGCCGCTGGTTTGCCCGCGGTCCGGAATATGCGCGTCTGCTGCATCAGGACCTGAAGCTGCGTACGTGGCTCAAGGAACGCCTGAACGCCGCCGGCGTGTCGCGCATCATCATCGAGCGTCCGCACAAGAAATGCCGCGTGACGATCTACGCCGCCCGTCCGGGTGTCGTGATCGGCAAGAAGGGCGCGGACATCGAGAAGCTGCGCAAGGACATCTCGGCCCGTACCGAAGGCGAGGTTCACCTGAACATCGTCGAGGTCCGCAAGCCCGAGACCGACGCCCAGCTGATCGCCGAGAACATCGCGCAGCAGCTCGAGCGCCGCATCGCCTTCCGTCGCGCCATGAAGCGCGCGATGCAGTCGGCCATGCGTCTGGGTGCCAAGGGTGTCCGGATCAACGTTTCGGGCCGTCTCGGCGGTGCCGAGATCGCACGTATGGAATGGTACCGCGAAGGTCGCGTGCCGCTGCACACGCTGCGCGCCGACATCGACCATGGCTTCATCGAAGCCAAGACGACCTACGGCATCATCGGCGTGAAGGTCTGGGTGTTCAAAGGTGAAGTGCTCGAGCACGACCCGATGGCCCAGGACAAGCGCTGGGCTCAGGAAGCCGCTGGTCCGTCGTCCAACGAAGGCCGCGAACGTGGTGGCCCGCGCGGTGACCGTGGTCCCCGCCGTGGCCGTGAGGGCTAGGGAATATGCTGCAGCCTAAGAAAACCAAATACCGCAAGGCCTTCAAGGGCCGGATCCACGGTGCCGCCAAGGGTGGCTTCTCGCTGAACTTCGGTTCGTATGGCCTGAAGACGCTCGAGCCGGAACGCATCACCGCGCGTCAGATCGAGGCGGCCCGCCGCGCGATCACCCGCCAGATGAAGCGTCAGGGCCGGGTCTGGATCCGCGTCTTCCCGGACGTGCCGGTTTCCGGCAAGCCCGCTGAAGTCCGCATGGGTAAAGGCAAGGGTGCCGTCGATCACTGGGCGGCGCGCTGCCACCCGGGCCGGATCCTGTTTGAAATCGACGGCGTTGCCGACGACATCGCGCGTGAAGCGCTGCGTCTGGGCGCCGCCAAGCTGCCGGTCCGCACCAAGGTGGTTACCCGCCTCGACGCCGGCGTCTCGCATGTGGAGCACGTTGCTGCATGACCAAGATCGCCGACCTCCGGTCCCAGACCCCCGATCAGCTGGGTGACCAGCTGCTGTCCCTGAAAAAGGAACAGTTCAACCTGCGTTTCCAGGCGGCCACCGGCCAGATGGAAAAGACCCACCGCGTGGGTGAAGTGCGCAAAGACATCGCCCGCATCTCGACGCTTCTGCGTGAGAAGCGGACGGCTTCGTAAGGAAACACCGATGCCGAAACGTATACTCGAAGGCGTGGTCGTCTCCGACAAGGGCGACAAGACTGTCGTCGTCGTCGTCCAGCGCACCCTGCTGCACCCGGTCATGAAGAAGATCGTGCGCCTGTCCAAGAAATATCACGCCCACGACGAAGGCAATGCCTTCAAGGAAGGCGACATCGCTCGCATCCGTGAGTGTGCCCCCAAGTCCAAGCTGAAGCGCTGGGAGGTCCTGTCCAAGGACGCTCCGGCCTCGGCTTCGTAATCAGGAAGGATCGGATCAAATGATCCAGATGCAAACTAACCTGGAGGTAGCCGATAATTCGGGTGCTCGCCGGGTCATGTGCATCAAGGTGTTGGGCGGCTCCAAGCGCCGCTACGCCTCGGTGGGTGACACGATCGTCGCCTCCGTGAAGGAAGCCATTCCTCGCGGCCGCGTGAAAAAGGGCGACGTCGTTCGCGCCATCGTCGTTCGCACCGCGAAGGACATTCAACGCAAGGACGGCTCTGTCATCCGTTTCGACAAGTCGGCCGCTGTCATCGTCAACAAGCAGAACGAGCCGGTCGGTACGCGGATCTTCGGCCCGGTTCCCCGTGAACTGCGCGCCAAGAACCACATGAAGATCATCTCGCTGGCTCCGGAGGTCCTGTAGTCATGGCCGCCAAGATCAAAACGGGCGACACCGTGGTGGTGCTCGCCGGCAAGGACAAGGGTCGTACCGGCAAGGTCACCAAGGTGCTGCCGACCGACAACCGCGTCCTGGTGCAGGGCGTGAACATGGTCCAGCGCCACACCCGTCCCACCCAGGCCGACCCCCAGGGCGGTATCAAGAACAAGGAAGCGTCGCTTCACCTGTCCAACGTCGCGATCGCCGACGCCAACGGCAAGGCAACCCGCGTCGGGTTCCGGGTCGAGGGTGACAAGAAGGTGCGCTTCGCCAAGACGACGGGAGACGTCATCTGATGGCCGACACCAAATACACCCCCCGTCTCAAGGACGACTATCAGGCCCGCATCCGCGCGGTGATGACCGAGAAATTCGGCTACACCAACCCGATGCAGATGCCCCGGCTCGACAAGATCGTGCTGAACATGGGCATCGGCGAAGCGGTCGCCGACTCCAAGAAGGCCAATGCGGCCCTCAAGGACCTGGCCGCCATCGCCGGTCAGAAGCCGGTCGCCACCAAGGCCCGTAACTCCATCGCCGGCTTCAAGCTGCGCGAAGGCATGGTCATCGGCGGCAAGGTCACCCTGCGCGGCGACCAGATGTACGAATTCCTTGACCGCCTGATCACGATCGCGCTGCCGCGCGTGAAGGATTTCCGCGGCCTCAAGGGCACCAGCTTCGACGGTCGCGGCAACTATGCCATGGGCCTCAAGGAACACATCGTGTTCCCGGAGATCAACTACGACCAGATCGATCAGATGTGGGGCATGGACATCATCGTCTGCACCACGGCCAAGACCGACGCGGAGGCCAAAGCCCTCCTCGCCGAGTTCAAGTTCCCGTTCGTGAACTGAGCGGGAAGGGAAACAGACAATGGCTAAGAAAAGCGCCGTAAACCGCAACAACATGGTGAAAGCCCTGGTTGCGAAGTACGCCGACAAGCGGGCCGCCCTCAAGGCGATCGCTACCGACGAATCCCTGCCGCTGGAGGAGCGCTTCGAGGCGCGCCTGAAGCTGGCGGAACTGCCGCGGAACTCCGCGCCGAGCCGCATCCGCAACCGTTGCGAGGTGACGGGTCGTCCGCGGGCTTTCTACCGGAAGCTCAAGATGAGCCGGATCGCGCTTCGCGATCTCGGTAACAAGGGGCAAATCCCCGGCCTGACCAAGTCGAGCTGGTAAGGGGAGCGAACAGATATGATGATCAACGATCCCCTGAGCGACATGATCGCTCGCATCCGGAACGCCGCCATGCGGAAGCGTTCGAAGGTGCTTACCCCGGCCTCCCGTCTGCGCCAGCGCGTCCTCGACGTGCTGCAGGACGAAGGCTATATCCGCGGCTATTCGCTGGTTCAGAACCCCGGTGAATTCCCGCAGTTCGAGATCGAGCTCAAGTATTTCGACGGCCAGCCGGTCATCGCCGAGATCGCTCGCGTGTCCAAGCCGGGCCGCCGCGTCTACTCCGCGATCTCCGACCTGAAGCCGATCAAGAACGGCCTGGGCATCTCGATCCTTTCGACTTCGAAGGGCGTCATGTCCGACGCCAACGCCCGCGACAACAACGTCGGCGGCGAAGTCCTCTGCAGGGTCTACTAAGATGTCCCGTATCGGAAAACGCATCGTCGCCGTGCCAAAAGGCGTCACCGTCACCATCGACGGCCAGACCGTCGCGGTCAAAGGTCCCAAGGGCGAACGCTCCTGGACCGTGGCCGACGAGATCGAAGTCACCCAGGGTGATGAAGGTCTGAGCCTGGCCCCCAAGGTCGACACCCAGCGCGCCCGGGCCATGTGGGGTCTTTCCCGCACCCTGGTCGACAATATGGTCGTCGGCGTCACCGAAGGCTTCGAGAAGTCCCTGGACCTGGTCGGCGTGGGTTATCGCGCCGCCCTCAAGGGCCCGAACCTCTCGCTGCAGCTCGGGTTCTCCCATGAAGTCGACATCGTGCCGCCGGCCGGTGTCACCTTCACGGTGCCCAAGCAGACCGAAATCAAGATCTCCGGTGCTGACAAGCAGGCCGTGGGTCAGATCGCCGCCGTCATCCGCAAGTTGCGTCCGCCGGAGCCCTACAAGGGCAAGGGTGTCCGCTACACGGGCGAAAAGGTCCGGCGCAAGGAAGGCAAGAAGAAGTAAGTCATGGCTCTTTCTCTTCAGCAACAAGCCAAGCGCCGCTCGGAGCGCACCCGCCGCCGCCTCAAGGCCGTCGCCAACGGGCGTCTGCGTCTGTCGGTCTACCGTTCGGACAAGAACATCTCGGCCCAGATCATCGACGACCTCAACGGCGTCACGATCGCTTCGGCCTCTTCGCTGGAAGGCGAAAAGGGCAAGAAGGCCAAGGGTTCGGACGTCGAGGCCGCCACGCGGATCGGCAAGCTGGTCGCGCAACGTGCCCTCGAGAAGGGCGTCACCGACGTCGTCTTCGATCGCGGCGGCTACATCTATCACGGACGGGTGAAGGCGCTGGCTGAGGCCGCGCGTGAAGCCGGCCTGAACTTCTAAGGAACGGGACGTATGGCTCCTCAACCCCAACGTGGCGGCGGCGGTAACGACCGCAACCGTCGTGACCGTAACGCTCCCGAAGGTCCGGACAGCGACATCGTCGAAAAACTGGTCCACATCAACCGTGTGGCCGCGACTGTTAAGGGTGGACGTCGTTTCTCGTTCGCCGCCCTGATGGTTGTCGGAGACGGCAAGGGCCGGGTCGGCTTTGGCCATGGCAAGGCGCGTGAAGTGCCGGAAGCCATCCGCAAGGCGACCGAAGAAGCCAAGAAGACGATGATCCGTGTTCCGCTTCGCGAAAACCGCACCCTGCACCACGACGGCAATGGCCGTTGGGGCGCCGGCAAGATCATGATGCGCGCGGCCCCTCCCGGGACCGGCGTCATCGCGGGTGGCCCGATGCGTGCCGTGCTCGAAACCCTCGGCGTCCAGGACGTCGTCGGCAAGTCGACCGGTTCCTCGAACCCCTACAACATGATCCGTGCGACGTTCGAAGCCCTCAAGGTTCAGTCCTCGCCCCGTCAGGTCGCGTCCAAGCGCGGCAAGAAGGTTGCGGATCTGATGGGTCGTCGTAATGACGGCGCGTCGTCGCCCGAAGCCATGGAGAGCTGATCATGGCCAAGAAGGACACCCCCACCGTCACGATCCGCCAGACCGGCAGCCCGATCCGCCGCAAGGCCGATCAGCGCGCCACCCTTTCGGGCCTCGGCCTGAACCGGGTCGGTCGTGAGTCCACCCTGGAAGACACCCCGTCGGTTCGCGGGATGATCGCCAAGGTCGCTCACATGCTCGAGATCGTCGAAAAGTAGGCCGTTGCGCCCTCTCCCGGACCGGGGGAGGGCGTTTCGCATCTTGCTAGACTGCACGGGGCCGCCTAGAAGCGGCCCTTCGTTTTTTACCCGCCGAGTCAGGCCCCCGGCCTGGCGCTAGTACCCGAAAGGATCAGGCCCCATGAAACTCAATGAAATCCGCGACAACGAGGGCGCCCACAAGAAGCGCATGCGTGTCGGCCGTGGCCCGGGATCGGGCAAGGGCAAGACCGCCGGTCGCGGCGTCAAGGGTCAGAAGTCCCGTTCGGGCGTCGCCATCGGCGGCTTCGAGGGCGGGCAGATGCCGCTGTACATGCGGATGCCCAAGCGCGGCTTCAACAATCCCAACGCCCTGAAGCTGGCCGAAGTGAACCTGTGGCGTCTGCAGGACGCCATCGATGCCAAGAAGCTGGACATCAAGGGCGAGATCAAGGGCGACGCCCTGGTCGCCGCCGGCGTGATCCGTCGCGTCAAGGACGGCGTCCGCATCCTGGGTACCGGCGAGATCAAGTCCAAGCTGAACCTGGTCGTCTGGTCGGCCTCGGCCGGCGCCGTCAAGGCGATCGAGGCCGCCGGCGGTTCGGTCGTCCAGGAGCGTATCGCTGCTGAAGCCAAGGCCGCGGCCCGCGTCGAGAAGCGCAACGCCGCCAAGGGCAAGGCTCCGGCTCCCAAGGCCCCGCGTGGCGACGCCAACAAGATCTCGGCCCGCACGACGCGCACCGCCGCCAAAAAATAAGCTTTACGGGCGGCCCTCGCTATAGGGCCGCCCATCGCCTATCTGGGTGAAGGCCCCGGGACAGGATTCCGGTCGGCCTCATTCTGACCAGTCGGGGTAGTGACTATGGCTTCGGCCGCCGAACAACTCGCAGCCAATATGAACATGGGCTCGTTCGCCAAGGCGACCGAGCTGCACAAGCGTCTCCTGTTCACGATCGGAGCCTTGCTGGTTTACCGCATCGGCACCTATGTGCCGATCCCGGGGATCAACTCCGAAGCCTTCCTGCAGTTCTTCCAGAACCCGGACGAACAGCGCGGCATCCTCGACATGTTCAACATGTTCTCGGGCGGTGCCGTCGAGCGGATGGCGGTCTTCGCCCTCAACGTCATGCCCTATATCTCGGCGTCGATCATCGTCCAGCTGATGGGCGCGGTGTATCCGCCGTGGGAGAAGCTGAAGAAGGAAGGCGGCGAAAGCGGCCGCAAGCAGCTGAACCAGTACACCCGTTATCTGACGGTCGTCCTGGCGCTGATGCAGTCCATCGGCATCGCCGTGGGCCTGAACGCCCAGCCCGGACTGATCGACACCCCCGGACTGTTCTTCATCGTCTCCACGGTCACCACCCTGACCGGCGGCACCATGTTCCTGATGTGGCTGGGTGAGCAGGTCACGGCCCGCGGCGTCGGCAACGGGATTTCGCTGATCATCTTCGCCGGTATCGTCGCGGTCCTGCCCGGCTCGATCGCGCGGATGCTGGGTCTGGCCCAGCAGGGTCAGATGTCGGCCTTTGCCCTGCTGTTCATCGCCATTCTGGCCGTGGGCGTGGTGGTCTTCATCGTGTTCATGGAACGGGCCCAGCGGCGCCTGCTGATCCAGTATCCGAAGCGCCAGGAAGGCAACCGCATGGCCGGGGGCGAACGCTCGTTCCTGCCGCTGAAGGTCAATACCGCGGGCGTGATCCCGCCGATCTTCGCCTCGTCGCTGCTGATGCTGCCGGCCACGGTCGCCCAGCTGACCGCCCAGGCCAACCTGCCGCCGTGGATGAGCTGGCTGCCGCTGGTCACGGCCCAGATGCAGCATGGCCAGCCGCTGTTCACCGTCCTGTACGGCGTGCTGATCGTCTTCTTCTGCTTCTTCTACACCTCGATCACCTTCAATCCGGAAGACACGGCCGAGAACCTGCGCAAATACGGTGGCTTCCTGCCGGGTATCCGTCCGGGCAAGCGGACCGCCGAATATCTGGACTATGTGCTGACCCGCCTGACCACGATCGGGGCGGCCTATATCACCGCGGTCTGCCTGATCCCGGAGATCATCGGGGCCCAGTTCGGCAACGGCATCATCTTCGGCGGCACCTCGATCCTGATCGTCGTGTCGGTGACCATGGATACCGTCGCCCAGATCCAGTCGCAGCTGCTCGCCCACCAGTATGAAGGCCTGATCAAGAAGGCCAAGCTGCGGGGACGGGGTGGCAAGGGCTCGGGCGGTCGGGGTGCTCCGGCACCCGTGCGTCGCTAACAGCTGCCGGGGAGGGCGCGTCTTGAATCTGATCCTGTTCGGACCACCGGCGGCGGGTAAGGGCACCCAGGCCAAGCGTCTGGTCGCCGACCGCGGCATGGTGCAGCTCTCGACCGGCGACATGCTGCGCGAAGCGATCGCCTCCGGATCCGATCTGGGGCGCGAGTGTCAGGCCATCATGTCGCGCGGCGACCTGGTGTCGGACGCCATCGTCATCGCCCTGATCGAGGCCCGGCTGAAAGAGGCCGGGGATGCGGGAGGAGCCATCTTCGACGGCTTCCCGCGCACGGTCGCCCAGGCCGAGGCCCTGGACGCCATGCTGGCCAAGCTGGGCCAGAAGATCGACCGCGTGGTTCGTCTGAAGGTCAATGATCCGGCCCTGCTGGACCGGGTCGCCAAACGCTTTGCCGAACAGGGCCGTCCGGACGACAATCCCGACAGCTTCACGGTCCGGCTCGACGCCTATAACCGCAACACTGCGCCGCTGCTGCCCTATTATGCCGATCAGGGTCTGCTGACCGAGGTCGACGGCATGGGCAGTGTCGAGGCCGTCGCCACGGCGATCGACGCGGCGCTGGACAGCACCAACCCCTGATCGCGGACCCCGGTCGCGCGGTCGCCGCCCGCCGGGCGGTCACAGCAGGGCCTGGAACGTGACCGGGGTACCCCGTAAACTCCCCCTTCTGGATGCCGCCCGGAGACGCCGGCTGATGGTCGTCGTCCTCGTCGTCGGGGTCCATCTCGCGTTGTTTTCGGCCCTGAGTCCGCCGCGGACCGTGCCGCCTGTCGCGCCGGTCCGGGGCATTGAGGTGCTGCTGGTCCGCCCCGCGCCGCCGCCGCCGGACCCGGCACCGGTCCGGAGCGCCGGGGGCGGGGCCCCCTCCGCGCCCTCGCGTATCCACACGCCACCGCCACAGCCGGCCCGCCCGGTCGAGCTGATCGCCCCACCGGTCCCGGCCCCTGAGCCCGCCCCGGTCGTCGGTCTTGCCCCGGACATCACGCCCGATCCCGGCCCCGGCCGGGGTGAGGCCGGCACCGGGACCGGGACGGGCTCAGGTGCAGGGGCGGGCCCCGGCAATGGCGGCACGCCGCCCCGGTTCGTGCGCGGCCCGACCCGGCAGGAGCTGGTGCGGGCCTATCCCCGCGCCGCCCTCGTTGCCCGCCAGGCCGGTCACGTCCTGCTGCGCTGCCGGATCGGGGCGGACAACCGGCTGCACGGCTGCCGGGTGGTGGAGGAGACACCGGCCGGGGCGGGCTTCGGGGCCGCCGCCCTGGCGGCCGCGACCTATTTCCGCTTCCAGCCGCCGATGGTGAACGGGCGGCCCCGCGACGACTTCGAAATGCCGATCGGTATCGATTTCATCCCCTGAGCGCCGCCGGCGTTCCGTTGACACGCCGGTTTTGTCCCGCCCTTATCGCGATCAGGGACGGGGGATGACATGACGACGATGGTGCTGAAGACGGCGACGGCGCTGGCCTTGGTTCTGGCCCTGTCGGCCCCGCCGCCGGCCGCCGCCGCCGCGGCCGATCCCCGGCCCGCCTCATGGACCGCGACCATCGCTTCGCTGGAACGTCAGGACGGTCTGCTGCCGCTGTACATCGATCGCGCCGGTGGCCGGGTGCTGGTGCAGCTGCCGGCCGCCGGTGCCGATGGCATCATGACCCGGGTCATCCACCATACGGCCCTGCGCACCGGCGTCGGCTCGGCCCTGACCGGGCTGGACCGCGCCCAGATCGGGGCGACCCGCATCCTGGCCTTCCGCCGCATCGGCAACCGGGTGGTGGCCGAGTTCGAGAACCCCGGCTATCGCGCCGACGCCGGGTCGGTCGAGGAACAGGCCGCCGCGCGCGACGCCTTTCTGGGCTCGACCGTCTGGGCCGGGGCCGTGGTGGCCACGGCTCCGGACGGGGCGGTGCTGGTCGATCTTGCCGGCTTTCTGACCCGCGACGCCCACGGCATCGTCGAGACCCTGAAGGCGACGGGGCAGGGGAGCCTGCGTCCGGTCGCCGACCTCAGCCTGGTCGATCCCGCCGCCGCCCGCGCCTTTCCCGAGAATGTCGAGCTGGAGGCCCGGCTGACCTTCGCCGTCGACGGGCCGGGGCGCGAGGTGTCGCGCATCGCCCCGGACCCCCGACTGGTGACCCTGACCGTCCACCACAGCTTCATCCGCCTGCCGGATGCCGGCTTTGTGCCGCGCCCGTTCGATCCGCGCACCGGGGCCATCAGCACCGTCGTCACCGACTTCTCGGCCCCGCTGGACGCGCCGGTCGTGCGGCGACTGGTCAACCGGTTCCGGCTGGTGAAGACCGATCCGACGGCGGCCCGGTCCACGGTCGTCGAGCCGATCGTCTTCCATGTCGACCGCGCCGCGCCGGAACCGCTCCGCTCGGCCCTGGTCGAGGGGGCCGGCTGGTGGGCCGAGGCCTTCGACCGTGCCGGTTTCATCGATGCCTTCCGCGTCGAGGTCCTGCCCGAGGGCGTCGATCCGCTGGACGCCCGCTACAATGTCATCAACTGGGTCAACCGGGCGACGCGTAGTTGGTCCTACGGCCAGAGCGTCGTCGATCCGCGCACCGGCGAGATCGTCAAGGGCTCGGTGCTGCTGGGCTCGCTGCGGGTGCGCCAGGACATGCTGATCCTCGAGGGGCTGGTCGGGGCCGATCGCACGGGCACCGGAGCCCAGGACGACCCGCAACGCATCGCCCTGGACCGGGTGCGCCAGCTGGCCGCCCATGAGGTCGGTCACGCCATCGGCCTGCTGCACAATTTCGCCGCCAGCACCCAGGACCGCAGTTCGGTGATGGACTATCCGGTGCCGCTGATCGGCATCACCGACAGCGGCCTCGATTTCAGCCGGGCCTACGGGATCGGTCTGGGCGACTGGGACCGGTTCGCCATCGACTGGAGCTATGGCGACGCCGATGCCGCCACCCTGCAACGCAAGGCCGAGGCCGGGGCGGCGCGGCTGCGGTTCGTCTCGGACGCCGACGCGCGGATCGGCGGCGACGCCCAGCCCTGGGGCAGTCTGTGGGACAACGGGTCCGACCCGGTGGCCGAGCTGGATCACATCATGCGGGTGCGCCGCATCGCGCTGGACCGGTTCGGTCTGGACAATCTGCCGGCCGGGTCGGCGGTCAATGACCTGCGCCGCCGGCTGGTGCCGGTCTATCTGTATCACCGCTACCAGGTCGATGCGGCGGCCAAGCTGGTCGGGGGCATCGACTATGGCTATCCGGTCGTCGGCGACGGGCGCGAGGCGGCGCAGCCGGTGCCGGCCGCGACCCAGAGGGCGGCGCTGGACGCCCTGGCGGCGACCCTCGACCCGGCCGGGCTGGATCTGCCGGAGCCGCTACTGGCCCTGCTGGAGGCCCAGCAGTCCGGCGACGACGACCCCCAGAACGACATCGAGGTGTTCCGCGGCGGGCAGGGGCGGGCCTTCGATCCCGGCGCGGCCGTCGATACCGCCGCCGATGTGACCCTGACGGCGCTGTTCGATCCGCGCCGCGTCAACCGACTGACCGACGCCGTCCGTCGCGACCCCTCGGCCCTGGGGACCGGGGAGGTGGTGGACCGCATCGTGGCCGCGGCCTTCGCCCCCGCCACCGGCCGTCTGGCCGGTCCGGCCCGGCGGGTCCAGGCCCGCACGGTCCTGACCCTGGCGGGGTTGCTGCGCGATGACGATCTGTCGGCCACCTCGGCCGCGGTGATCGACGACCGGCTGTCCAGCCTGTCGACACGGCTGAAGGCGTCGCGGGCCGGCGATCCGGTGCAGCGGGCCCATGATCGCTGGCTCGGGGACCTGCTGTCCGACCGGGACCGTCTGGACCAGCTGCTTGAGGCGGACAGGCACCAGACGCCGGTCCCGCCCGGCAGCCCGATCGGGGCCGAGGCGTGCTGGCACTGCTGATTGGTGGCAGGGAAAGTCCGACGGGCCATTGACGGAAAATGAATCGGCTATATAAGGACCGACTTCCGCGAAGGGCGCACACGCTCCTGGTCTGTTGACCGGAGCGTTTCCTGCGTCTGTCCACGCGTACCTGGAGAACTACGTGGCCCGTATTGCTGGCGTCAACATCCCGACCAACAAGCGCGTTGAAATCGCGCTGCAGTATATTCATGGCATCGGCGCGCACGCTGCCAAGGAAATCACCGAGAAGGTGGGTATCGAGGCCTCGCGCCGCGTGAACCAGCTGACCGATGCTGAGGTTCTGCAGATCCGTGAGACGATCGACCGCGACCACACGGTCGAGGGCGACCTGCGCCGCGAGACCTCGATGAACATCAAGCGTCTGATGGACCTGGCCTGCTACCGCGGCCTGCGTCACCGCAAGGGCCTGCCGGTCCGCGGCCAGCGCACCCATACCAATGCACGGACCCGCAAGGGCCCGGCCAAGCCGATCGCCGGCAAGAAGAAATAAGAGAGAGCCGAACCGATGGCCAAGGAACCGGGTCGCGTAAAGAAGCGCGAACGCAAGAACATCACGTCGGGCGTCGCCCATGTGAATGCGTCTTTCAACAACACCATGATCACGATCACCGACGCCCAGGGGAACGCCATCTCCTGGTCCTCGGCCGGTCACATGGGTTTCAAGGGTTCGCGCAAATCGACCCCGTACGCCGCGCAGATGGCCGCCGAAGACGCGGGCAAGAAGGCGCAGGAGCACGGCGTCAAGACCCTGGAAGTCAACGTCTCGGGTCCCGGTTCGGGTCGTGAGTCGGCGCTTCGCGCCCTGCAGTCGGTCGGCCTGACCATCACGACCATCCGTGACGTCACGCCGATGCCGCACAACGGCTGCCGCCCGCCCAAGCGTCGTCGCGTCTAAGCTGCCGCCTACCCCCTATTCAACGCCGGTTCCGCTGACCCACATTGCTGGGGCGCGGAACCGGCGAAACCCGTTCGAGGGACACCAATGATCGAAAGAAACTGGCAAGAGCTGATCCGTCCCGAGAAGCCGCAGGTCGAAATGGGTTCGGATCCGCAGCGCAAGGCGCGGCTGGTCGCTGAACCGCTCGAGCGTGGCTTCGGTGTGACGCTCGGCAATGCCCTGCGCCGCGTGCTGCTGTCGTCGCTGCAGGGCGCCGCCGTCACCGCCATCCAGATCGACGGCGTGGTCCATGAATTCTCGTCGCTGGAAGGCGTGCGCGAGGACGTGGTCGACATCGTTCTGAACATCAAGCAACTGGCGCTGCGCATGCACGCCGAGGGCCCGAAGCGGATGACGCTGAAGGCGACCGGTCCCGGTGCCGTGACCGCGGGTCAGATCGACCTGCCGGCCGACATCGAGGTCCTGAACCCGGACCACGTGATCTGCACCCTGGACGACGGGGCTTCGGTGCGCATGGAACTGACCGTCCAGAACGGCAAGGGCTATGTCGCCGCCGAACTGAACCGTCCGGAAGACGCGCCGATCGGCCTGATCTCGGTCGACGCCCTGTATTCGCCGGTCAAGCGCGTCGCCTATCGCGTCGAGCCGACCCGCCAGGGCCAGTCGCTGGACTATGACAAGCTGGTGCTGGAAGTCGAAACCAACGGCGCGGTCTCGCCGGTTGACGCGGTGGCCTATGCCTCGCGCATCCTGCAGGACCAGCTGCAGATCTTCATCACCTTCGATGAGCCCAAGAAGGTGGTCGAGGTTGCCGACGGCAAGCCCGACCTGCCCTTCAACCCGGCCCTGCTGAAGAAGGTCGACGAACTGGAGCTTTCGGTTCGCTCGGCCAACTGCCTGAAGAACGACAACATCGTCTACATCGGCGACCTGATCCAGAAGACCGAGGGCGAAATGCTTCGCACCCCGAACTTCGGGCGCAAGTCGCTGAACGAGATCAAGGAAGTTCTCGCGACGATGGGCCTCTCGCTTGGCATGGATGTGCCGAACTGGCCGCCCGAGAACATCGAAGATCTGGCCAAGAAGTTCGACGAACAGATCTAGTTTCAACCCTCCGCCCATTTCCCACACGGGGATGCGGGGCGGTTAGAATTATACGGCCCCAGGTCCTGAAGAGGATACCGGGGTTGAGTAGGAGAGACCCCGATGCGCCACGGCGCCGCCTATCGCAAGCTCGGCCGCACGGCCAGCCACAGGACTGCAATGTTCGCCAATATGGCGGCATCGCTGATCAAGCACGAGCAGATCACCACGACCCTGCCCAAGGCCAAGGAACTGCGTCCCTTCGTCGAAAAGCTGGTCACGCTCGCCAAGAAGGGCGATCTGCACGCCCGTCGTCAGGCCATCAGCGCCGTGCGCGACGTGCCGCAGGTCGGCAAGCTGTTCGAAACGATCGGCCCGCGCTACGCCGAGCGTAGCGGTGGCTATATCCGGATCATGAAGGCCGGTTACCGTCACGGTGACAACGCCGCCATGGCCGTGATCGAGTTCGTCGACCGCGATGTCGACGCCAAGGGCCTGGACTCGGGTCCGGTCTATGAGATCGAGGGCGACGACGAAGCCTAGGCCTCGTCTCACCACATACCATCTGAAGGGGCGGCCGGAGCGATCCGGCCGCCCTTTTACTTGGGCGTGGCGGTGGGCAGACGACGCGCCGGGGGCTTGGTGCCTGCGGCCGTTCCCGCTATGTTCAGGTCAGGGGAAATGCGATGTCGAAACCGGTTTTCCTGGTCTCGGACAAGCCCGATGACCGCCCTGTTCGCACCTTCCGGAACGTCACAAGTGGGCAGTTCTCGGCGACGGTAATGTCCGGCACGGCCTATGCGCGGGCCTCGGCTATGGCCAATACGGCCATCCGCAAGGCGCTGCGCAGCCCGCCGGCCCTGCCGGACACGAAAAGGTAGATGGCCTACAATGCGATGTACGAGCGCCTGGTCGACGGCAGCTCCAATCCCGTCCAGGGCTATATTGCCTACGGCCTGTACAAGAGCGCCAAACGCGAATGGGTCCGGCAGTTTGAAGCCGAAAGGGGTCGCCCCCCAAAGGCCCCCGAACTGAGGGGGTACGTCGACGCCTATACGCCGCAGATGCGGGACGTGTTCGAGGCCCAGGCAGCCGGCGTACTGGCCGAGTTCGCCGAAGGGGCCGTCAGCGGTGCCAGACCCGGGATCGTGGAACAGGCGCTGAGAGGCACGGCATGGCGGGCGATCTGGCAGGCGATTGCGGCGAATATGATCTACACGCTGTTGCTGATCGCGCTGGTCGTCATACTGAAACGGGCCGGCATCGACATTCTGTCCATTGCCGTCGGAGGCTGACCGTACCGCCATGCCCGCGACGACGTCCGGAATTGTCCCCTACCGATCGGCCCATCGCGCCGACTGGCAGGCCCTGAACGCGGCCTGGCTGGCGGCGGGCGGTTTCACGGTCGAGGCCAGGGACCGCAAGGTCCTCGATGACCCCGAGGGGGCGATCCTGGCCCTCGGCGGCCACATCTTCATCGCCGAGCGGGACGGGGAGGCGGTCGGCTGCTGCGCCCTGCTGCCGATGGCGGACGGTGGGTGGGAGGTGGCCAAGATGACGGTGGCCCCGGCCGCGCGCGGCCTCGGCCTGGCGCGCCGGCTGCTGGAGGCGTGCGAGGCCACCGCCCGGGCTGCGGGCGCGCACCGCCTGTATCTGGAAACCAGCAGCACCCTGGCCCCGGCCCTGGCCCTGTACGACCGGTTCGGCTTCACGCCGTTGCCGCCGACGCCCAGCCCCTATGTCCGTTGCGACGTCTGGATGGAAAAGCGGCTGTAACCGCTATTCCTTCGACAGGTCCTGACGCTGGAACCAGGCCAGGGCCCCGGCCAGGGGACCAAGGGTCCACAGCCCCAGACTGACCCACGCCTTGAGCACCAGTCCGGCCGGCAGGTTGGCGGCGGCCGCGCCTCCGAAGATCACCGCCTGTACGGCGTCGGTGGCCATGGCCGGATTCACGAGAACCGACAGCCAGGCGTCGGGCATCACCCCCATTTGTCCCAGCATCTGCGGCGCGAAGTACTGGGCCACCCCCACGACCAGGGGCACGAACAGGGCCGCCAGCAGCGAGCGGGTGACCACCGCCGCCAGCAGGCTGAGCATGGTGAACTGCACGATCCGCAGCCACGACAGGCCGGTCAGGGCGAAGAACTGGGCGACCTGATCGCCGGTCAGGGTGAAGATCAGGCTGCGGCCGAAGATGGTGGCCCGGATCAGATTCTCAATCAGGCTGCCGACCAGCATCAGGGCCATGGCGACCAGTGCCAGTCCGGCCACCACGGCCAGCTTGGCCAGGATCAGGTTCGGCCGGCTGTTGCGGGCACTGATCAGCCGCCACGTCTCCCAGCGATAGTCGCCGGCATAGAGGGTGGCCGCGCCGATCAGGACGAACAGCAGCACCAGCGGATTGGCCAGGCTGCCGGCGGCCGAGACCATGGCGGCGGACAGGTCCAGGGTGGCCCGCGACATCATCTCGGCCAGTTCCGGCGAATTGGCCCCTTCCAGCAGTTTGGTCTCGCCGCCCTTCAGCACGAAACTGGTCAGCGCCCCCAGCACCACGCTCAGAATGGGGACGAAGGCGATGCTCCAGAACAGGGCGGTCCGGTTCTTCGACAGGCGGAAGCCCTCGGCGCGAATGGCATCAACCAGCATGGGTCTGCTCCCCCCGGCCGGCTTCGGCGGCCCCGGTCTCGGTCATGAAGATGCTTTCCAGATCGGTGCCGATCCAGCGGGCCTCGCTGATGTCGACACCCCGTTCGACCAGGGCACGGATCAGGGCCGGGGCCTCTTCCCGGGTGATGGCGGCCATCACCCCGTCGTCGTCGCGCGCGCCCCGCTCGCCCAGTACGGCCAGTGCCGCCTCGACCGGGCTCAGGGTGAGGCGCAGACGTTCACCCCCGGCGGCGGTCAGGTCCGATACCGCGCCCTCGAGGATCAGCTTGCCGCGGTTCAGGATGGCGACCCGGTCGCAGATCTTCTGCACCTCCAGCAGCTGGTGGCTGGCCAGGATGACGGTGACCCCGTCGTCGTCGGCCAGGCTGCGGATCAGGGCGCGCATCTCCTGGATGCCGGGGGGATCCATGCCGCTGGTCGGTTCATCGAGGATGACCAGATCGGGCTTGCTCATCAGGGCGGCGGCGACGCCCAGCCGCTGCAGCATGCCGACGGAAAAGCCGCGCACCCGGCGGTCCGCGGCCTCGGTCAGGCTGACCCGGTCCAGCCAGGCCGGAATCTCGGCCGTGGCCTCGACGCCGTGCGACAGGGCCAGCCATTCCAGCACCTGGCGGGCGCTCAGATAGGGCGGATAGCGCGGGGTCTCGATCATCGAGCCCATGCGGCGCATGGCGGCGATGTCGCCGATGGCCCCGCCCATCACGGTCGCCGTGCCGTCGCTGGGACGGATCAGGCCCAGCAGGATACGGAACAGGGTCGATTTGCCGGCCCCGTTCGGCCCGAGGATGCCATAGACCCCGCCGCGCGGGATCGACAGCGACAGTCCGTCCAGGGCGCGGACCGTACCATAGGTCTTGGTCAGGTCGCGGGTTTCAATCACAGCGTTCATTCCGCGAGCCTGACCCGAGTTCGGGGCTCGGGCAAGCCGTCGTAAGCCTGTTGCGCATTAAGGTTAGGCAATGTGCAGATCCCCGCCGGAGTCGCCATGTTCGTTCGCCTGATGGTCGTTGTGGCCGCGCTCACCCTCGCGGCCTGCGCCGCCCTGCCGCCGGTCGCGGTGCCCGGACCGGAGCAGCGGCCGATCGTGCTGCTGGTGTCGATTGACGGCTTCCGCAGCGACTATCTGGATCGCGGCCTGACCCCGGTGCTGTCGCGACTGGCGGCCGAAGGGGTCTCCGGCCCGATGGAGCCGTCCTTTCCCAGCAAGACCTATCCCAACCACTATACCCTGGTTACCGGTCTGCGGCCTGATCACCACGGCATCGTCAACAATACGATGCAGGACCCGACGAGGCCGGGTGTGACCTTCCGGCTGGCGGATCGCGCCACGGTCGGGGACCGCCGCTGGTGGGACGAGGGCCAGCCGATCTGGGTCACGGCCGAGAAGGCGGGTCTCCCGACCGCCACCCTGTTCTGGCCCGGGTCCGAGGCGGCGATCCACGGTGTCCGGCCCCGCGACTGGCTGCCGTTCGACCAGGAGATGGACGGCGACGCCCGCGTCGACCGGCTTCTGGCCTGGCTGGACCGTCCGGCCGGCGACCGGCCGGGATTCGGCACCCTGTATTTCGACATCGTCGACACGGCCGGACACCGGTTCGGGCCGGACTCGGTCGAGGTGAACGCCGCCGTCGCCGGGGTCGATGCGGCGATGGGGCGGCTGCTGGCCGGGCTGCGGGCGCGGGGGCTGGCGGACCGGGTAGTGATCGTCGTGGTCGCCGACCACGGCATGGCCGCGGTCTCACCCGAACGGGTCGTGCGGTTGGGTCCGGTGACCGCCTCGGCGGCGGCGCGGGTCCTCTATTCCGGGGCCATCCTCGGCGTTGACCCGCAACCGGGTCATGAGGCCGAGGTCCGGGCCGAGCTGCTGGTCCCGCACGACCATATGCAATGCTGGGAGAGGGGGCGCCTGCCGGCCCGACTGGCCTTCGGCAGCCATCGCCGGGTGCCGGCGATCTTCTGCCTGGCCGAGACCGGCTGGGAGATCCTGGCGCCGGGGACGGAAGCCTGGTCCGGCGGGGATCATGGCTATGACAATGCCGCCCCGGAGATGCAGGCGCTGTTCCTTGCCCACGGGCCGGGCGTGGTGGCGGGACGCCGGATCGCGACCCTGCGCAACGTCGATGTCCATGCCCTGCTGGGTCGACTGCTGGGGCTGGACCTGCCGGCCGATGACGGGGATGACCGGCTCGCCCGGGCGGTACTGGTGCGCTGAACCGGTCCCGGCCGCTGGAAAACGGCAGTCCCGTCGCCATCTAATGGCCAGAAACCCATCGCCGAATGGGCCACCCTATCCGCAAAGACCGGGACATGATGAAGACTTCCAGCCTCGCCATCGCCGCCACCCTGCTGCTCACCGCCTGCGGCTCTCCGGACAATTCAAAGGCCCAGGACGGGGTCTTTGCCGAGGCCCCGCGCCAACTGCCCGGTGACGCCCTGTCGATGAAGGCCAGTTTCGCCCCCGTGGTGCGCGAGGCGGCCCCGGCCGTGGTCAATATCTCGGCCCGCGGCGTCCAGACGGTGCGCGACCCCTTCTTCGAGATGTTCGGCGGTGGCCCGCAGCAGCGGGTGACCGGCTCGATCGGCTCGGGCGTCATCGTCCGTGACGACGGGGTGGTGGTGACCAACCGTCACGTGATCCAGAACATGCAGCAGATCCGCGTCACCCTGGCCGACCGGCGCGAGTTCGCCGCCCGGGTGGTGCTGGCCGACGAACGTTCCGACATCGCCGTGCTGCAGCTGGAAGGGGTCAACGACCGCCTGCCGGTGCTGCGCATCGATGACCGCGAGGAACAGCAGATCGGCGATCTGGTCCTGGCCATCGGCAATCCGTTCGGCGTCGGCCAGACCGTGACCAACGGCATTATCTCGGCCCTGAACCGCACCGACACCGGCATCTCGGACAGCGGCTCCTTCATCCAGACCGACGCGGCCATCAATCCCGGCAATTCCGGCGGGGCCCTGGTCGACATGGACGGCGACCTGATCGGCATCAATACCGCCATCTTCTCGCGCACCGGCTCGTCGACCGGGGTCGGTTTCGCCGTGCCCGCCGCCATGGTGCGCCAGGTGGTCGATTCCGCCGTCGGCGGGGCCAGCGCCGTGGTTCGTCCGTGGCTGGGCATCAAGGGCGATCCCGTCACCGCCGAGGTCGCCCGCAGCCTGGGTCTCGACCGCCCGCAGGGTCTGGTCGTCACCACCGTCTATCCCGAGGGCCCCGGGGCCCGCGCCGGCCTGCGCACCGGCGACATCATCACCGCCGTCGACGGGGCCGAGGTCAATGACCAGGGCGGGCTGAATTTCCGCGTCGGCACCCATGAGCCGGACGCCACGGTGCAGGTGTCGGTGCTGCGCGGCGGCGACGCCCGCACCATCCGGGCCCGGGTCCAGAAACTGCCCGGCAATGCCGACGTCAGCAGCGCGGCGGCGATCCAGGCGGGCGCCCTGGCCGGATCAAGGGCCCTGGGCCTGAACCCCGCGCTTGCGGACAGTCTGGGCGGGGATCCCTTCACCACCGGCGTGCTGCTGACCGCGGTCGATCGCGGCAGTATGGCGGCGCGGACCGGCTTCGTCCGCGGCGATGTGGT
>CAXBHG010000015.1:0-28078 GCA_963975385.1 uncultured Brevundimonas sp.
GTCAACAGCGAGGCCCATAGTCCGCGCATGTGGAAGCCCGTCCGCGCGGAGCGTCAGCCTTCGTCGAAACGGTATCAATCAAAGCTCACCGGGCGAAGGCCCGGCGCTCCGCCCACGTCCCCATCACCGCGGCCGGTCCGGCGCGCGGGGCGTCCGCGCGCGCGCCGTCCGCGCCGGATCAGGCCGCTGCGACCGTTACCGGGGACGGGGCGGGCAGCAGCGGTGCCATCGCCGCATACAGGGCCGGGCACGAGATCGGCTTGGCGAGATGGGCGTTCATGCCCGCCGCCAGACAGCGGGCGGCGTCCTCGGGCATGGCCTCGGCGGTGACCGCCAGGATCGGGGTCCGGCCGACCGGTCCCGGCAGGGCCCGGATCTGCCGGGTCGCGGCCAGTCCGTCCACGCGCGGCATCCGGACATCCATCAGGATCAGGTCGAAGCTGCCGGCCCGAACCATGTCGACGGCCTCGTCGCCGTCGGCGGCCTCGGCCACCGCGCAGCCGGCCGCCAACAGCATCAGTCGGGCCACCTCGCGATTGGCCGGGTGGTCGTCCACCACCAGAACCCGGGGGGCGTGGCCGGTGCCATGATCCTCGGCCGCGGGCCGGTCGACGGCGACGTCCGGGGCGGTCGCCACCCGGACCAGCGGCAGACGCAGGGTGAAGGTCGCCCCCTCGCCCGGACGGCTGTCGACGGCGACATTCCCGCCCATCAGGTCGGCATGCCGCCTGACCAGGGCCAGGCCGATCCCGGCCCCCACATGACGGCGGCTGATCGAGTCGTCGCCCTGGACAAAGACCTCGAACAGGGCCGCGGCCCGGGCCGGATCAAGACCGCAGCCGGTGTCGGTGACGGTGATGACGACATCCCCGTCGATCCGGTCGGCGACCACGGTCACCCCGCCCTGGTCGGTGAATTTCACCGCATTGCCGATCAGGTGATGCAGCGCCTGGCGCAGGCGGTAGCGGTCGCCGATGACGGACCCGTCGGCCGCGGGCCGCACGTCCAGGACCAGGGCGATGTCCTTTTCCGCCGCGGCGGGCCGGCTCCCCTCGACGGTGGCCCGCATCAGGGTCGGCAGACACAGGGGCCGCAGGTCGACGGCGGCGTCGCCGCGCGAGACCTCGAGCAGATCCTCCACCAGCATCAACAGGGTCTCGCCCGAGCGCCGGACCTGGTCCAGCTGGTCGCGGGCCCCGGGCTCCATGGCCGGGTGCCGGGCCAGCACCTCGGCATAGCCGGTGACACTGTTCAGCGGTGTGCGCATCTCATGGCTCATCAGGGCCAGGAAGCGGGTCTTGGCGGCGTCGGCCTCCTCGGCGCGGCGACGGGCGGCCTGGGCGGCGCGGGTGCGGGCCTCCAGCCGGGCGACCATGTTGCGGCGGGCGGACATCACCGTACTGACGGGCAGGGCGGTCAGGATCACGGCCAGCATGAACAGGTAGAAGACGTTCAGCCGGTGAATGACGACGGGAACCGCTTCCAGACCCTGGACCGGGACCAGATGCGTCAACGGGACCGGGCCATGGCCGGTCACCGTGCTGACCCCGCCGATCAAGGCGACCAGGATCACCGCCCGGGCGACCCAGACCGGCGAGACGCGGAAGGCGACCAGCATCAGGACCGGAAAGACGAGAAACGTTACCGGAGCCAGCGACTGGGCGAACACGCCTCCGGTCACCAGCACCAGCAGGGCCATCAGGCCCAGGGTCTCGCGGGGCGAGGCCGGGGCGGTGTCGCGGAAGCGGTGCGATTTGGCGATCAGCAGCAGGGTCGGGGCGACGATCAGCAATCCGAGGATTTCCATCGCCGCATAGCGCACCAGGGTGAACAGGAAGAAGGCCGGGGAATAGGGATGCAGCGACGCCGCCACCGTGACGATGAACAGGGCCGACAACAGCACCGCCGGGGTCACGGCCAGCAGGGCGAAATTCGCCAGCCGCCGGGGGCGGCGCAGATCCAGGGCGGCCCCGCCGACCCGCCGCGCGATCAGCCCGGCCAGACAGACCTGGGCCAGGTTCAGCACGGCGTTCAGCCACAGGAAGGGCAGGGGATCGCCCCGCACCACATTGGCGAGCAGATTAATGGCCAGACAGGTGGCGAGGACAGTGGCCGCCTGGCGCCGGTGCAACTGCAGCAGGGCCGCCAGCATCACGCCGTTGGCCGGCCAGATCACCACGGCACCGAACGTCCGGGCGCTCCAGATCCCGAGCAGGAGACAGGCCGCGAACAGGGCCACATAGGTCCAGGCCGGCGGACCCGAGGCTTGACCGGCATCATGTCGAAACAGTCGCCAGCGACCGTGCATCCGGCCCCTCCCGACCAATTGATCTGCCTTGATCGCAGCCAGAGGTTAAATTTCAGATGTCATGGTTACTGGCCGTCAGACCGGTTCGCGGGCTCCGGCGGCGGTGGCGGCGAATCCTGCAGGGCGGCATGATGCGACCGCTGGCGCCGTTCGATCAGGGAGGCCGCCACCCAGAGACTCATGGCCCAGGCGGCCCCGACGCTCCAGCCGGCCAGGACATCGGTGGCCCAGTGGGCGGCCAGATAGACCCGGGTCGCCCCGACCAGCAGGGCGATCAGCACGGCGGTGCCCAGCACAAAGGTCTTGAGACGGCGACGCGGCAGGGTCCGGGCCAGCAGGACACCGACCGTCAGATAGAAGACGGTCGACAGCAGGGCGTGCCCCGACGGGAAGCTGGCATTGATCGTCTCGACCGACTGGAACAGCGCCGGCGGGCGGGCCCGTTCGAACACCCCCTTGAGGCCCTCGCTGAGGACCACGCCACCGGCCAGACCCAGCACCAGCATCAGGGCCGACAGGCGCTTGCCCTGGATCAGCAGGAATCCGACCGCCGCCGTGGCGAACAGGCCGAGGACCGCAATCCCGCCCAGGGCCGTGACGTCGCCCGCCGCAACCTGCAGCCACCATGGCCCCCAGGCGTCGGATGGATCGGAGTTCGGCCGCATCGCGGCGAGTATCGCCTGGTCGAAGGCCTGGCCGCCCGGTTCGCCGGTCTCGTCGGCCAGGCCGGCGAAGGCCCATACGCCGAGGGCGACGACCAGCAGACCGCCGAGAAGGGCCAGCTCGGTCCGGGCCAGGCGCAGGAGCCGGGTCAGAATTTCCGGAGCGGTCGTACGGGTCATCGGCCGCTAACGGCCAAGCTGTCCGGCTGTTCCCCCCGGCGCTCTCATCACGGCTTCGTGATCGCGGCGCAATCCGGCCCGTCATGCCCCTGTCATCCGGTTTCCCACAGGGTCATCCCGTCTTCCGAAGCGATTCGGTCAGAAAGTGATCGTCAAGCCCGTTGACGGGTCGTTAGCCATCTGCGCCCCATATGTGGGCTCGGGGAGCGCTTCGGCCACTAGATGATGTGGTCAGGGCGCGATAGCAACGATCAATGGTTTTAGTTCAGGGCGAGATGCAATGGCTGGCGGCGAAGCTTTGAAGACGGTTGAATTCCAGTCGGTTGCGGCTGAGGACACGACCGATCGGCCGGTCCTGTCGGTGGTGCCGTCCCTGCAGCTGGACCGGTCGCGCGACGATCTGCTGACCGCCTTCGGCAAGAAGACCCTCGAGGATCGCTACCTGCTGGCCGGCGAGAGCTACCAGGACATGTTCGCCCGTGTCGCCACCGCCTATGCGGACGACGCCGATCATGCCCAGCGCGTCTATGACTATATGTCCAAGCTGTGGTTCATGCCCTCGACCCCGGTGCTGTCGAACGGCGGGGCCGATCGCGGCCTGCCGATCAGCTGCTTCCTCAACGCCGTCGGCGACAGCCTCGACGGCATCCAGTCGGTCTGGAACGAGAACGTCGCGCTCGCCTCGAACGGCGGCGGTATCGGCACCTACTGGGGCGGCGTCCGCTCGATCGGTGAGAAGGTCAAGGGCGCGGGCCAGACCAGCGGCATCATCCCCTTCATCCGCGTGATGGATTCCCTGACCCTGGCCATCTCCCAGGGCTCGCTGCGGCGCGGCTCGGCCGCCGTCTATCTGGACGTGCACCACCCCGAGATCGAGGAGTTCCTCGAGATCCGCAAGCCGTCGGGCGACTTCAACCGCAAGTCGCTGAACCTGCACCACGGCATCAACATCACCGACGCCTTCATGGAGGCGGTGCGCGACGGGCGCACCTTCGACCTGCTGTCGCCCAAGGACCAGGCGGTCATCCGCACCGTCGACGCCCGCAGCCTGTGGCAGAAAATCCTCGAGATCCGCCTGCAGACCGGGGAGCCCTATCTGATCTTTTCGGACACGGTGAACCGCCAGATGCCGCAGCATCAGCGCGATCTGGGCCTGAAGGTGAAACAGTCCAACCTGTGCTCGGAAATCATGCTCCACACCGGTCGCGACCACCTGGGCGTGGACCGGACGGCGGTCTGCTGCCTGTCCTCGGTCAATGCCGAGACCTTCCTCGAATGGCGCGAGGAGCCGAAATTCATCGAGGACGTGATGCGTTTCCTCGACAATGTGCTGGAAGACTTCATCCGCCGCGCCCCGCCGGAGATGGCCGCGGCCGTCTATTCGGCCAAGCGCGAGCGGTCGGTGGGCCTGGGCCTGATGGGCTTCCATTCGTTCCTGCAGGCCCAGGGCGTCGCCTTCGAAAGCGCCATGGCCAAGTCGTGGAACATGCGGCTGTTCAAGCATTTGCGGCGCGAGGCCGACAAGGCCAGTCGCCTGCTGGCCGAGGAGAAGGGGGCCTGTGAAGATGCCGCCGAGCGTGGCGTGATGGAGCGGTTCAGCCACAAGCTGGCCATCGCCCCGACCGCCTCGATCTCGATCATCTGCGGCGGCACCAGCGCCGGCATCGAGCCGATCCCGGCCAACATCTATACTCACAAGACCCTGTCCGGCTCGTTTGCGGTCAAGAACCCCTATCTGGAGAAAATCCTGGCCGGGAAGGGTCTGGACACCGACGCCATCTGGTCGTCGATCCTCGAGAACGAGGGCTCGGTCCAGCATCTGGAAGGGCTGACCGAGGACGAGAAGGCGATCTTCAAGACGGCCTTCGAACTGGACCAGCGCTGGATCGTGGAACTGTCCGCCGACCGCACGCCCGAGGTCTGTCAGGCCCAGTCGATCAACCTGTTCATCCCGGGCGACGTCAACAAATGGGACCTGCACATGCTGCACTGGTCGGCCTGGGAGCGGGGTCTGAAATCCCTCTACTATCTGCGCTCCAAATCCGTGCAGCGGGCCGCCTTCGCGGGCTCGGAGGACAAGGAGGAGGTCGAGATCGATCCGAACCAGCCTGACCTCTTCAGCGCCGCCCGCACCGACTACGATGAGTGTCTCGCCTGTCAATAAGGCCGGGACCGTGCCCCCCCGGGCCGGCCTCACGGATCCTCAAACCCTCCCGTGGAACCGACGCGCGGCCGACCCGTTCGGGTTGGGGTCGCACATTGCGAAAATGTGTGTTGGCGCTCGGGGGCTTCTGGTACAGGATTCCCCATCGCTAACGGACTGAGGGGGCCGTTGATGCGTCTGGTGACGATCTTGACCGGAATGGGGATGGCGCTGATCTGCGCCAGCGCCAATTCGGCTGAGTCCCAGACCGCACCGACCACCTGGATTGTCGATACCACCGTGATTCCCGGAGCCGCCCCCCCGGCGACCGTCGCCGAACTCCTGATCCAGCTTGATCACAGCCAATCCTTCGACACCCCGGAGGCGGGTGGCTTCGAGGCGGCGGTCGGGCTGATCGAGCCCGCGGCAGGGGGCGAACCGCGCGTCATCGACCGCCGCGACGTCTGGTTCGAGACGGCCGGCTTTTCCGACCGCATGCGTCTGCGCACCGAGGGGGCCTTGCGGCGCGCCGACGGGGCACCCGTGCCGGTCAGTCCGCTGGATCCGGCCGCGCTCGAGGCCGAACATTTTGATCTGAGCTATATCCGGGGCTGGCCCGCGACCCTGGGCTATACGGCCTCGGGGCTCGAGGTGACCCTGATCTCCCATGCCGGCGTCGGAGTCGGCACCCGCGGCGGCACGGCCGAGGCCGGAGCCGTGCTGCAGATCGGCACCGATATGGAACGTCTGGTTCCCGCCGGCCGGGCGGCCTTCGGCGAGCGGGCCCGCTGGTACATCTATGCCGCCGGCTCGGGTCGCGCGGTCGGCTATAATTTCGCCCGCACCCGCGATGGCGACTTCGCCCGCTCCGGCGTCAGCCACGATACCAGCAATTTTATCGGCGACGCCTCGCTGGGGGTCGCCTACCGCAAGGGGGATGTGCAGAGTTCGATCGGCCTCATCTACCGCGAACTGGGCCCGTCGGACCTGCGCGCCGGACATGGCGTCGATACGGATGTGTCCGAAGGCCTGCTCGCCTTCCAGCTGTCGATCAAGCCGGACTGGTGATCACGGCCTGAGCGCCGGATCGCCGGACCGGACCACGCCCTCGCGTCGGTCGTCAGCCCCCCCGTCCCAGTGTCCGTTCCGCCAGACGCCGCCGTGCAGGCCGGAATTCTCGCTGGCATTGGGCCGCAGGACGATCCCCCGGGCCGCCAGATCTCCCGCCAGGACCGTATCAAACCGGTCGGTATCGGCCCCGAAGCCATCGCCCTTGGCCACCAGGTTGGGCAGGTCGAAGGCGGCCTGGACCGGCAGGTGCCAGTCGAGGATCCCGATCAGTGCCTTGGCATTATAGGCGAGGATCGACGAGCCGCCGGGCGAACCCAGCGCCCCCACCAGCCGCCCCTCGCGATCAAGGATGATGACCGGCGACATCGACGAGCGTGGCCGCTTTCCCCCGGCCACGGCATTGGCGACCGGGCCCCCGTCCGGCCGGACCGGGTCAAACGAGAAGTCCGTCAGCTGATTGTTGAGGAAGAAGCCGCCGCTCATCCGGCCGGAACCGAACACGCTCTCCACCGTGGTGGTCATACTGACGGCGTTGCCCGCGGCGTCGACGATGACGAAATGCGAGGTTCCCGCCGGCTCGGCAGTGGAGTCGGGCCCGCGGAAGACACCGCCGGGCGGTGTTCCGGCCGCCGCCGCGCCGTTCAAGCCGGCGGCCTGGGCCGCGCGGTCGGCGACATAGCCCGGATCCAGCAGGCCGGCGACCGGGACCCCGACGAAGCCGGGATCGGCGACATAGCGGTTGCGATCAGCATACATCAGCCGCTGCAGCTGGGCGAAGGCGATCCAGGCTTCGGCGCTTCCGGCACCCCGGTCGATATCCGGGGTCTGTTCGGCCATGGCCAGAAGCTGCAGCAGGGACACGCCGCTGGACGGCGGCGGCGGCACGCAGATGACATAGACGCGATAGGGCCGACACAGGGCTCCGCGCTCGATCGGCCGGTAGGCGGCGATATCGGCCGTGGTCAGGCCGCCCGGCCGCGGGGCCTCGGCCACGGTGGCGGCGATACCCTCGGCGATCGGACCGCGATAGAAGGCCCCGGCCCCGCCGACGGCGATCCGCGCCAGGGTGTCGGCATAGGCCGGGTTGCGCAGCCGGTCCCCGGCGACATAGCGCTGGCCGTCGGGCCGGGTGAAATAGGTCTCGGCCCAGCGCGTGCGCGCCTGTCCGGCGGAGGCGGCGATGAAGCCGGCCAGGCGCGGGCTGACGATGAAACCGTCGCGGGCGAGTACAGTGGCGTCGCCGAACAGGTCGTTCCACGCCAATCTGCCGTGATCCCTGTGCGCCTGCCCCAGCATGGCCACGACCCCGGGCACGCCGGTCGAGCGGCCGCTCAGAACCGCCTCGGCGAAGCCCAGTGACCGCCCGTCCTCCTGGAAGAGCTCCGCCGTGGCCGTGGCCGGGGCAGTCTCGCGTCCGTCATAGGCGGTAACCGTGCCGGTGGTGGCGTCGAAATGCATCAGGAAGGCCCCGCCCCCGAGTCCGGAGGACTGGGGCTCGACCAGACCCAGAACCGCCTGCACGGCCACGGCGGCGTCGACTGCCGAGCCGCCGCGCCGCAGCACGGCCATCCCGGCCTCCACCGCCAGTGGATTGGCGGCGGCGACGAACGGCCCGCGCGCGGGCGCAGACGCCGTGGCGGTCGGGGCGACCGGAGCCGTCGGGCTGGTGCCAAAACCCGGCAGACTGCCGCAGGCCGTCGTTACGGCAAGCCCGGCCGCCAGGAACAGGCCAACGAGCGGCAAACGGACTGGGCGCATGGACGGTCTCGAGTGTGGCGGGGGTCAGTCTCCAGACCTAGGCCGCACCCCGCGTTTCGCCAAGCCCGCAAAAACTGCCCGAAGCCGCTTGCGCCCCGCCGGACGAGCGGCTAGATACCCGCCCTCGCCGTCAAGGCCTGTGCGCACCCGTAGCTCAGCTGGATAGAGCACCAGACTACGAATCTGGGGGTCGGGCGTTCGAATCGCTCCGGGTGCGCCATTTCTCTTCAACGACATAATCAGCCTTCGGGCTGAAGCTGGCCGGCTCCGGTTCTGCGTCTGTTTTATAGCCGGCTTTACAGGGGCCGGTGCCCGACCCGGCGCGGGCGATGGTCCGGGACAGGGCCGGTGCGACCGGGGCGTGCCCGGGTGACGGCCGTTGCCTGGCCCGCTCCAGCCCTATTGACCCAGTGGTCTTTGACCGCCGAACATTCCGGAATCAAGAAATCGCAAACCGGGTCCGGCACCCACACTAAGGTCAAACCCGACGCCGAAGGCCTGAAACGCCCCCACAAGAGCGGTCACGGTTCGCGTCGTCGCCTCAATCGGACCCTTGAACTGTTCCAAACGCTTGATGGTCTGGACGCTTAACCCTGAGGCCTGTGCGAGTTCAGCCTGCTCTATTCTGGCCAAGGCGCGTGCGGCGCGGATTTGTTCGCCGGTGATTACACTATACGACATATATTGGTGCCCAATGGATATATGAAGCAGATATATTCAATTACTTTTTGTGTGATTCGGCCGGTTTGGCACTCCCGGACAAATACGGATACGGGAGATTGATTTCTCCACCTCAGGTTCATTTAAGCGCCAGAGTCGCTACTTGAACGAGCTCAGAGAAGCTGGAAACGCTCATTTTTATGTTCAGGTTTGCACGGTATTCCTCAACCGTTCGCGAGCTAATACGCAGGTCGACCGCGATCTGCTTGGCGGACTTTCCCTGCATCAGGCGTTCGAGCACCTGATACTCACGCGCCGACAGCGTCTCCAGAGCGCGCCGGGCCGCGTGAATGCGGGCGGCACGAAGAATAGCGCTCGGTCCGGCCTCAACGGCCCAGCGAACGCGATCCAGAAAGGTCACTGCATCCAGAGGCTTTTTCAGAAAGTCGATAGCGCCTCGCCGCATGGCCTCGACGACCAGGGGGACCTCGCCGTGCCCGGAAATGACAATCACGGGATGCCCGACGCCCATGGCCTTGAGTCTTGCGATCAACTCCAGTCCGTCGATCTGAGGCATTCGGATGTCCGTGACGATACACCCGGGCGGAAGGGTGTCGGCAACCGCCAGGAATGCTCCGGCTGAGTCATGGGTTCGGGTCTGGAACCCGGCCTCCCCCAGAAGCGATTCAAGCAGCTCGCGGAAGACGGCATCGTCTTCGACAATCTGAACGACGGATTCGGGATGGGCCAATCACATTCCCCCGGCCGTCAGCAGGCGGCGAGCGCCGTCCAATGACCGCTTGGCATGACACCACCGGGGCTGGGCTCGACCAGTCGTAACGCGCAACAACGGCACTTTCAGAACGCCCCTTCGTCGCCGCGGCCCGGAGCTGCCGAGGACGCGGAATTGCATGATGGCGACACCGCTGCCCGTCGACACGGGGTCGCCCTTGAGCATGACCGTGCCTGGATACTCCCCTGTCACGCGCACGGTCAGGAGCGCTCGGCAGCCGCGCGCCGGGCGCATGTATTGGCAAGACGATCCAGTGCGAAAGCCATATAAAAATAAATGAGAATATACGCGAGGTATAAATTCACGACCCCAGAGTACAAATAATTGACAATTTTAGATATCGTCATGAGTAGAACAACGTGATTCCCCTTATGGCCGAATTTTCACCGGTTAATGTCTATTTATACTTTCGGCTCAATGCTGAAGTCTGTTTCAAACTCTGAAGGCCAGTCGGCCAAATTACGCCCCGCATGGGTCGTCAGAACCAGCCGTCAAGGGACCGCGCTTCGATGACGCAATCCGAAGTAGCCGCGCCCGCCAGAACGATCCGGGTAATGGTCGTCGATGACTCGGCGGTTGTTCGGGGGCTGGTTTCCCGGCAGCTGAATGCTGAAGCGGGCTTGACCGTGGTGGCCACCGCTCCGCACGGTGAGCTGGCCCTGGCGGAGCTCGCGCGTACCGAAATCGACGTCATCGTGCTCGATATCGAAATGCCCGTCATGGACGGCCTGACCGCGCTGAAGGAAATCGTGGTGCGCTTTCCTCGCGTCGGGGTGATCATGGCCTCGACACTCACGCGACGGGGTGCAGAAATTACCCTGAAGGCCCTGAGTCTGGGAGCGGCGGATTGCGTCGCCAAGCCGGAATCCGGCCTTGGTGCGGCGGAGGAATTCAAGCGCGAACTGGTATCTAAAATCCGCGCCGTCGCGCCGCGCCACCGTGATGCTCCCCCGCCGGTCGTACGGCCGGCCCCGGTCGCCCCTTCGCACGCTTTCAGCCGCCCGCCGCGCACCCGGCCCAAGCTGATCGCGATCGGCGCATCGACAGGCGGTCCGCCGGCCCTGATGAAAGTGTTCGAGTCACTTAGAGGGGCGGTCGACCAGCCCATCCTGCTGACCCAGCATATGCCCGCCACCTTCACCGCCCTGTTGGCGGAGCAGCTAAGCCGTATCGGCGATCGCCCGTGCGCCGAGGCTCGTGACGGTGATCGCATCCAGGCGGGCCATTGCTACGTCGCGCCCGGCGGCTGGCACATGGTCGTTGACCGGGACGGTGCCATTCCGATTTTGCGTCTGAATCAGGAGCCGCCGGAGAATTTCTGTCGACCTGCGGTCGATCCGATGATGCGATCCGTTGCCCGGGTCTACGGCTCGGGCGTGCTGGGCGTGATCCTGACCGGCATGGGTTCGGATGGTGCCCGCGGTTGCGAGGCCCTGGCCCAGGCGGGGGGTCGTTTCATCGTCCAGGACCAGGACTCCAGTGTGGTCTGGGGCATGCCGGGCGCGGCGGCTGCGACCGGGCTGGCGGACAGCATCCTCCCTCTGAACGAGATCGGGCCCTGGGTCCGACGCATTGCTGGACTGACCGAATGACCGACCCCGACTTTGACCACTTCTGTCGATTGATCCGGCAGGCCTCCGGGCTCGTCCTGACGCCCGAGAAGGCGTATCTCGTGATGAGCCGACTGGGTCCGGTCGCCCGCGCCGAAGGGCTGGCGAGCGTTGAGGACCTTCTGGCGGCCCTGCGCGCAGGCGCATCGAACGACCTTGTCCAGCGGTGCGTCGATGCGATGGCCACGCATGAGTCCTACTTCTTTCGTGACGCGACCCCGTTCGACCAGTTGGCGACCGATGTGCTGCCCCCGCTGATCGCCGCCCGTCAGACCCAGCGAAGCCTGCGCGTATGGTGCGCGGCCTGCTCGAGCGGCCAGGAACCCTATTCCGTCGCCATGGTCCTGCAGGAGCTGGGGCCCCGGATTGCCGGCTGGAAAATCGAAATCCTCGCAACAGACATGTCGGAGCCGATCCTGCAAAAGGCGCGCGCCGGCGTATACAACGATTTCGAGGTCAAGAGAGGGTTGTCGCCGGAGCGGCAGAACCGCTGGTTCAAGCCGGTCGTGGACGGGTGGAAAGTGTCTCCCACCCTGCAGCAAATGGTCCAGTTCCGGCACCACAACCTGCTCCAGGGTACGGCCGGCCTCGGCGTGTTCGACGTGATCTTCTGCCGCAATGTACTCATCTATTTCGACGTCGAAAACAAACGTCAGATCCTGGAACAGGTCGGACGGGCCATGGCCAACGACGGATCGTTGTTCCTCGGCAGCGCCGAGACGGTGCTCGGGGTCACCACCAAGATCGAGTCCACGCCCGGCGTCCGCGGTCTCTACCGCAAGACAGGCATGGAGCTGGCCCAGACAGCCTGACGGCGGGTGAGCCCTTCCCCGTCCTGATCGTCTTGCCGGGCCCGGTCCGGCTTCGGTCGCGGTCCTGGACGGCATCCGCATCGTCCCGCCCTGGGTCAGCACAACAACCCGCGAAGGCGCGACGCGCCGGCAGGGGTGTCAGCCTGGCCATATCAAGCCGTCCGTGCCCCTTCACGCCGAGTGGTGCCTTGGGCCCACGGTGTCACCCAACAGAAACGGCCCGGCCCATCTTTCGATGAACCGGGCCGGTCTTGAAGAGCAGGCCCGCCCGGTGGAGCACCACCGGGCGGGGCCATTTTCGGTGCCTAGAGCAGGCCGTCGACTTCGGTGCTCAGGGCCTCGGCCTGTACGGCCAGCTCGCCGGAGGCGGTCAGCAACTGGGCAGAAGCGGCGCTGGTCTGCGCCACCCCTTCGTTCAGGCCCTGGATGTTGGACGACACTTCCTGGGTGCTGGCGGCGGCCTCGGTCACATTGGCGGAGATTTCGCCGGTGGCCGCGGACTGTTCCTCAACCGCGCTGGCGATGGCGGCGGCGATCTCGGCGACCTTGCCGATGGTGTCGGCGATGCCCTGGATGGCCGAGACCGAAGTGCTGGTCGCCGCCTGCATGGCCGAGACTTCCGAGGAAATCTCGTGGGTCGCCTTCGCCGTCTGGTCGCTGAGGCTCTTGACCTCGGAAGCGACGACCGCGAAGCCCTTGCCGGCATCACCGGCCCGGGCCGCCTCGATCGTGGCGTTCAGGGCCAGCAGCTTGGTCTGTCCGGCAATGTTGTTGATCAGGGTGACCACATTGCCGATCTTCTGGGCCGCCTCGGCCAGGGTCTGGATCGCCGCCTTGGTGGTGTCGGTCTCGCTCACAGCGCGCTGCGTGATGTTGGTCGATTCTGCGACCTGCCGTGCGATCTCCGAGATCGAGGCCGACAACTCCTCACCGGCGGCAGACACAGTCTGCACATTGCTGGATGCGACCTGGGCGGCATTGGCCACGGCCGAGGCCTGGTTGGTGGCCTCCGCCGCCGTGCGCGCCATCGACTCTGCGGTGGCCCGCATTTCCGACGACGCCGAGGAGACGATGTTGGAGATTTCCTTGACGCGTTCGGCGATCTTGCGGGTCAGGGTGATGTCCGAGGCGTATTTCATCACCTTCATCGGCTTGCCGCTGGCGTCGCAGATCGGGTTGTAGCTGGCCTGGATCCACACCTCGCGCCCGCCCTTGGCGAAACGCTTATACTGGCGCGAGTCGTGCTCGCCGCGGTTCAGCTTCTCCCAGAACGCCTTGTATTCGGGGCTGCTGCGTTCAGCGGGATCGACGAACATGCTGTGGTGCTGACCTTTGATCTCCTCGATCGAATAACCGAGGGTGGTCAGGAAATTCGGGTTGGCGGAGACGATCGTGCCGTCCATCTCGAACTCGATCACGGCCTGGGCCTTGCTGATCGCCGCCATCTGGTTGGCGAGGTCCACGTTCAGGGCGTCGGCCTTGCGGGCCTCGGTGACATTGGCCCATTCAAGCGAGTTGCCGACATGGGCCCCGGCCTCGTCGAAAGTGGCATTGACGCAGAGGTGAATCTTCAGATCGCCGATTGCGATGTCCGTTTCATACGGCATCTTCGACGGATCAGCGAGGAGCCGGCGCTGGTGAGATGGCTCCTTGTGGAAATTGTCGATGCAGGTGCCGACGATCTTGTCCGGGTCGAAATCGGACCACAGCTGGCGGATGGCGGGAGCGACGCTGCGCAGCAATTTCGTGGTGCTGTCATTGACGTAGGTAACGATCAGGTCGCGGTCGACCATCATGAAGGCGGAGGTCATCGTTTCGACGGCCCCCTGGATCTTCAGGCCGTCGATCCGATCGTTGACCAGTTGGGTAATGTCGGTGGCGTATTTCACCACCTTCATCGGCTTGCCCTGGGTATCCAGGACCGGGCAGTAGCTCGCCTGGATCCAGACCTCGCGGCCGCCCTTGGCGACGCGCTTGAACTGGCGGGTGGCCGCTTCACCCCGGGCCAGCTGGTCCCAGAAGGTGCGGTATTCGGCGCTGTTCTTTTCCGCCGGGTCGACAAACATGCTGTGATGTTGCCCCCGAATCTCGGCCAGGGTGTAGCCGACGGTGTTCAGGAAATTGTCGTTGGCGTCGCGGATGATGCCGTCGAGGCCGAATTCGATTACCGCCTGGGATTTGCGGATCGCATCGACCTGGCCGCGGAAATCCTCCAGCAGGCCTTCGAAATTCTCGGTGTCTTCTTTGATGGCGGTTGCGGTCGACATTGGGTGTCCTTCTGGGTGTCTGCCGGCGTGGGGGGCGGCGATAGTCTGAGGGGAAAAATCGAAGTCAGGCGACGAGGCTGGCGGGGGCAGTAAGTGTGAGGACCTGGTCGATGTTCAGAACCAGGAGCAGATCGTCCTCCAGGCGGTAGAGGCCGCTGCAGACCGCCCGCCATTGTGGCGAGAGGGTCGCAGGGCCGGCTTCATGATCGCTGGGCTCAAGCCAGAGGACATCTCCGACGTCATCCACGACCAGGGCGTAGAGTTCGCCCCCATGCTCGACGATCACGCTCATCGAGCGATCCTCGGGCTCCCGCTGGGGCATGCCCAGGCGGCAGCGCATGTCGATGGCGGTCACGATGCGACCACGCAGATTGAGGGAACCGGCCACCTCGGGCGGGCTGAGGGGAACCCGGTTGATCGGGGTCTCGGCGATGACGTCCTGAACCGACAGGACCGGCACACCGAAGGCCTGTTTCCCGACCTTGATCGAAACAAGACCCTCTGTGGAATCGGTGGCGACCAGCGAGTTTTCGGTCCGGATGGTCATGCGGCATTCCTTGCTTCAGCCAGGGCACCGGAGACGGCATCCAGCAGGGTGGTTTGATCCACGCCGCCCGGGCGGTCGGGCGTGCCGGTGGTGACGGCGTTGTGGAAGGCAAGGCTGAGCAGCGGCGTCTTGTGCCAGTTGGCTGCACGTCCGAAGGCTGTGGCGAACGCACGCGCCTCATCGGGATTGGAAGTATCCGCCATGATCAGGTGGAAATGCTCACCGGCGTCGTACAGATTGAGCGCCGCGTCCGGATCGGCTGCGACGGTGACCTCATAGCCTGCCTGGGCGAGCAACGGCCGGAGCAGCAGTTGCGAGAACGGGCTCTGGTCGACGAGAAGCAGCCGGCGGCTGTCAGGCGCGGCCGCGGCCGGCACCGACGACGTCGGCGCAGCCGAACCCGGGGCGGTCGTGTGCGCGGCTGCGGACGATGTCGGGCGGTTTCCGGAGGCGGCGACCGCCGGCTTGTCGAACGCCGGTGCATCCTCTTCCTGAAGGGCCTGACGCCAGTAGTAGGGCACGTCGATCAGTTCGGTCGCCACCCCGCCGATGATGAGGCCGCCAAGCGCCCCGGCACCGTTCGCGGTCATGTCTGTCGTCACGACACTCTCGACGATATCGACAATCTCGTTGACCAGCAGCCCGACCGCGCGATCGTCCCGCGCGAAGACCAGCAACGGACGTTTTTCGTCACCGTCCCAGGCGCTGGCCGGCTCGGCGTCCGACCCGATAATCGGCATCAGCTTGCCACGGTACTGGACGACGCTGCGACCGTCGATCCATTCGATCTGGTCGGCACCGAGTTCCTCGATCCGGGCAACGCTCGCGAGCGGCGCGGCCTTGAGGCTGTCGTTGGCGGCGCGGAACACCAGCAGGGCGGACAGGGCCTGCCCCTTGGCGGCTTCCTCGACCGCTTCGTCCACCAGGCCGGCCGTGCCCTGGCCTGCGCCCGCTTCGGACGAGACGCCCTTCAGGTCCAGGATCAGGATGACGGCTCCGTCGCCCAGGATGGTCGCGCCGGAATAGAGCTTCAGATGCCGCAGAACGGTGGCGACGGGTTTGACCACGATCTCTTCGGTATCGAAGACCCGGTCGACGATCACCCCGAAGTTGAAGGACCCGACGCGGGCCACGATGATGCAGGTTTCGCCCGAGGGCTCGCCGGCGGGCTCTAGTCCCAGCAGGTCCTGGAGCGAAATCAGCGGCAGAAGCCGGTCACGCAGCCGCAGGACCGCGACCCCGTCGATATATTCGATCGTGCGGCCCGACCCGTCGCTGGCGCTGACCAGCTCGACGAGACTGGACTGGGGCATGGCGAACCGTTCGCCGCAGCACTCGACGATCAGGGCCGAGACGATCGTCAGCGTCAGCGGAATGCGGATGGTGAAGCAGGTGCCGGCTCCCTCCACCGAAGTCAGTTCGATGGCCCCGCCGATTTTCTCGATATTGGTCCGGACCACGTCCATACCGACGCCCCGGCCTGAAACTGACGTGACCTCGGAGGCGGTCGACAGTCCGGGCAGGAAGATCAGCTGACGTGCCTCGATGTCCGACATCTGCTCGGCCTGGGCCGGCGTCACAACGCCCGAGGCCAGGGCCTTGGCGCGCAGCTTTTCGGCCGGCAGTCCCCGACCATCGTCGGAAATCTCGATCACGATCGCCCCGCCCTCGTGACGGGCCTGCAGGCTGATGCGCCCGACTTCGGACTTGCCTGCGGCAAGGCGCTCCGCCGGTGTCTCGAGACCATGATCCGCTGCGTTGCGGATCATGTGGGTCAGGGGATCCTTGATCAGTTCCAGCACCTGGCGATCGAGCTCGGTATCCTGCCCGTGCATGCTCAGATCGATGGTCTTGCCGAGATCCTGCGCCAGATCCCGCACCAGACGCGGCAATTTGGCCCACGCGCCGCTGATCGGTTGCATGCGCGTGGTCATCACGCCCTCCTGCAACTCGCTGGTCACCTGGTTAAGCCGGTTGAGGGGGGCGGCGAACGGACTCTCGGGCTCAAGCCGGAGCGTCTGGATCAACTGGTTGCGAATCAGGACCAGCTCACTGACCACGGTCATCAGATGCTCAAGCGCATCAACACTGACCCGGATCGTCTGGGCGGGCCCCGTAGTATCAACCTCCTGCTTGGGTGCCGGTGCGGGAGAGGAGGGTGCGGACGCGGAGGCGGCAACTGTTGCGGGCATTGGGGAGGGCATAGGCTCCGGTACTGGGACAGGCGGCGGGGGCGGTGCGGAGGCGGCAACGTCGGCGGAAGGCAGGTCGCTATCCTCCGGCTCGACCCCGACCGTTGATGGTTCTTCGGACGCAAAGACCGCTTCGGTCGAGGACAGGGCGAAGGCGCGCAGGACCGCGACGGGACCCTCGTCTATGTCGAGCTCGCGCATCGCGCCGGCGATCATCTCGAAGATCGCTTCGACATGCTCGCGCGTAACCAGGCCGTCACCGAGGTCGAACAAGGCCCGGGCGAAAACATCGGAGGCCTCCCCCTTGCGGGCCAGCCCGCACAGGCTGTCACGGAGTGCAGCCTGCAGATGATCCGGATCGGCGCTACCCGCCAGAAATCCGAACTGACTGTCCGCCTGCAGGCGGACAAGAACCGTCTCGGCCGCAGCATCCAGCGTCGCATCGCCGCCCAGCTGCTCAATCAGGTTGCGTCCGTCGACGACCGGGGGCGGACCGGCGTCACCGGACGCCGGGCTCTCAGCCGGCGCGGCATCGCTACCTTCGAGGAAGGCTTCCATTCGGGCGATCAATGCCGAATCGTCACCTTCGGGCTCCCCGCCCGTGGCCGCCAGGGTGTCGGTGATCGAGCGGATCAGGTCGACCGTGTCGAGCACAGCGGACACGGCTGCGGGCGTCACCGCGAGGTCGCCATCGCGGAAGGCACCCAGAACATTCTCGGCAGCGTGGGCGACATTCTGCAGTCGGGAGAGACCCAGGAATCCGCAGGTCCCCTTGATCGTATGAATCAGGCGAAAAATTCCACCAAGCGTCTCCGGATCGTCCGGCGACTGCTCAAAGCGGACCAACTCGCTGTCGAGTGCCTCGAGGCCCTCGCGTGTCTCGGCGATAAAATCTGCAACCAGGTCGTCCAAGAGCCACCCTCGCATCGGGATCGCCGGGCCAAACCGGCAAGGCACATGAGGGTCGGTTTTGGTAAATCAACGATTAATGGTTGCTGGAAAGCCCGATTTTGGCATGTAAAGAGGTCGATCTGGCAAATACAATGTAACGATATATGTACCTTGAGGCTCAAGGATTGGGCGTGAGGGCTATTTTGTTACTCTCTCCGGGTGTCTTTATGTTCTCAAATTCTAAAAATTACGCCGAGGTGGGGCATACGTTACTTTTTATTAGACATTCACATTCATCAATATGTGCTGCTGTTGCTTGAATCGGAACTAGAGGGTCGCCTGTAATGTCCGTCGACAAATCCATGAATGTGCTCGTCGTCGACGACTACAAAACGATGATCCGCATCGTGAGGAATTTGCTGGAGCAACTGGGCTTCATGAATATCGACGAAGCTCTCGATGGTCCTACGGCACTCGAGAAAATCAAGCACACCGACTACGGCCTGATCCTTTCGGACTGGAACATGATGCCGATGAGCGGGTACGAACTGCTCAAGGCCGTCCGGGCCGATCCCCGGACCCGAAACGTCCCGTTCGTCATGGTGACCGCCGAAACCAAGACCGAAAACGTCGTCGCGGCCCGACAGGCCGGCGTAAACAACTACATAATCAAGCCCTTCACCCTGGCGGTGTTAAAACAGAAACTGACCACAGTTCTCGGGGAGGTTTGACGTGGGCGAAGTCGAAGGCGACGAGATCATCACGACGATCCGTCAGGAAATCGAAGCCGCTACGGAGGTCGTCCTCTGCTCGGTCGAAGAATGTCTCGGCTACGTGTCCGCCGTTCGCAATGGCGACAGCGAGGCGCTCGCGCAAATTGAACAGCGGCTGTTCGCCATCCTGGAGGCCTGTGCGTTTCAGGACCTCACCGGACAACGCCTGACCAAGCTGCAGGACATGCTTTCGCCCGACCCGCGCCGCCCGGTCAACGCGAATCCGCTGCTGAATGGTCCCGCCCTCCCCGGACAGGGACTGGACCAGGCTGCGGCTGACAGCCTGATGGACGGTTCGACCTCCTGGCCACCCGGCCCGAACCCCTGACCCGACCTGACCATGTCGCCATCGCCAAAGCGTCTTGATCTCCGGAGGGCCAATGCCCTGCTGGTCGACGACAATCCGCAGTCGCTGGACCTGCTGACCCAGGTCCTCGCCGGCTTTCGTATGCGCGAAATAAAGTCCTGTCGTTCGGCCGCCGAGGCCCGGGACATTGTGAACAGCCAGGGATTTGACCTGATCCTGATCGATTTCGAGATGCCTGATGAGGACGGTCTGTCCCTTGTTCGCCATATCCGGTCGCAACAGCAACTGCCGAACTATACGACGCCGATTGTGATCCTGCACGGCTTCACGCCTGCGGGGATGGTCAGTCGGGCGCGGGACGCGGGAGCCAATATGGTGGTCCGTAAACCGATCGCACCATCGATCCTGCTGAGCCGGATCGAGTGGATCGCCCGGAATGATCGCGAGTTCGTGGCCGCCGACGCCTATAACGGGCCGGATCGCCGGTTCCGCCATATTCCGCTCGATGAAGATCGTGAAGAGCGCCGCGCTGATGCTCTTGCCCTGGTCTCGGATCCCACGCGGGCCCTTTCCCAGGACGAAGTCAGCGCCCTTTTCGGCTAGGAGCCCGCCATGAAGAGCGCTCGCGTTTTTACTCCCGAGAACCGTCTGGCGCGCCACCTCCGGCAGGGCGGACCCACGCCGGCCGAACTGATTGCAGACGCAGACAATCGTGTGGCGGCCCTTGCTGGATCCATTCGCGCCTTCGTTGCCGGCAAATTGCGGGAAATACTCGCGCTTTCAGAGCAAGGCGATGACGTTCTCCTGGCTGAGTCCCGTGCTATCGCGAGCCTGGCGATGAACGTGATTGAAGTCGCCAGTGCCGCTGGACTGGATGCTCTCGGCAACGTGGCGCGCGGCGTCATCACGATGATCGAGGGGCCAAAGGCCCAGGGCGTCCGGCACACAGACGCCCTGCGCCTGCACATTCACTCATTGGGTCTGCTGAGCCCGGAGGCCGCGCCGTTGAGCCCTCAGGACGAGGTGCAAATTCTGGAAAATCTGGAAAACATGCGGCGGGTAATCGGCTTGAAGGACTGATCAGAGTCCGGATCGTCCCGAGCCGGGGATGGCCAGACGGCCGGAGACTTGCCCCGCAGCAGACCGCCCTGGCGCGGACTGTCCCTTGCATCCTGGGGGCGGGCGGGCGCACCTGAAAGGGCCCGTCCGATCCGGAGCGTCAACATGGCCACCCCAGACCCGCACATGCCGTCCGGCCCGGCCCTGTCGCGCGACCCCGTCTGCGGCATGTCTGTCGATCCGGCGACCGCAACCCACCGCGCCACGCATCAGGGCGAAGAACATGTGTTCTGCTCGGCCGGCTGCCGGAGCCGATTCCTTACCGACCCGGCCCGCTATCTGGACGACCGGGCCGAGCCCGAGGCCGTGATCCCGGGCACGATCCATACCTGCCCGATGCACCCGCGAATCCGCCGGCAAGGTCCAGGGACGTGCCCGATCTGCGGCATGGCGCTGGAACCGGAGACGATCACCGCCGAAGCCCCGGTCAATCATGAGCTGATCGACTTCACCCGCCGGTTTTGGGTCGGCCTGGTCCTGACCTTGCCGGTTTTCGTACTGGAGATGGGCGGCCATCTGTTCGACCTGCACCGGCTGGTCGCGGGTCAGACCTCGAACTGGATCCAGTTCGGGCTGGCGACGCCGGTCGTGTGGTGGGCGGGTTGGCCGTTCTTTCAGCGCGGCCTGGCCTCGCTGCGCCACCGCAGCCTCAACATGTTCACCCTGATCTCGATCGGCACCGGCGCGGCCTGGATCTACAGCGTGGTCGCGGTGCTGGTGCCCGACCTGTTTCCGGCGGCGGTACGCGGCATGGACGGCAGCGTGCCGGTCTATTTCGAGGCGGCGGCGGTCATTATCGTGCTGGTCCTGATCGGCCAGATTCTGGAGCTCCGGGCCCGGGAGCAGACGTCCGGCGCGATCCGGGCCCTGCTGGACCTGACGCCCAAGACCGCGCGCCGGATTGGCGATGACGGTACCGATGAGGATGTGTCGCTGGCGCGGGTAGGTGTCGGCGACAGGCTGCGCGTGCGGCCCGGCGAACAGGTGCCGGTGGACGGGGAAATCCTCGAGGGGCGGGTATCCATCGACGAGTCGATGGTGACCGGCGAATCGATGCCGGTCACCCGGGCACCCGGGGACCACGTGGTCGGCGGCTCGCTGAACCGGACCGGGTCGTTTGTGATGCGGGCCGACAGGGTGGGAGCGGACACCCTGCTGTCGCGGATCGTTCAGATGGTGGGCCGGGCCCAGCGCAGCCGGGCCCCGATCCAGCGGCTGGCCGACGTCGTCTCGGGCTGGTTCGTGCCGACGGTGATCGCCACCGCCGTTCTGGCCGCCGTCATCTGGGGGACGATCGGACCTGAACCGCGGTTGACCTTTGCCCTGATTGCCGCCGTCTCCGTGCTGATCATCGCCTGCCCCTGCGCCCTGGGTCTGGCCACGCCGATTTCGATCATGGTCGGAGTCGGACGCGGGGCCCGGGCCGGGGTGCTGATCCGCGACGCCGAGGCGCTGGAACGGTTCGAGAAGGTCGACACCCTGGTGGTCGACAAGACCGGCACCCTGACCGAGGGGCGCCCCTCCGTGACGGCGATCCAGCCCGTGGCCGGGTTCGACGAAGCCGAACTGCTGCGGCTGTCCGCCAGCCTGGAGCGGGGCAGTGAACACCCGCTGGCCGATGCCATCGTCCAGGCGGCGAAAGACCGGGCCCTGTCCCTGTCCGAAGCCCGTGAGTTCGACAGTCCGGTCGGGCGCGGTGTCACCGGCCTGGTCGATGGCCGCCGCGTGGTGATGGGCAACAGCCGCTATCTGGGTGAGCTGGCCATCGATGTCACGGCGCTGGAAGCGGGAGCCGAGGCCCTGCGACATGATGGGGCCACGGCCATCTTCGTCGCCGTCGACGGCCAGGCTGCCGGGGTGCTGGGTATCGCCGACCCGGTCAAGGCGACCTCCGCCAGGGCCATCCGCGATCTGAAGGCGGCGGGTCTGCGGCTGGTGATGATGACCGGTGACAACCGCACGACCGCCCGGGCCGTCGCCCACCGGCTGGGCATTGACGACGTGCGGGCCGAGGTCTTGCCTCAGGACAAGGCCGATGTGGTCGAACAGTTGCGCGCTGAAGGTCGGATCGTGGCCATGGCCGGCGACGGGGTCAATGACGCTCCGGCCCTGGCCGCGGCGGATGTCGGGGTGGCCATGGGCGCGGGGTCGGACGTGGCCATCGAGAGCGCCGGCGTCACCCTGCCGGGCGGCGACCTGAACGGCATTGTGCGGGCCCGCCACCTGTCGAAGTCGGTGATGGCCAATATCCGCCAGAACCTGTTGTTCGCCTTTGGCTACAATGCGCTGGGCATTCCGATCGCCGCCGGCCTGCTGTACCCGAGCTTCGGCCTGCTGCTGTCGCCGGCCCTGGCCGCCCTGGCCATGTCGCTGTCATCGGTCAGCGTGATCGGCAACGCGCTGCGGCTGCGGTCGGTGAGGCTCTAGCGCCTGTTCCCGACCCGGCGACTCACGCTGGCCGGGCCGGGAACAGGCCTATTTGGCGGCGGGCACGGCCGCGGCCGATCGGGCGGGCAGGTCCGGGGCTCCGGCGGGCGTCGGATTGCGCTCGAGGTCGGAGATCAGCTGCTCCATCTCGCCGATCTCGCGGACCTGGGCCTCGATGATGCCGTCGGCGAGCTCGCGGACGCGGGGATCGCGGATATGCGCCCGCTCGCTGGTCAGGATGGCGATCGAATGGTGCGGGATCATCGCCTTCATCCAGGCCACGTCGCCGATGGTACTCTGGCTGCGCACCAGCCACAGGGATGCGCCGAAGACGACGACGGCCGCGCCCAGGATCACAGCGTTCAGGCGCTTGTCGGCGTACATGCCCAGCATGAATAGCAGCATGATCACCGCCATCACCGCCCCCATCAACAGGGCCATATACAGTCGGGTCTCGCTGAAGCGCGCGTGATCAAGGGCGTGGGTGTTCAGATACATCAGGCCGAACATGACCACGGTCGAGGTCGCGATCATCAGCCCGAACCGGATATAGGGTTTGGTTTTCACAGCATCCTTCTCCGAAATGATCCTGAGAGAATGCCTGAGATTGAATGCGGCTCCCTGGTCTGGGTCGGGCGAGGGCTGTCCGGGTCCGCCGCGTAGACTTTAACAGACGCTATCGACGCGTATGGAGACACTGATGTATTTTGACCGAGTTCTGCCCGCCGCCCTGGCAATGGTTGTCAGCCTGACCGCCACCGCCACCGCTGCAAGCGCCCATGCGCATATGACCGCCGCGACTCCCGCCGCTGGATCCACTGTGACCGCTCCCCGCAGCGTCACCCTGACGTTCAGCGAGCGTCTGGTTCCCGCGTTTTCGAGCCTGGAGCTAAGCAATGCCGCGGGCACGCGATCGACCGTCACAACCACCGTGAGCGAGGACGGCAGGACCCTCATCGGCACCCTGTCGGCACCGCTGACAACGGGCCGCTACACGGTCCACTGGGCAATCGCATCCGGCGACGGTCACCGGATGACGGGCAACCATGTATTCACCGTCCGCTGATCTGCTCGACATCATGGTGATCGGCCTGCGAGCCGCCCAGTATCTGTCAGCGTCCATCCTGCTCGGCGTGCCGGCCTTCATGCTCTACAGCCGCCGCGCGCTGGAACCGGCCCTGCCCGGCTGGTCGCGCGGGCTGACGGCCGTCGCCGCCGTCTGGCTGGCGCTCACCGCCCTCGCGGGCCTCGTGGCCCAGACGGCGGTGATGACCGGATCCGTCGCCGAGGCCGTGAAACCCTCGACCCTGTCGGTGATGATGACCGGGACCACCCTCGGTCCGGCCTTTGCCCTCCGCGCCGCGATCGCGGCCCTGGCGACCATTGCCCTGCTGGTAGCGAGGCTCAATGACCGGCTGTGGGCGCTGGCCACCCTGGCCGGCGTGATCGCCTGTGCCAGCTTCGCCTGGACCGGTCATGGCGCGTCGACGGAGGGTGTCGGCCAGGGGTGGCATGCTGCAGCCGATGCCCTGCACGCAGTCGCCGCCGCCCTTTGGATCGGAGCGCTGGCGGCCTTCCTGATTCTGATCCTGCGCCATCCCGGGGATAAGGTGCGGCAGCGGGGTCTGGCCCAGGCCCTGACAGGCTTTGCTGGGCTGGGGATATTCGCTGTCGGCACCCTGCTGATCACCGGCCTTGCCAATACCTTCTTCATGGTCGGCCTGGACCGTCTCGGTCTGCTGGCAACGACACCATGGGGCCAGCTGCTCATCATCAAACTTGTTCTGTTTTCGTCCATGCTGGTTCTGGCGGCCGCCAACCGGTTTCGGCTGACCCCGACCTTTTCGAAGGCAGTTGAGCAGGGCGACCAGCCAATGCGGCGCAAGGCCCTGCGCCTCAGCCTGACGGCGGAATTCGCACTGGGTGTCACCGTGTTGCTGATCGTGGCCACCATGGGGACGCTGATGCCGCCGCCGGGCCCCTAGCTCCCCGGATTGAGGGAAGAGATCAAAGCGTGCGTATCTAGACGAGCAAGAGAAGGAGACAGGCGATGACGGACATTGACAGCCTGCTGGCTCGCCCGACTGTGGACGCACCGCTGGACTCGCTCGAACAGCGGATATGGACCCGGATCAATGTGACCGAGCAGAGCCGACGAATGGGTCGGATCCGGATCATGGCCGTCACCGGGGCGCTGCTTATCGGCGCCATAAACGGCGGTTTCGGCCTGCTGTCGCCGGCAAATACACCCTCTGAAATCGGCGTCCTGACACTTGCTGCCGGCCTTTCACCCCTGGCGAGCATGGGGATTGACGGATGACCGTCGGCTGGAAATCCATTGCGATCACCGCCGCACTTGCCGCCATGGCCAGCGGAGCCGGCACCTGGGCCAGCGCCCGCTGGATGATGCATCAACCGAAGACCCCGTCGCTCCATTCCCTGGTCCACGACGAACTCAATCTGAACGCCCAACAAGAGGCCCGGCTGGAGGCTCTGGAGACCCGGTTCGCCGCGCGGCGCGGCCCTCTGGAGGCTGAAGTTCGCGCCGCCAACGACGAACTGGCCCGCGCGATCGAAACCAGCGATGGCGACAGCCCCGCGGTCCGGGCCGCCGTCGATCATTTCCACGTCGCCATGGGGGATTTGCAGAAGGCCACCATCGCCCACGTCTTCGAGATGCGGTCCACCCTGACCCCTGACCAGGCGCGGATCTTCGATGCCCGGATCGTGGACGCCCTGCGTCAAGAACCCGGCTAGTGGAGACCAGGGGGGCGGCTGACAGCGTCGAGAGACGGGCCGCACAAGGCGACCGTGCGGCCTTCGCCCTGCTCGTCGGCAGCACCAAGGCCGGACTCTACCGTTTCGTCCGACGTTACATGGGCGACGCGGACGAAGCTCTGGACATCGTGCAGGAGGCCTATGCCGCCGCATGGTTCGCCATGGGGCGCTATGATCCATCCCGTCCGTTCGACACGTGGCTGCGGACAATCGCGGTCAACAAATGTCGCGACTGGGCTCGCCGTCGACGCGTGCGTCGCCTGGTTAGAGGCGTTGTCGGACTGGACGCACCCGAGGCCATGGCCGTGGGCGACGACGTGCCCGGCCAGGAAACCCAGCTGGACGACCGGCGTCGCCTCCAGGCGCTCGACCGGGCCCTCGCGGCCCTGCCCGACGCCCTCAAGGCCCCGTTGCTACTGGCCACACTCGAGGCCCGTCCACATGCGGAGATCGCCAATATACTCGGCATCTCTCCTAAGGCAGTCGAGACGCGCATTGCCCGGGCACGTCGGTTTCTGGCGGCACGGCTGGACCCGCCACAAACGCCATGAGGGCTGGGCCTGTCCGGCGCGTATCTCCAGGAAGACGAGCATCGTTCCGCCATCGACACAGGCAGGACGACGCGGATAGACAGGACTCCATGCCCATGCCCCTTCTCGATCGCCGAACCCTTTTGCGGGGTGCCGCCCTCGGTGGCGGTCTGCTGGGCCTCCAGGGCCTGCTTCCGGCCTGGGCGCAGAGCGGATCGCCCGGCCTGCGCGCCGACCTGCCGACCCTGACGGGCCCCCACGTCGATCTTACGGTCGGTCATTCCCCCTTCACCGTGGGCGGACGGACCGGCCATGCCGTGACCGTCAACGGCGTCCTGCCGGCCCCGCTGCTGCGGCTGCGCGAGGGGCAGAATGTGCGGCTGTCGGTCCACAACCAGCTCGAGGAGGACACCTCGATCCACTGGCACGGTCTGCTGCTGCCGTTCCAGATGGACGGCGTGCCGGGCATCAGCTTTCCCGGCATCGGGCCGCGCGAGACCTTCGTCTATGAGTTCCCGATCCGGCAGTCTGGCACCTTCTGGTACCACAGCCACTCGGGCCTGCAGGAGGCCATGGGCCACTATGGCCCCATCGTCATCGACCCGGCCGGAACCGATCCGGTTGCCTACGACCGCGAGCATGTGCTGGTCCTGTCGGACTGGAGCTTCCTGCATCCGCACCAGATCCTCGACAAGCTCAAGAAGAGCCCCGGCTATTTCAATCGCCAGCGCACCACCCTGGCCGGCCTGCTGGACGGCAGTGACCGGATGGGTCTGGAGGAGCGCCGGATGTGGGGCGGGATGCGGATGGATCCGCGCGACATCCTCGACGTCAACGGCACCACCTATACCTATCTGATCAACGGCCACGGCCCGCAGGAGAACTGGACCGGCCTGTTCCGGCCCGGCGAGCGGGTGCGGCTGCGCATCATCAACGCCTCGGCCATGTCGATCTTCAATGTCCGCATTCCCGGCCTGCCGATGACCGTGGTCCAGGCCGACGGCGAGAACGTGCGCCCGGTCGAGACCGACGAGTTCCAGATTTCGGTGGCCGAGACCTATGACGTGATCGTCCGGCCGACTGAGGACCGCGCCTACACCATCGTCTCCGAGGCGATCGACCGCTCTGGCATGGGCCGCGCCACCCTGGCTCCGCGTATGGGGATGACGGCAGAGGTGCCGCCGCTGCGCGCCGTGCCCAACCTGACCATGGCCGACATGGGCATGGGCAGCATGGACCATGGGGCCATGACGGGCATGGATCACGGCGGTGGCGAGGCCATGGCCGGGATGGATCACGGCTCCATGGCCGGGATGAACATGCGCGACCCCGACAATGCCCCGCCTGACATGGCCGTCGGCGTCGGCGTCGACATGATCAATATGTCGCCGAAGAACCGGCTTGGCGACCGGCCGACCGGCCTGACCGATGTCGATCACCGGGTGCTGGTCTATACCGACCTTGTCTCGCTGCAGCCCAACAAGGATCAACGCCCGCCGTCGCGGACGCTGGAAATCCACCTGACCGGCAATATGGAGCGGTTCATGTGGGGTTTCGACGGCCGCAAATTCAGCGAACTGGTCGAGCCGATCCGCTTCGAACGGGACGAGCGGGTGCGCGTGACCCTGGTCAATGACACCATGATGGCCCACCCGATCCATCTGCACGGCCATTTCTTCGAACTGGTGACCGGCGGCCCTGCCGGACATCAGCCCCTGAAGCACACCGTCAATGTCGCGCCGGGCGGCAAGGTGACCTTCGACCTGACCGCGGATGCGCCCGGCGACTGGGCCTTCCACTGCCATCTGCTGATGCATATGCATTCGGGGATGTTCAACGTGGTGACGGTACGGCCGCTGGACGGAGCCGCGGCATGAACCGCCTTGTCATCGCCCTGGCCCCGCTTGTCCTCGCGGCCACCCCCGCGCTCGCCCAGCACGCCGGTCACGCCCGGCCGCCCGCAGCCCGTCCGGCCCCGGCTCCCGCGCCCCGCGCGACCCCGCCCGCTGCGCGCTCCACGCCGCGACCCGCACCCCGCCCTCGCCCGGCGACGCCGCCTGCCGCGGCGGTCCAGGACCCGCACGCCGGGCATGCCATGCCGGCGGTCGAGGCTCCGGCGACGGTCGATGCGCACGCCGGACACGCAATGGCGACCGAGCCCCGGGCCGAAGACCCTCACGCAGGGCACGACATGACCAGCATGCCGCCGGCCCAGGCTGACCCTCACGCCGGCCACAATAGGTCAGCGAT
>CAXBHG010000016.1:0-26806 GCA_963975385.1 uncultured Brevundimonas sp.
TCTCGCCGGCCGTCAGCACGGCTCCCGCCTTGCCGTCACGGGCCATGATTGACAGACGCTGCACCCCGGTGCGCAGGGCGGTCTGCAGATCCCCCGTCGCCGCATCCGGCGCGCCCTCGGACGCCACCGTGACCTTCAGCGTGTTGCGCGAGGCCTGTTCGATCTTGCGGGCCAGGGTCTGCAAGGTGTCGCGCGCCTCGATGGTCACCGCGATCGACCGCCCGCCGTTCGCCGGAGACACATAGAAGCGGTCGCCGGGCCGAAGCGCGGTCGCATCGACCAGCTTCTTGGAATCACTCTGCTGGATTTCACCGGCCGGCAGGCCCAGGCGGTCCAGGACACTGGCCCCGCCTCCGGCGACCGCCAGGGTCATCGGCGCGGCCTGCTCGCCGCTGCCGGCCCAGGTCCGGCTCCATTCAACCGCCCCGGTCAGCGGATCGAGACGGCTCAGATAGCCTTCGACCGGATCGGTGTCCTTGGCCCCGTCGGCGCGGTTGCTGACGCCGGTGATCCAGACCTTGCCGTCATGGACCTTCACGTCGGCGGCCGTGTCGTCACCCGCCGTGCCGTAATAGGTCAGACGATCGGCCGCGGACGCCGTCAGGTCGGTTTCCAGCACGGCGACGAAGGCGTCCGTCCCGCCGGAATGGGCGGCATTGACCGTGCCGACGTCAAGGGCCGGGTTACGGGTCGTACCGGTCACAAGCACCCGGCCGCCCGAGACCGACAGGCCCGCGATCTCTCCGCTGGCGGTGCCCAGATCCCGCGTTGCGGCCAGTGTCGGCGCGCCGCCCGCCCCCAGGGAAAACTGGCGCACGACCATCCGGCCGTTCTCGACGCCCGCCGAATAGAGGTTCGACCCGTCGATAGTGATCGCCTGCACCCCGTCATCGGCAGCGGTGCCGAACTGGGCCAGTCCCGCGGCCGCAGCGACGGTCGGAGCCGACGGATAGGCCTGGCTCTCGCTGAAGGCCTGGACATAGCCGTCCCAACCGCCCGAGGCGGCGGCACCGGGAATGGCGGACTGGGCCCGGCCGGCGACATAGACGGTCCCGTTCGGACCGAAACCGACCGAGGTCGCCTCGTCCGCGGCGCGCGCCCCGCGACGCTGGGTCCAGAGCTCCGAACCACTGGCGTCGAATACCGTGACGAAACTGTCGGCAACGGTCGCCACATCGCCGGACTTGCCGGGCTCCAGGGCCCCGGTGACCGAACCGGCCACCGCGACGCGCCCGCCGGCATCCACGGTGATGGCATAGCCGCTGGCGGTCGAGGCCGCCCCGAGGGCCCGGGTCGAGACCAGTCGCCCCGCCGAGTCGTATTTCATCAGGGCGACATCGCGTTCGCCCTTGATCGGCTGGTTACCCGGCCCGGGGATCACGTCAGCGACGATCCAGAGCGATCCGTCCGGCCCGGTGGCGCTGGCCCGCACGGTCTCGACGCCGGGCGGCAGACTGGTCTGGACGGATCGGCCCTCGACCCAGTGCGTATCGCCGATACCCGGCTCGGTGACCGCCGGGGCCGCGCCGCCGTCGGACTGGAATTTCAGCAGCTGGTGACCGCCTGCCGCGCCCGAGGCCTGCACCACATAGACAGCGTCCGACGTGGTGGCGGCGGTAAAGCCCAGCGTCTCGGTGGTGTCGCCGCGCACTGACAGGGCCCAACGGTCGGGGCCGGTCGGCAGGGTGACGGTCTTGCCGTTGGCGCTGATCGTGCGCGGCTCGGCCTTGATCTGCTCACGGCCGATGCGGGTGTTGAATCCACCCGCTTCCAGCTTGGCGTTGATATGCTCCAGCACATTGGTCAGGGTCCGGTCCGTGGACCCCATGTCGGCCAGATCGACAGGCACCGTGGTGGTCACCCCCAACTGGCGAATGGTGATGCCGAAGGCCACGTCACCGGTGAAGGCCGCCACGACACTGTCGGGCGAGCCCTCATGGATCGGACCCGTGATGGAGTTGGCATTGTCGCGCGGCACGCCACCGGTGGACTTGCTCAGGGAACTGGTGGTGCCCTGCACCAGCCGGACCGCGTTTAATTCGGTGGCACCGACATAGGCACCGACCTCGTCAAGTCCGGCGCTGAATCGCTTGGCCAGCAGCGCCAGCTCGGTCGCGCCAACGCCCTTGACGCCGGCACGGTTGTTCAGGGCGTTCAGGGTCTCGAGACCCTGATAGAGGGCGAACAGCTTGCGATAGTCGGCTGACGCGCCCTTCACGTCCAGCTGGGCGGCATTCTCGTCGACGATGCGTCGCCCGGCCATCGCGGTGCGGACCAGTTCCGCGGGCTTGGGCACATTGTAGGCGGCGCTCCAGGGAGCGGTCGGCTGGGCCTTGCGGGCAGCGGTCGTCGCACCGGAGGTCGCCGACGACGTGGATGCCCAGTCCGCCATGCCGTACAGGCCGAGAAGATAGCTGTTGTTGATCACCAGAGACTCCCGGTCGCAGTGTGGACCGATCCCCGCAACAACATCTTAACGTGGCCACCCGGAACGGCCCCGCATACTCAGCGTTATCTGTCAGGATTGGAGCCTGCCATGCCTGACCTGCGCAGTATTCTGCAGTCGATTCTGGCCCTTTACGGCCTCGCCGTCACGCCGCGCCATCGGGGTCGGCCGCCGACCACCATAGGCCACCCGGCGAACCCGCGGCTCGGCCGGCTGTCGCGCCCCTGATTTACTGGAACAGCGACAGGATGATCTGCGGGGCCTGGTTGGCGATCGACAGGGACTGCGCGCCCAGCTGCTGCTGCACCTGAAGCGCCTGTAATCGCGCACTTTCCTTGGCCAGATCCGCATCGACCAGGTTGCCGATTCCCGCCTCCAGCGTATCGACCAGCTTGGACACAAACGTCTTGTGCGCCTCGATCTGCTTGGCCTGGGATCCCAGCTCGCCGAGCGACGAGTTCAGGGCCGTGATCGAATTGTCCAGCCGGGTCAGGGCGGTGGTCGCACCGGTCGCGGTCATCAGACTGTCCGTCAGCGACAGCGAGATGATGGTACCGCCCAGCGTCAGATTCTTCGCCCCCAGGGTGACGAACGAGGTGGCGTCGGCATTGGCCAGGAACTGGATGCCCGGAGTCACCGAACCGTTCAGGATATTGCCGCCGTCGAATTCGGCATTCTCGACCGCCGAGGAGATGGCGCGCAGCAGGGCCCGGAAATCCGAATCCAGCAACTGGCGGGACTGGGTCCCCAGCGAGGTGTCCTTGGCGGCGACCACCTTTTCCTTCAACTGGTTCAGCAGGTCGGAAATGGACTCACCGGCCGAAAGGGCCACATCGGCCACGGCCGTGGCCCGGTCCAGGCTCTGTTTGACGGCACCCAGGGCCCCGACGTCGGCCCGCTGTCCCTGGGCGATGGCCCAGATCGCGGCATTGTCCTTGGCACCCTGCACCTTCAGGCCCGTGCTGATACGGTTCTGCACCTCACCCAGCCGCGTATTGGTATGGGTCAGGTTTTGCAGGGCAATCGCCGCGGCGACATTGGTATGGACGCTATTCGTCATCCGTCTCGTTCCCTCAGGATTTCGAGACAGGCTAAAGCGCGATTCGTATGCGTATGGTTAACGCGTGATAACCACGTCATTTAACCACGCGGATCGCTCCTGCGTGGCCCCCGGTCAGAATGTCCCCGCCCTCAGGCTGAGGTGTCGATCACGGCCCCGGCCGTATAGGTGTCCTGGCTCTTCAACTCGACCACCTGCTCTCGCGGCAGCTGACGAATGACCTCACCGGTCATGCGATCCAGGGTCTTGTAGATAAAGGACCCCTCGCGGGAGCCTTCCTCGATGACCAGGCGATACCTGGACGCACGTTCGGCGTCCTGTTGCGCTCTGGACTGGTTGAAGTCTCCGCTGGCGGTCGAACCGCTGGTGGCGACAACGACGGGCGGTGGGGCGGGACCTATCTTTGCATTGTTGTTCATGACTTCTGCCGGCAGCGTTCCGCTGGCGGCCTCCGGTCGTCAAAGCCCGGCGGATGGTCGGGTGGGACCGCGCGAGGCGGCCCCACCCTTCCATTCGGTGTTCCTAGCGGAACAGACCGAGCAGGATGGAAGTGGACGAGTTGGCGATCGACAGGGCCTGCACACCGAGCTGTTGCTTGGTCTGCAGCGCTTGCAGTCGGGCGCTTTCCTTGGCCAGGTCGGCGTCGACCAGGTTACCCACACCGGCTTCCAGGGTGTCCTGGAGCTTGCCGACGAAGGTCAGGTGGGTGCCGAGCGAGTTGGAGCCCGTACCCAGCTTGGCCAGCGAGGCACCGACGTTGTCGATCGACGCGCTGACCAGGGCCAGGGAGGCCGTGGCGGCACTGGCGGTGTCGATCTCGCTGGACGCACCCAGGGTGACGACCGAGCCGCTCAGGCTCATGTTCTGCGACGACACCGTGATGTTCGAGGTGCCCTCGACGTTGGCCAGGGCCGCGAAGCCGCCGGTGCTCGAACCGTCGATCAGATTGACGCCGTTGAACGAAGCATTGCTCACGACGGTCGCGATCTGGTCGCGGATCGACTTGAAGTCTTCGTTCAGGGCGCTGCGGGCCGAGCTCGTCAGCGACGAATCGGTCGCCGAAAGCGCCTTTTCCTTCAGCTGAACCAGCAGATCGGAAACGGACTCACCCGCGGCCAGACCGACATCCACGGCCGACTGGCCGCGCTGCAGGCTGTCCTTGACGGCATTCAGGGCACCGATTTCGGCACGTTGCCCCTGGGCGATAGCCCAGACGGCGCCGTTGTCCTTGGCGGAGGCAACCTTCTTGCCGGTATTGATGCGGGATTGAACCTGGGTCAGCTCGTTGTTGGTGACCTGGAGGTTCTGAAGGGCGATCATTGCGCCCACGTTGGTGTTCACGCTGTTCATAGCCATGACACGGTCTTCCTTCTTCACGGTGTCCGACGCCATTTTGGCTGCCGGGAGCATTCTGCTCGGACCCTTCGACGCAAGGACGGGGCCACGGACGCCTTTCCGGGCCAGATCACAACACGCTGTTTTCGCATCGGTACTTCTGGTTTACCACGCCAGCCACCCGGCAGTTCCTGCCGCTCCGGCCCGCAAACCGGCAGAATGTGCCGGGTGCCCGGCAGAATTTGCCGGTTCGGGTGCCCGGCGACCGGGCCTTCAGGGTCAGGGACGACGGTCCAGAGCCCTGCGCCACCTGGCCAGCAGCGCCCGCTCGGCCAGAAGCGTATCGACCGCCAGTTGCCGGGCCGCGTCGCAGGCCAGCAGGTCGCCGCCCCGCGTCATATAGGCGACCTCCAGATCGGCCAGGGTCGGGGCCTCAGCCAGTCGCGTCAGGGAACAGGGCGTCGTCGCCGCCTGCGGCAGGGTCAGCTGCGGCGGCTCCGGCGCAGACGGCGGGGGCAAGCCGGCACAGCTCGCGATCATGAGCGCGCAGGCGGCGGGCACGGCCAGGTGCCAGGGGTAGGTCGGCATCATCGTCGGTTCTCGCTTCAAGAATGGCCGGAACGGTCAGCCGCGTCACGACCGCGCCCCGCCGGTGGAACTGCTCCAGGGCCCGACGCTGTCCGGCCTCACCCTCAATCTCCAGCCGGCGCGCCGCCGCGTCGGCCTCCGCATCGGCGGCCCTGTTCCGGGCCGACTCCAGCTGCTTGGCCCCAAGGCCCAGCGGGTCCCAGCGCAGGCCCAGCCCGCGCCCTGCCAGGACCATCGCCAGCAACAGGCCGACCGCCACCGCGACGCGGCCCGTCACCGTCAGGGTGCGCCACAGCGCCGCCGCGCCGCTCACCGGAATACCTTTCGGTCCAGTTCGAAATGCGGCCCGTCGCGCAGCTTCGGCCAGTCCCCGCCCCAGACAAGGGGCGTGTCCAGCCGGATCGCGACCTGTTTGAATGCGGTGGCGATCCGACCGTACAGCGGCCAGTCCCAGCGGATTCGACCCTCGACAAGCGCCGCGACATCGATCGCGTGGCCGGTCAGATGGCGCGAGTTCAGCGTCCGGCTGGCCCCGGCCCGGACCAGGGCGACCTGCCGCTCCCGCGATCGCAGCCCCTCGGTGATCATGAAGTCGACCGGACTGATGACGATGGCCGCCTCAACCACCGCGACCAGGGCCGGATGCACCCCGACCAGCCGGGCGCGTGAGCGCGCGGACAGGCGGAAACTCATGGCCGCCCCCCCGCACCCGGCCGCAGCCGCAGACCGGCCAGCAGGGTGATCAGCTGCTGCGCGCTCGGAGCCACCAGATAGAGCACCAGCATCAGGGCCAGCAGCCCCATCAAGGCCTCGATCAGTCGGGGGAGGCCGGCCGCCGGAACCCGGGCCAGTGCCCGGTCCAGCAGCAGCCACAGGGCCGCGCTGGTGGCGAACACATACAACCGCCGCCACAGCCAGCGGCCCTCGGCCAGCGAGACCGGCTCCTGCGCCCGACCGGTCATCGCCCGTCCTCCGGATCATCGAGCCCGCCAGCGGCACGGTGACCGTCCAGGCCGGCCTCGATCAGCCACTCCTCCGGGGACAGCCGGGCCGGGACGTCCCAGGTCGAGTCATCGAGAAGAACCACCTCCCGAGGCGCGATATCGGTCGCAAACAGGCGCGCGCTCATCCGACCGCCACCAACCAGACCACGCCCTGGGATCCGGCCCCGCCGGTCCCGCCCGACAGCAACCCGGCCCCGCCGCCGCCACCGCCCGCGCCGTACAGGCCGCCGGCCCCACCGGCGTAACCACCTCCACCGGCCGAGGCTGCACCACCGCCCCCGCCGCCACCGGCCCGGTGCAGGTCCGGACGCGGCGTGCCCGCGCCGGCCATCCCCGCCGCACCCGAACCGCCGACGCCCCCGCTCGCCGTAATCTCCAGCCAGGCCCCGGCCCCGCCCGCGCCACCGTCCCGGGCCGTATTGGCGGCATCCAGCCCGCCGCCACCGCCACCGCCGCCGGGACCATCCGGCCCCGACCCGGCCTGACCAGCCTCGCCCGGCGTGGACACTGCCGATCCGCCCCCGGAATTGCCGCCGCTGCGTCCATAACCACCGGAACCGCCCGGGCCCGACACGCCGTCGCCGCGTGCGCCTCCGCTCCCGGGCAGCGCGGTCAGCAGGGCCTGCCCGTCGTCCAGCACCCGGCTCAGGCCACCGTCGCCGCCCGCCGCCGCGTCACCACCGGTCCCACCAGTCCCGACCGTGATGTCCAGAGTCCCGCCAATCGCCGCGGCTGGCCATTCCGCCCGGTTGCTGCCGCCCGCGCCCCCGCCGCCACCGCCGAAGCGCACCGTGCCGCCGGGCCCCGACGCCCCCGCGCCCCCACCCCCACCACCGGCCACGACGATCGCCTCCACCGTCCGGGCCCAGGCGGGCACCGCATAGCTGCCCGAGGCCGAGAACACCGTCACTGTCGCCCGTCCGGCTCCACGCGGGAAGGTCACCCGCCCGCTGGCGGCCTCCACGACAAAGGCCTCGACCCAGGTGCCGCCGTCGGCGCTGACCTTCAGCCGCAGATCATCGTCCCCGATCAGCCCCAGCTCGGCCCGGCCGCCCCAGCCGCTCTGGAACAGCAGCGACAGCACGTCGCCCGGCCCCTCCTTGTTCAGCGTCAGCCGCAGGTCCCCGTCGCCGCCGGCACCGCTCTCCAGCGCCGTCCACAGTCCCTTGTTGACCCGCGCCACAAACGGATTGCCGGCATCGGCCGTGGCGTTGAGCCCCAGACGCTCCAGTGCCTGGACCTGTCCCAGCCGGCTGCCCAGCGTCAGCCAGGCACCGCTCACCCGTACCAGGACCATTGCCTCGTCCAGCACGATCACCGGCGTGCCGTCCGGTACGGGGATGACAGACCAGCCCCCGGCCTCGGCGCGCACAAGATCCCCCGGGGCCGCCGCCTCCCAGTCCGCCCCGGTCGCCCCTTCCGGCAGGATATAGAGAGCCCCGTCGGCCGGAGCCGTGGGCTGGTCTGTCCGGCTACGACTGCTCACCGCCGGCTGGACCAGGGCGTCCAGCCGCGTCAGGGCCTCGTTCAGGGTGACGTGTTTCTGCATCTGGCCTGCCGCCAGATAAGGCAGGCCCAGCCGGGCGCTGGCGTCGTCGTCGCTCATGACCATCTCCGTATCGGGTTCGGAGATCAGTCTGGGGCAGCCTCGGACCCCGGCGGGAAATCAGCCCCGGCAACCGGGTCAGGTCATTGAAACGGCGTGACCTTGACCAGCGTCAAAACGCGGATTCAGGCAAAAAATCCTCGCATGTCGGCGCAGGCTGCGGGGCTCAGAGTCGCTGCATCTGCCCCTGGGCGACGACCGGGCCGTCCGGCCGGGCGGTGCCCGGCGTGTGGCCCGGCTCCTCCATCGACACGGCAACCGAAGCCGCCTGCCCGGCCATGCCGGACAGGGCCCCGGTCAGATTGTGTCGCGAGGTGGCGGTACCGTCGATCGCCCCGACCAGCTGGACACCGCCCCCGGGCATGATCAGCCACAGGTGCGGCACACGCGCGTCGCCGGCCATTTCCCGCGTCGGTGCCAGATACAGAGCCCCTGTGACGCTGTCATAGGCGATGGTCATGGCGGATACGCCATTGTCCAGTGACAGGGTGGCGACTCGCATGACGCCCGCCTCCGCCGGCGCGGTCACCACGACCGGTGCCGGGGCCGGCTGCATCAACAGGACCGCCATGGCGGCGACACTGGCCGCCAGCAGTCCGGTCGAGCCGACGGCCCAGCGCCGCCAGAAGGTCAGGCGCGCATTGTCATTGGCCGGGGTGGCGATCCCGGCGGCAATGCGCGGCCACACGCCGCGGGACGGCTCCACCGGAGCGATCTCGCCGGCGAACCCCGCCAGACGGGCGTTCCAGGCCTCGACCTCGACGGCAAAGGCCGGGTCATTCGCCTCGCGCTGGCGGGCCTCGGCCTCGGCCTCGGGCGACAGCACCCGCAGGGCCAGTTCCCCGGCCAGGGCGTCGTCTTCATTGATATCGGTCGGTTCGGTCATGGTTCCAGACAGGCCCTCAGCCGCAGAAGCCCCCGCCGGATCCAGCTCTTCATCGTCCCCAGCGGCACATTCTCGCGCGTCGCCAGACTGTCATAGGTCGCCCCCTCCATGAAGGCGGTGCGGATCACCCCGCCGACCTTGTCGTCCAGCTGGTCCAGACAGTCGTGCAGCCGCCGGGCGTCCTCGTCGCGTTCGACCGTCTCGGACGGCAGCAGCGACTCATCGACGATCTCATTGGCCGCATCCACCGGAGTCGATTTGCGGAATTTTGCGCTGGCCCGCAGCCGGTCGATCGCGCGGTTGCGGGCGATCGTCACCAGCCAGGTAATCGGACTCGCCCGCGAGGCGTCAAAGGTATCGGCCTTTTTCCAGACGGTCAGATAGGTTTCCTGCAAGACATCCTCGGCGATCTGTCGATCCGCCAAGATACGCAGGCACACGCCCAACAGTTTCGCGGAAGTCGCCAGATAGACGGTACGAAACGCCGCACGATCGCCCTGGCCGGTCATCCCGAGCGCGTCGGCCAGTTGGTCGCGGGTCAGCATTGAGGTCATCAGGGGCCCGGAATCGGTTTCAGTTCAACTAGGCGGACCGTGCCGCGGCCCGTCAAGCCAGACGGCCCTCAGTCGTGCAGATAGATGATCCGCCGCGCCTTGGCATTGGCGCGCATCGCCGCCAGGTGCTGCTCATGCTCGCCGCTGGCCCGGGCCGCCTGTTCGTTGGCCTCGACCCAGTGGGTGCTCTCGATATGCTTCTGCAGCGCATTGGCCGCCATCAGCTGGCCGGGAAAGAAGGTATCGACCAGATCGCCGGCGACCGGCACCGTCCCCGCCGCCGTATCCACCGCCATATAGCCCGCCATCCGCGCCAGGGTGGCCGGGTCGGCCCCGACACGCAGCCCCTGCAGCAACAGCCAGCCGCCGGTCGCCACCGTATAGACGGTCCCGACCACCGGTACCCAGGTCAGCAGGGCGTCCAGGCCCAGGCCGAAGGGGCCGATACCGATGACCCGGTCAGAGAGCTTCTTCACACCCTCGACATTCGTCCAGATCTTTTCGATATCCCGGATGCTACGTCTGGCCATTCAATTCTCTTTCCATTCGAGACCGTGACAGGACATCCCGACCAGTGTTCACCCAGAATGGCAAGTCCGGGTCTCTCCACCTGAAGCGTCTGGTTCCGCTGGTGATGAGCGCACCGGCGGCGATTTTGTTGCTGGTCGCCGCGGCGGCCCTGAGCGGCATCGGCCATCGCTGGGTCGATCTGCTGGCCCAGTTCGTGGCCCCGGCCTTCATGACCGCGACCGTCCTCACCGTCCCGGTCCTGCTGATGCGGCGGTTTCGGGTCGCGGCCGTATACGGCGTCGCCACCCTGTCCCTGCTGATCGCCGTCTGGCCGCAATGGCGATCAGCAGACCCCCTGCCCCGCCCCGAGGCACCGATAGTCCGGCTGTATTCCGCCAATCTCTGGGCCGGCAACGCCGAGGTCGAGGCCATAACCCGGTCGATCGCCGATGCTGACGCCGACATCGTCATCCTGATCGAACTGGGCGATGCCCCCGCCGCCCGCCTCGATCAGGTTCTGGCCGGCTATCCGCATCGGGTGGTCACGCCGCGCATCGACCGCTACGGCGGAGCCGCCCGGTCGGTGATCGCCGCCCGTTTCCCCCTGACCGCCATCGACGACCGTCCCGACGGCCTGCATGACGTCACCGCCGTGGCGCAGACCCCGCTGGGGCCCCTGAACGTCGTCGGCGTTCACCTGACCCGGCCCTGGCCGTTCCAGTACCAGTGGGGCCAGATCAGTCAGGTCCAGGCCCTGGCCGCCGTCCGCGCCGATCTGACCGGGCCGGTGATCGTCGCCGGGGATTTCAACAGTGTCTCGACCGGCCGCATCGGTCGTCAGGTCCGGGCCGAGGTCGGGCTGCTTCCCGCCCCCGGCTGGCCGGGCACCTGGCCCGCGATGGCCCCGGCCGCCTTCGGCCTGACCATCGACCAGGTCTATCGTTCGCCCGACCTCAGCTTCGTCAGCCGCCGGTTGGGCCGCCCCACCGGATCGGATCACCGGCCGGTCATCACCGAATTCACCCGCGCCGCCTACTGACCGCCGCCCTCGACGAGACGGCGCAGCCGGGCCTCATGGCCGTCGGCGGGGAAGTCGTCGGCAATCCATTCCGCCTCAAAGGCCTTCAGCAACCGTCCGGTCTCCGGGCCCGGGGCCACGCCCAGCCGCGCCAGATCGCGCCCGCCGACCGGCAGGGCCGGCGGCGTCCAGCCGCAGACCAACGCCGTCAGCCGGCCGTCATCGACCGCGGCGCTGGACAGGGCCGCCCGGCGGCGCGTCAGCGCATCCTCGACCGCGCGCGCACCCAGCCGGTACACGGCCGCCCGTGCCGCCGGGTCACTCATGTCCAGTCGCACCACCGCCGCCGCCTGCGCTCCGGCCACCAGCCGGTCCCGCACGGCATTCGACAGCCGCAGCCCCGCCGCCAATGTGCGCAACCCCTTCTCATCGGTCGGCACCAGGGCCGCCAGCCGCAGGACAGGGTCTGGGCTCAGGTCACACAGCCGCTGGAACAGGGTCCCCGCCACGGCCTCCGGCAGAATCCTGGCCAGCACCCCGGTCGCCGCCATGGCCTGAACGGCCCGGCGTGGATCGGGCGCGGCCAGCAGCTTCATCAGCTCCTTGGACACCCGTTCCGCCGACAGCCGGGTCAGACCCTCGACCTCGGCGGCGCAGGCCGCCATCGCCGCCGCATCCGGCACATCGCGGCCGTACCAGGCATGGAAGCGGAAGAAGCGCAGGATGCGCAGATAGTCCTCGCGGATACGCGTCACCGGATCGCCGACGAAGATGACCCGTCCGGCCAGGGCGTCCTCCACCCCTTGACCGGTCGGATCGTAGATCGTTCCCGTCAGGTCGGCGTACAGGGCGTTCAGGCGGAAATCGCGCCGGGCCGCGTCCTCACTCCAGTCATCGGTGAAGGCGACGGTGGCGTTGCGGCCGTCGGTGGTCACATCCCGGCGCAGGGTGGTGATCTCATAGGGCCGGTGGCCCGACACCGCCGTCACCGTGCCGTGGGCCAGCCCCGTCGGCACCGCCTTCAGCCCGGCCGCCTTGATGGCCGCAAAGGCCGCCTCCGGCTCCAGGGTGGTGGCGATGTCGATGTCGTCGACCGCCTGCCCCAGCAGGGCGTTGCGCACGGCACCGCCGACGAAGCGGGCACAGTCGGGCCCGCCCGCCGCCTCCAGCGCCGCGACCACCGCCCGCGTCGCCGCGCTGGTCAGCCAGTCCTGCTCGCCCAGTCGTGCGGTCATGCGGCGTCCTCCGCCGCGGCCTCGGCGGGCTCCGGCTCATCCCCATACAGTCGGGTGCGCAGCGCCCGCACGATTCCGGCCGTCACGCCCCAGATATAGCGCTCCTCCCACGGCATGGCCCAGAACCAGCGGCGGGGCTGACCCTCGCGATCATAGAAGTCCTGACGGTGGTTCAGCCGGTCCATCAGAAAGTCCCACGGCACCTCGAACAGCTCCGCCACCTCGTCCGGCGCGGCCGTCACCTCGGGCGGGGCCTTCAGCCAGCCGACCACCGGCGTGACCAGAAACCCCGTGCCGGTCTCATAGGCGTCGCCCAGCCCCAGCACCTCGACGTCATTTGCGGCCAGGGCGACCTCTTCCCAGGCCTCGCGCAGGGCCGCCACACTGGCCGTTTCGCCCGGATCCAGCCGTCCGCCCGGAAAGGCGATCTGCCCGGGATGACTGGCCAGGCTGTCCGCCCGCCGCGTCAACAGGACGGTGGCCCCGTCCGGTCGGGCGATCACCGGGATCAGCACCGCCGCCGGCTTCAGCGTCCGCGCCGGCCGGTTCTCCTCCGGATTCAGATCGAAGTCCGACCGCCCCGCCGTCCGGTCCGGCGTCCAGTTCGCCACCGGCTCCAGCCGCGTGGTCAGCCGCTGCTTCAGCGAGGACAGGCTCATTCGACTCCTGCCCCCACCGGCCCCAGCGGAAAGGACTCGCCGTCACTACGGACGACCAGCCGCCCGGCCTCGACGGTCGCCGTCTCGACCAGGTCATAGAAGACCGACCGCACGATCCGGGCCCACAGATCACCGCGAACATGCAGACGCGGGGCCGGCTCACCCGTCACCGGGTCAGTCTCGACCACGATAGGATGTTCAGTGCCCGCCTCGACCACATCCCCGACATCGGTGGTGAACCGCAGACGCTCACCGTTCCGTTCCAGCGTCACCGCCCGGAACGGCAGGTCCTCGACCGTGATCTTCAGCTTCTCGACCGGCGTGACCAGATGATAGCCGTCCGGGTCCTTGCGCAGCACAGTCGAGAACAGCCGCACCAGCTCGGCCCGGCCGACCGGCGAGCCTTCATGCATCCACACCCCGTCGGCGCGGATGACGATGTCGATGTCGCCGCAATGCTCCGGATGCCACAGATGCACCGGAGGCAGGCCGCGCCCGGGTGCCTGTTTCGCGGCCCCGGCCACGGCGGCCAGTCCTCCGGTCTCTGTCTTCGGGCGTTCGCTCATGATCCAGACTTAGGCGCGCCCGGCCTCGCGGAAAAGGCGTGTCAGCCGATCATACGCACCGGGCCGCGCACCGAAGACTGCGCCAGAGGCAGCCACAGCAGCCGACGTCGGTCGACCGGCCCCGGCAGATCCACGTCCGGCGAGGGTCCGAAGCCGAACCGCGAGAAATAGGGCGAATCGCCGACCAGCAGCACCCCCGATGCCCCTGTCGCCCGGGCATGGTCGATGCAGGCGGCGACCAGATCCGCCCCCAGCCCGGCCCGGCGACTGCCCGCCTCGACCGCGATCGGCCCCAGGAACAGGGCTTCGGTGTCACCGACCCGGATCGGCCACAGCCGCACCGAGCCGATTACCCGACCGTCCTCGCGCGCGACGAAGCCGACCGTCGCCGCGCCCCGTTCGCGCAACCGTTCCGCCGTCTTGGCGAACCGCCCCGGTCCGAAGGCAGCCAGAACCACCGCCTCGACCGCCGCGGCGTCGGCGGCGGTCTCGAGGTCGATGTGAACCTGGGTTTCGGATACGGCGGAAATGGTCATGGGCGGGCGCTGATAGGGCCACGGCCCGACCAGATCAACCGGCCTTGGAGAAATCCGGTGCCCGCTTCTGGCTGAAGGCCATGAAGGCCTCCATCGCCTCGGGGCTGCGCATCTGGCTGCCGAAGGCCTCACCCTCGCGCTGCATCAGGCTCCACAGCCGGTCTGCGTCGCGCATCAGCTGTTTGGTCTTGCGGATCGAATTGGGGGCACGCAGGGCCAGTTTGGCGGCCAGATCCTGCGCGGTGGCCTCGACCTGATCGGCGGGAACGGCCCGGTTGGCCAACCCCCAGGCCAGGGCCGTGCGCCCGTCGATGGCCTCGCCCAGGGCGAACAGTTCGAAAGCCCGGTGATGGCCGATCGCTGCCGGCAACAGCAGCGACGACGCCGCCTCCGGGGCCAGGGCCAGGTTGATGAACGGGGCCGACAGCAGGGCGTCTTCGGCCACCACCACCATGTCGCAATGCAGCAGCAGCGTCAGGCCGATACCGACCGCCCGCCCCCGCACCGCGGCCACCGCCGGCTTGTCCAGATCGGCCAGCGCCTTGAGAAAGCGGAACACCGGCATGTCCGCCGCCTGCGCCCCCTGCGAGCCCAGGGCGATGAAATCGGCGATGTCATTGCCGGCCGAAAAACTGTCGCCCTCGCCCCGGAACAGCAGGACCCGCACCGCATCGTCCGTGCGCGCCCGCTCGGTCGCCTCGGCCAGCACCGAATACATCGCCTGGGTGATGGCGTTCTTCTTCTCGGGCCGGGCCAGGGTGACGGTCAGGACGCCGCCGTCGAGGGTGGTCAGGATATGATCGGTCACGTCAGGTCTCGCTGCTTGAGGTCGTTGTCCACCAGTCCACGCCATCGGCGTCGCGGGCAACCTGTGCCCGGCCGTGACGAACCAGATAGTTCAGATGCGCCCGGCTTTCGCCGGTGGCCATGCCCAGAAGCCCGTCGTCGATGGTCCGGGCGAACAGGGCCCCGAACACATCCACGACCCGACAGGGCCGCGCCAGGGTGCGCTCAAGCCGCGTCAGTCCGGTCTCGTGCCCGCGGATCAACGCGTCAAGCCGGGCCTGGACCCCGTGGAACGGTTCCCCGTGCGACGGCAGCACCAGGGTGTCTTGCGGGAATACGGTCTTCATCCGCTTCAGCGATGTCAGCCAGTCGCCAAGCGGATCGGCGGCTGGCTCAGTCGGCCAGACGGCCACGATCGACGAAATCCGCGGCAGGATCTGGTCTCCGCCCAGCACTACATCGTCGGACTCGCGCCACAGACAGGCGTGCTCGGGACTGTGGCCCTCGCCGACCACCACGCGCCATTCCCCGTTACCGATCGTCAGCACCTGTCCGTCCACCATCCGGACAAAGCTCGTCGGCAGCGGCCGTACAGCCTTGCCGAAGCCTCCGAAATGCTTGCGGAAACGGGCAATCTGCGCGTCATCCCAGCCGGCGGCGCGACAGAAGATGGCACCGTCCTCAGGCGCAGGCTGGCCGGTGTCGGCGATCAACATGCGCGCCGTCACATATTCCAGCCGCGTCATCAGCAGCGGGGCCGCGAACCGCTCGCACAGCCAGCCGGCAAGGCCGATATGGTCCGGATGCATATGGGTGCAGATCACCCGCGTGACGGGCCGCCCGCCCAGCGGCCCGGCCAGGGCGGTCTCCCAACCGGCGATCGCGTCCGGTGTGTTCAGGCCGGTGTCGACCAGCGCCCAGCCGTCACCGTCCTCCAGCGCATAGACATTGATGTGGTTCAGCGACATCGGCAGTGGCAGGCGCAGCCACAGGACCCCGGGGGCGACGGTGACGGCCTCGCCGGCTCCGGGCGGAGTCGGGAAGGGATAGGTCAGGCCACGGGTCCCGCCCTTCGCCTGCCGTTCGTCCGGGAGGACAACGCCGTCCGCCAATGAAAGTCTCCTTTGAAAACCTAGCCACCATGCCTTGCCCGGCCGGCGGGGTCCATAGCCGACCGTCCCGGGCCCGCCACAACGGACCGCAAGTGTCGCTATCCGGGCCTGCGGGTCGCCGTTTCTGGTCATCCGGCATTCATCGCGGGACCACAGACTGGTCATTTCCCTGCCTTGACCGCGCCGCCGCCGGACGCCAAGGCTGCGCACCCGAACGTTTCTACGAGGAGTCCATCGGTGTCCAAGAGCCCCATCATCGCCGTCATCGGGGGCGCGATCGCCCTGTCACTGGCGACGTTCCAGCCCGCGGCCGCCCAGTCGGCCGGCGACCAGGCGACCGACCCGACCTTCCAGCCGGACGGCCAGCAGGAGAACACCCGCCGGAGCCGGAGCCGCCACCAGCGCCCGAACGCCCCGCGCGCGCCGCAAACCCCGGCCGCACCGGTCGGACCGACCCCGGAAGAGCTGATCGTCAGCGCCCAGGCCGTCGCCACCTCGGCCGGCGTTGCCTGCCAGGTGACCGAGGCCGTCGCCCTGGGGATGACCGAAGCCCAGGAAGCCGCCTATGAGGCCGCCTGCGGCACGGGCCCGGGCTATATCCTGATCGCCGCGACCCCGCCCCAGGCCGTCGACTGCGTGCTGCTGGCCGGTCAGGCTGCCAATGTCCGCGCCACCGATCCGGAAGCCGATGTCGGCCAGCAATGTGCCCTTCCGGCCAACCAGAACGCGGTGGCCGTCATCCAGGCCTATGCCACCGAAGCCGGCGTCGACTGCACCGTCGACCAGGCCTCGGCCATCGGCAAGACGGACGACGGCAACGTGATGTACGAAGTGCGCTGCCAGGCGCGTGACGGCTACTGGCTCGAGAAGACGGCGACCGGCTGGACCACCACCGCCTGCTGGGAACTGATCGGCCGCCGCACCACCTGCCGCTTCACGCCCGCCGAAGTGTCCTATGGCGCGTGGAAAGACATCCTGGCCGGCACCACGGCTGCCGCCTGTGACGTCCAGCAGACCCGTCTGATGGGCAAGGATTCTGCCAACCTGACCATCTATGAGATCAAATGCGCCTCCGGTGACGGCTACCTGGCCCGCGTCGGTGCCGATCGTCGCGCCCAGCGCGTCCACACCTGCGCCGAGGCCATCAACATCGGTGGTGGCTGCCAGATCGGCGTGGCTCCGGCCGCAACGACCGAGGACGCCCCGGCAGCGACCGCGCCGACCACGTAAAAAGTGCGATCCGGGCCGGTCTGGCAGGCACCCGTGCCTTGCCGGACCGGCCGACGCCGCCTAGCGTCGCGGCCATGCGCATCGCCACCTGGAACGTCAATTCCGTCAACGCCCGCCTGCCCACCGTGCTGGAATGGCTCGAGGCGGCCAAGCCCGACGTCGCCTGCCTGCAGGAAATCAAATGCGTGGACGAGAAATTCCCGCGCGAGGCCTTTGAGAGCCTCGGCTACAACGTCGAGACCCACGGGCAGAAATCCTACAACGGCGTCGCCCTGCTCTCGAAATATCCGCTGTCCGACCTCCGCCGTGGCCTGCCCGGCGACGACGCCTCGGGCTTCGAGGCCGAGTTCGAACAGGCCCGCTATATCGAAGCCCTGGTCGAATGCCCCCGCCCCGTCCGGGTCGGCTGCATCTACCTGCCCAACGGCAACCCGATCGGCACCGCCAAATTCGACTACAAACTGGCCTGGTTCGACCGGCTCAACGCCCATGCCCGCGACCTTCTCGCGCAGGAAGAGGCCTTCACCCTGTGCGGTGACTACAACGTCATCCCCACACCGGCGGACGCCCGCAACCCCGAGGCCTGGACCGATGACGCCCTGTTCCAGCCCGAAAGCCGCGCCGCCTTCCGCGCCCTGAACCATCTCGGCCTGTCCGAAGCCGGGGCGCTCGGCAACCAGCCGCCGGGGACCTACACCTTCTGGGACTACCAGGCCGGGGCCTGGCAGCGGGACCACGGCATCCGCATCGACTTCCATCTTCTGTCACCCCAGGCCGCCGACCGCTTCCGCGCCATCGAGACCCATCGCGAGGCCCGCGACATGGACAAACCCAGCGACCACGTGCCCGTGGTGGTCGAGCTGGAGGACTGAGCCATGGCCGATGCCCTCCGGGTCATCCTGCTGCTCGCCCTGGCCGCCGCGGCCCTGACCACCGCCGTCCTGGCCCTGGCCTGGTGGATGGAGCCCGGACGCCGCCTCGGCCGGGCCCTGCTCAAGTCGCTCGGCGTCGTGCCCGAGGCCGAGGCCCTGTCCCCCGGCGAGGGCCGCGCCGCCGGACTGGATTTCGACGGTGCCCAGATCGCCGTCCTGTGGAACCGCGGTGCCGACGGTCTGGTCTATGGCTTTGAAGAGATCGAGGGCGGCGAGGTCATCGTCGATGGTCATGTCGTGGCCCGTATCCGGCGCGGCGAGGTGCGCAAGACCCTCGACGTGATGGCCCCCGACGCCGAAACCGTGGTGCTGCGCCTGCTGTTCTCCGACGCCCGCAACCCCGAGTTCGAACTGTCGCTGTGGAACGCCACCCTGGCGGTCCAGACCGGCTCCCCGGCCGAGGCCATGCGGCTGGGTCGACGCTGGCTGTCGCATCTGGATGCCCTGCTGAAGGCCTGATGCGTAACCCGGCCCTTCCGGTCCGGTCGCCGGGGCGCTAGAACCGCCCCTCCCGTTGTTCCGAGTTCCTGAGGAGCCCGCCGTGGCCCGCCTTTTCGACGCCTATATCATCGCTGACTGGACCGCCGCCGAAGGCAAGAAGCTGGGCGATCAGTCGATCTGGATCGGCGTGGCCAAGCGCGACGTCCGCTTCCGCCTGTACAGCGAGACCCACAATGTCGCGACCCGGGCCGAGGGCGAGAAACTGCTCACCTCCCTGCTGGCCGACCACCGCAAGCGCGGTGACCGGGTCCTGGTCGGGTTCGACTTCAACCTGGGCTTCCCGACCGGCACGGCCGAGCGGCTGAAGCTGACCGGCACGCCGTGGGCGGCGATGTGGAAATTCCTCGCGGCCAACGTCGTCGACAAGGCCGACAACACCAACAACCGCTATCAGGTCGCGGCCAAGATCAACCGGCTGATGACCGACAACGCCTGGCCGATGTGGGGGGCCCCCGCCTCTCAGGCCCAGCGCTGGCTGACCACGACCAAGCCGCCCGCAGGATCATCGGCCGACATCCCCGAACACCGCGCCACCGAGATCGCCGCCCGCCGGGGCAAGCTGCAGCCCAAGGCGGTCTGGCAGATGCACGGGGCCGGAGCCGTCGGCGGCCTGACCCTGGTCGGCATCCCGATGGTGCGTCGTCTGGTCGAGGGCCTCGGGGCCGCCGCCGCCGTCTGGCCGTTCGGCACCGGTTGGCGTGAGCTGACTGCTGACGACGTCGATCCCCTGTCGACCCTGGTGGTCGAGGTCTGGCCGGCCCTGTTCGAGGCCACCCCGCTCCCCGGCGAGTTCAAGGAACAGGTCCAGGTCCGCACCGCCGCTGAGGCCTTCGCGAAAATGGACGACCAGGGCACCCTCGCCCACGCCTTCGCCCCGCCCAAGGGCACGGACGAGGGGACGATCGCCCGGGTTGAGAGCGAAGAAGGCTGGATCCTGGGGGCGTAGCGACCGCCGGGGGCCGTAGACGATACGCCGCCCCCTACCCGATCAGCACCTTGGCCGCGGCCCGCGCCTCGTCGGTGATCGTCGCCCCGGCCAGCATGCGGGCGATCTCTTCCTGGCGGGAGTCGTCATCCAGCGTGTCGATGGTGGTCGTCGTGACGCCGTCGCTGTCGGCCTTGCGCACCTTCCAGTGGGCGTGGCCGCGCGCCGCCACCTGCGGACTGTGGGTGACCACCAGCACCTGGGCCCCGGTCGACAGCCGCTTCAGCCGCTGGCCCACGGCCTCGGCCACGGCCCCGCCGACGCCCTGGTCGACCTCGTCGAAGATCATCACCGGCTGGCGCTGGTCGGCGCGGCTGGCCAGGGCCGCCTTCATGGCCAGGGCGAAACGGGCCAGTTCCCCGCCCGAGGCGATGGCGTCCAGCGGTCCGAACGGAGTCCCGGCATTGGTGGCGATCTGGAAGCGCACGGTCTCGACGCCCTGCGGCCCGCGCCGCCCCTCGGCCACCGGCTCGAAATCAACGCGGAACCGGGCCCGGTCCAGCTTCAGCGGCCCCAGCTCGCCCATCACCGCCGCGGCCAGCCGTTCGCCCGCCGCCTCGCGCGCCGAGCTCAGGAAGGCGGCGGCCACGTCATAGGCCTCGCGCGCCTCGCTGGTGGCCCGCTCCGCCTCGGTCAGGGCCTCGGCCCCGTCCTCGATCAGCCGCAGCTGGTCGCGGAACCGGCCGCGCAGCACCGGCAGCATCTCGACACTGGTGTTCAGCTTGCGGGCCGCGGCGCGCAGGGCGAACAACCGCTCCTCGGCCTTGTCCAGACGTCCGGGCTCGAAATCAAAGGCGGCGGCGGCGGCGTCAACCTCGGCGATGGCTTCCACCGCCTCGACCAGGGTGCGGTCAATCGCCTCGGCCGCGGCCAGCAGCCGGGCGATCACCGGGTGATCCTCTTCCGCCCCGGCCTGCAGGGCCCGCTGGCGCGCATGCTCGACCGCACGCAGGGCCGACGACAGCTTCTGGCTCAGCTTGTCCCCGCCCAGGGCGGTGCGGGCGTCCGACAGGTCGGCCAGGGCCTTTTCGGCGGCGCCCAGAATGGCCCGCTCCCCGGCCAGTTCGGTCTCTTCCTCGGCCCGGGGGTCCAGCGCGTCCAGATCGGCCAGGTTCAGGGCCAGGTCCTCGGCCTGGGCCGCGGCCTCGGCGGCGGCGGCGCGCAGATCCGCCAGACGGGTCGTCGCCGCCTTCAGCGTCTCGGCCGCCCGCGCCACATCGGCCAGCTGCGGGGCCAGTCCGCCATAGGTGTCCAGCAGGGCCCGGTGGGTCTTCCAGTCCAGCAGACCGACGGTCTCGTGCTGGCCGTGCACCTCGACCAGGGCCTGGCCGATCTCGCGCAGGGCCGTGACCCCGGCCGGCTGGTCATTGATGAAGGCCCGGCTGCGCCCGTCGCTCGACAGGATACGGCGCAGGATCAGCTCCTCACCTGCCGCCACCTCGAAGCCACGCTCGGCGATCAGGGCGATCAGTTCGGGATCGTCGGGGGCCGAGAACACGGCCGTGGCCACCGCCTGTCTGGCCCCCTCGCGCACCAGACCCGCATCGCCGCGCCCGCCCAGGGCCAGACCCAGGGCATCGAGGATGATCGACTTGCCGGCCCCGGTCTCGCCGGTCAGCACGGTCAGGCCCGCCTCCACCTCGAGATGGAGCGCGTCGATCAGGACGATGTCGCGAATGGTCAGGGCGGTCAGCATGGCGGGATGATTCGTGGCTTTCGCTATACTAGCCACGAAAACCGGCCTCCGGGCGCGTCAAGACGCGCACCGGATTGCGGGATCACCGGCCGTCAGCCTCAGCCCGGAATGATCCGGCGCAGCCAGCTTTCACGCTGCCCCTCGGGGGCCACCTCGGGGCGCTGGCCCTGTTCGGTCAGCAGGGCATGGGCCTCAGCATACCAGGGGCTGCCCGGATAGTTGAAGCCCAGCACCGCCCCGTTGCGCACCGCCTCGTCCTTGAGCCCGATGCTCAGATAGACCTCGACCAGACGGTACAGGGCCTCGGGGGTGTGCGAGGTGCGCTGGAAATCCTGGTTGTCGATCACCGTCTTGTAGCGGTTGATCGCCGCCAGCGGCTGGCTGCCGCGCTGGTAATAGCGGCCGATCGCCATTTCCTTGCCCGCCAGCTGGTCATTGACCATGTCGATCTTGACGGTGGCGTCGATGGCATAGGCGGTCCCCGGATAGCGGCGGGCCACGTCGCGCAGGCCCAGCAGCGCATGTTCGGCAAAACCCTGGTCGCGGCCGACATCGGTGATCTGCTCGAAATTGCAGACCGCCTTCATATAGAAGGCATAGGCCGCCGACGGATTGCCCGGGAACAGCTGGATGAACCGGTCAGAGGCGGCGATCGCCTCGGGATAATTGTTGTTCTGATAATAGGCGTAGATCTGCATCAGGATCGCGCGACGCGACCACTCCGAATACGGGTGCTGACGCTCGACCTCCTGGAAATAGTCGATCGCGTCGCTCCAGCGCTCACGCTGCAGCCGCTCGTAGCCCGTATTGTACAGCAGCTCGACCGGCCGTTCCTCATAGGCGAGCCGGGGCCGCTTATTGGTGCCGGAGCAGGCGCTGACGGCCAGAACCGACAGGGCGGCGGTCGTGATGATCAGACCGGTACGAAACTTCGAAGCAGGCAAGGGCGACCTCATGACATGCCGACGCGGGCGCGCCCAACACGGCGTCCCGGAAACACAGCGAGACCTCTACACCAGCGACAGGATGACGCCAATGCGCACGCAAATTGAAGATATTGCGTCGCCGCGCCTTGAAGCGAGGCTGTCCCCTGATAAGAAGCGCGCTTGAAAGCGCCACCTGATCTGGCGGTTTGATGACGGCAAAAGGATGACCGGCGATGAAGCTGCTTGCAGGCAATTCGAACCGGACACTGTCCCAGGCGATAGCCACCCACCTCGACATGCCCCTGACCAAGGCCCAGGTGAAACGCTTCGCCGACAATGAGGTCTTCGCAATCATCGAGGAGAACGTCCGCGGCGAGGACGTCTTCATCGTCCAGTCGACCAGCTATCCGGCCAACGACAATCTGATGGAGCTGCTGATCATCACCGACGCCCTTGTGCGGGCCTCGGCCAGGCGGATCACGGCGGTCATGCCCTATTTCGGCTATGCCCGGCAGGACCGGAAGACCGGCGGTCGCACCCCGATCTCGGCCAAGCTGGTCGCCAATCTGATCACCCGCGCCGGGGCCGACCGGGTCCTGACCATGGATCTGCACGCCGGTCAGATCCAGGGCTTCTTCGACATTCCGACCGACAATCTGCTGGCCACGCCGGTGCTGGCCCGCGACATCAAGGACCACTACCCCAAAAGCGACGAACTGATGATCGTCTCGCCCGACGTCGGCGGGGTGGTGCGGGCCCGGTCCTTGGCCAAGCGGCTCGACGCCGACCTGGCCATCGTCGACAAGCGCCGCGCCAAGGCGGGCGAGAGCGAGGTCATGAACATCATCGGTGACGTCGAGGGCCGGCGCTGCATCCTGTTCGACGACATCGTCGATTCCGGCGGCACCCTGGTCAATGCCGCCCAGGCCCTGATGGATCGTGGCGCGGAGTCGGTCTCGGCCTATATCAGCCACGGCGTTCTCTCGGGCCCGGCCGTCAAACGCGTCACCGACGGCCCGCTCAAGGAGCTGGTCATCACCGACTCCATCGAACAACCCCACGAAGTTTTGACCTGCGACAAGATCCGCAGCGTGTCCGTGGCCCCGTTGATCGGCGAGGCCATCCGGCGCATCGCCAATGAGGAATCGGTGTCCAAACTCTTCGATTAACGGTCGGAAAACCCCTCCGGCCGCGTTATACAGGCCAACAGAATGCCGGTTTCCACCGGCGTTGCGCTTTTACGTGGGGTTTCATGCCTATGTTCCAGACCTCTGTGCGTTCCGGTCTGTCGATCGCGGCCGTTGCCGCAACCGTCCTTCTCGCCAGCTGCGCCACGCCCGAGCCCGAGCCGGTCGCGCCGCCGCCGCCGCCGCCGCCCGAAGTGACCCTGAACGAGGGTGTCGCCGAGGCGGCCTCCATCTATGTCACCTTCATCCGCGAGGTCGGCTCGATCCAGGCCGGCTTCCCCGACGCAGAGTCGATCCAGGCCGCCATCCGGCGCGGTGCCGCCTATGAGCCGGCCCAGCTGTCGCGCGGCATGATCGCCTACGGTTCGATCCTGGCCCTGCAGTCGCCGGAATTCGTCTCCGGCGTGCGCACCTTCGGCGTCGATGCGACCCAGCGTCAGATGATGGTCGAGCGGATCATCGCCGACCCTGCCTATGCCGCCACCCTGCCGGGGGCCGATGCCGCCGCCGGCCTGATCGTCTCGGTGATCGGCAAGGATGCCGACGCCCTGATGACCATCGCCAATGCGGTCGAGGAAGACGCCTACACCATCCAGGGCCGCAGCGACCCCCGCCGTCGCTGGGCCTCGGTCCATATCCAGCATCGCGAGGATCGCCTCGAAAGCGCCAAGAGCCTGTCGGCGGTCCAGATGCTGCCGTCGGGCGAGGAGTCGGCCCGGCTGTTCGCCGCCGCCAATGCCGGGACCGGCCTGTCGCTGACGGCCCCGACGGCCGGACCGCCCTATACACCCGCCGTGGTCAACTCGCTGGCCATCGCCGCCCTGGCGGCCCTGGGGGCCGGCGGTGACGACGCCCGCGCCAATACCGAGGCCCTGGTCGTCGAATCGAACAGCGAATTCTGCCTGAACATGTCCAAGCTGATGCTGTTCCAGTGCCTGGCGGCCTCGCGCCCCAGCTATGAGGACATCTTCTGCGTCGGCCGCCACATCATGCGCGATCTCGCCACCTGCACAGCCAGCAATGTCACGCCGGTCCCGCGGGTGACGCCGGTTCCGGACACGGCTGTGGCCGGTGCGGGCGGGACTTCGTCGCCGGTCGCGGCCGCCGCCGCCGCCGCTTCGGTCAGCGCGATTCAGAGCGCGTCCCGCTAGGACTTCATCGCCGCGCATCGGCCGTTGGCGACTCTGTCGCGCACGAGCGGTTGCGTAGCTGCCCATGAGCGTGTAATGACCCGCGCTCTTGAATTCGAGGGTCCAAGACCCCGCCGCGCGGGCCAGCCCCGCGGCGTTTGTGTTATTGAGGCGAGCCAGATGGCCGAGATCATCCTGAACGTCGACGTCCGTGAAGGCGTGGGCACCGGCGGCGCCCGCGCCGTGCGTCGTACCGGCGGAGTGCCGGGAATCCTGTACGGTGGCGACAAGGCCCCCGTTTCGATCTCGGTGAACGAGAAGGACTTCCGCAAGTCCCTCTACACCGGCAAGCTGCTGGGCCACCTGGTCACGCTGAAGTACGGCGACGAGCGCCAGCCCGTCATCGCCAAGGCGGTGCAGTTCGATCCGGTCTCGGATCGCCCGCTGCATTTCGACCTGATGCGCGTCAGCGAAAAACAGATCATCAAGATCGAAGTGCCGGTGCATTTCATCAACCAGGACCAGTGCGAGGCCTTCCGTCAGGGCGGTTCGCTGGAAATCGTCCGTCACACGGTCGAAATCTCGGTCCGCGCCGACCACATTCCGGAAGACCTGACGGTCGACCTGGCCAACCACAAGCTGGGCGACTCGATCCGTATCTCGGACATCAAACTGCCCAAGGGCGTCGAGCCGACCATCACCGACCGTGACTTCATGATCGCCGCGATCAAGGTCTCCTCGGCCGCCATGTCCGAAGCCGCCGACCAGGCCGCCGACGCCGAGGCCGCTGAAGCCGAATCCGTCGAGGTTCCGGCCACCGCCCAGGGCGGCGAGGTCGAAGCTGCCGAAGGCGAAACGTCGGAAGACTGATCGCCCCGCGATTGACTGTTATGGAGCGGCCCATTCCCTTGCTGGAGTGGGCCGTTTCCGTTTCCGGAGCTGAGCGATGATCATCCTGGCCGGGCTCGGCAATCCGGGCCCCCGATACCAGAACAACCGCCACAACATCGGCTTCATGGCCGTCGACGCCATCGCCCGGCGCTGGAAATTCGGCCCGGAGCGGGCCAAATTCCAGTCGATCGTCAGCGAGGGCGAGATCGCCACCCCCGCCGGCCCGGTCCGGGCCCTGCTGATGAAGCCCCAGACCTTCATGAACGAGAGCGGCCGGGCCGTCGGCGAGGCCGCCCGCTTCTACAAGATCCCGCCGTCGGACATCATCGTCTTCCACGACGAGATCGACCTGGCCCCCGGACGGTTCCGCATGAAGACCGGCGGCGGCGCGGCCGGCCAGAACGGTGTCCGCTCGCTGATCAGCCACCTCGGGGCCGACTTCCGGCGCGCCCGCCTCGGCATCGGCCATCCGGGCGAGAGTCATCTGGTCATGCCCCATGTGCTGGGCGATTTTCACAAGGCTGAACAGTCCTGGCTGGAGGCCCTGCTGAACGCGGTGGCCGACGCCCTGCCCTTTGCCGCCGCCGGTGACGACGAACGCTACCAGGGCGAGGTGATGCGCCTGGCCCCGGCCCCGAAATTCAGTCCGCGCCAGGCCGCGCGCGACGGCTGAACCCGCCGCCCGCCGCGACAAGAAAACACCCGCCCGGGGCATCGTCCTTATGGCCGCCATCGTCTAGGTTCAGGGTGAGTTGAATCTGTTATCCGGCATGCCGCCCAGGAGCGTCATCCGGACCGTAGGTCGGTGCCCTCGCGGGGGACCGGAAGGAGTATTGCCATGACGCGTTTTCTGCTCGCCACCCTCGCCCTCGCCGGCCTCGCCGCCTGCCAGCCGGGGGAGCCGGTCGCGACCAAGACCACCGTCGATACCGACGGCACCCGCAACGTCATCACCGCGACCGGTGCCTGGTGCCGACCGACCCCGAACGGGGCCCGGACCGGGGCCTGCTACCTGACCCTGCGGTCCTCGGCCGGTGACCGGCTGACCGGCGTGGCGACGCCCGTCTCGACCGCCACCCAGATCCACACCATGACGATGGAAAACGACGTCATGCGGATGAGCGAACTGGCCGAAGGCCTGCCCCTGCCCGCCGAACAGGCCGTGACCCTTGCACCCGGTGGCGAACACCTGATGCTGGTCGGCCTGACCGCCCCGCTGGTCGCGGGCCAGACCGTCGCCCTTAGCCTGGGCTTCGAGAAATCACCGGCCATGACTGTCCAGGCCGAGGTCCGCCAGCCGGAACCGGCCGCCCCGGCGACGGCCCCCGCCAAAAAACACTGACCCTCGCTGCAAGCGCGAACCTGACAAACCGACCGCGACCGGCTAAAGGCTCGCGCTCACGAGGAATACCATGGCTCTTAAAGTC